>NZ_CP046056.1:986250-1315000 GCF_016132445.1 Venatoribacter cucullus | reverse complement strand
AGTCTGGATCGGTGACGATTTCGACAACCCCTTTGTCAGCCAGGTAAAACAGGCGTTGCGGGCACTGAGCGACCGTGGCGTTAAGCTGTTTCTGATGCACGGCAACCGCGATTTTTTGTTGGGTGAGGTTTTTTGCGCGCAAACCGGCGCCACATTGCTGACCGACCCAACCCTTATCGAACTGGGCGGCGAGCCGGTATTACTGATGCACGGCGACAGCCTGTGCACACAAGACACCGAATATATGAAAATCCGCCCGCTGTTCCGCAATGCCGCCTGGCAGCAGCAGATTCTGAGCCAGAGCATTGAAGAACGCATCGCCTTTGCCCGCAAAGTACGCGGCGAAAGCCAGAGCGGCCAGCAGATGAAAAGCGCGGAGATTATGGACGTAACACCTGCCGAGGTGGACGCAGAAATGGATAAGCACGGCACTGCCCTGCTGATTCATGGCCATACCCACCGGCCGTTTGACCACCAGTGGCAGCATAATGGCCAGGCCCGCCGGCGCATGGTGCTGGGCGACTGGGACGACCACAACGGCTGGATGATTCGCTGGAGCAACGACCGCGGGTTTAAGCTGGAGCAGTTTGGGTTCTGAGTCTTTGGCTGTTGAGGGTTAAGCGTTCAGGGTTATGGGTGCACGGCGAAAAAGACTACGCTTGCGAATATTCTGAACGGTGCCTGATGGTCATTCGATTCAGGATTAAAACGCAAAGCACTCCCAACACCCAACGCTTAACCCCCAACCTCAGAACACCTGCGGTTCCGGCTCCAGCAGTACGCCAAATTGCTGCTGTACGCTGGCCACCACCGCATCGCGCAGTGCCGCTACATCCGCATAGCTGGCGTTGCCGTTGGTGGTTAACACCAGCGCCTGCTGGTCATGCATCCGTACTGGCCCCAGCCAACGCCCTTTCCAACCCGCCTGTTCAATTAACCAACCCGCCGCCAGTTTGCTGCGGCCATCGGCCTGCGGGTAACGCGGCAACGCCGGATATTGCGCGGTTAATTGCTGCGCCAGTTCGGCACTGACCAGCGGATTTTTGAAGAACGAGCCGGCATTGGGAATAAGCGCCGGGTCAGGTAATTTGCTGCGGCGGATAGCACAGACCGCATCAATTAACCCTTGTGGCGTTGCCGGCTGCAACTGCGCCAGCGGGCCATAATTCAACTGCGGCCGAAACCGCCGGGCTAAGCGAAATACAACTTTGGTAATAATAAAATCGCCGGCTAATTCGTGCTTAAACACCGAGTCACGGTAAGCAAAACGACACTCGGCAGCACTGAACCAGCGCCATTGGCGGGTACTGAGCTGAAGGCCATAAACGGCTTCCAGACAGTCAGCCACCTCGACACCGTAAGCACCGATATTCTGCACCGGCGCAGCACCCACGGTGCCGGGAATTAACGCCAGATTTTCCAGCCCATGGCCGTATGCAATGCTCTGCTCTACCCACTCATGCCAGTTCATGCCAGCATCCACCGCCACACGGCAATACTCTGCGGTACGGCTTAATACCTGCACCCCGGTCATGGCCGACTGCAGCACCAGCCCGGGCACATTATTGGCCAGCAGAATATTGCTGCCGCCGCCCAATACCCGCAGCGGCAAGCCATTGGCGGCGGCGCGGTCCAGCAAGGAAAGTAATTCAGACACCGAAGAAAAACGCGCAAAGGCTTCGGCTTGCGCCGGTAATTGCAAGGTATTCAGTGTGCGTAAATCCTGATCGTTAATGATCATGGCTGGCCCTGCATGCGTTGTTCAATATCGGCCAGCAGCCCGTCGCAGGCGTCTTCGATTAAATCCAGCACCTGCTCAAAACCGGCATCACCGCCGTAGTATGGGTCCGGCACTTCGCGCACGGTAAAACGCTGACCAAACTGCTGCAAAAATAATTGCGGCGAAGTCCGGGCTGCACCCAGCTGCTGCAGGTTAAATAAATTGCTGTCGTCCATGGCCAGTACGTAATCAAAGTAATCCAGATCAGCGGCCGTTACCTGGCGCGCGCGCAGTGGGCTTAAATCATAACCCCGGCGGGCAGCCGCCGCGGTGGAACGGCTGTCGGGAGCTTTGCCGGTATGCCAGGCCGCGGTGCCGGCGGAATCCACTTCCACCTGATACTGCCAGCCACGCTGGGTAATTTTCTGCTGCAAGACGCCGTGCGCGGTGGGCGAACGGCAGATATTGCCCAGACACACAAATAACACCCGGATCATGGTTTATTCGGCAGTGGTTTTTTTCTGGGCTTTTTCCAGTTTTTCTTCTTCGCTCATGCGGCGGGCTTCACCTTCCAGCATCACCGGCACACCATCACGCACGGGGAACGCCAGACCATCAAAGGTGCAGAGTAATTCGGCGGCCTCGGCATCGTATTTCAGTTTGCCTTTGCACAGCGGACATACCAGCAGGCTGAGTAATTGTTTATCCATGATGTTCTCCCGAAGAGCGTTGCGCCCGGCCCGATGCCAGACGCAGTAATAATTGGTCCAACTGCTGTTGTACCGCCGGTGTTGCCATCGCCCCCACCTGCAGGTACCACCAGTAATCAGCGGCAAAGTCCCGGCATTTTACCCAGTCTTTCTCGGTCATCACCAGCATCCGCTGCGGCTGTGCAAAGGCAAAATCCTGCGCCGTAAAAGCATAATGATCGGCAAAACTGTGCTCAGTTACCTGCGCACCCAGCCCCTGCAAGGTGCGGTAAAAACGCTGCGGATTACCAATACCGGCCACCGCATCCACCACTTGTCCCTGCAACGCGGTTAATGGCAGCGACTGACCGGTACAGGCATTCATTAATGCCACCGGCTCAACGCTAAAATCCGCACCGTTAACCAGTACCTGATCCACCGTGCGTAAGCGGCTTAACGATTCGCGCAGCGGCCCCACCGGTAATAACCAGCCGTTGCCAAAATTGCGCTGACCATCCACCACCACCAGCTCAGCATCCCGCGCCAGGGCGTAATGCTGCAGCCCATCGTCGCTGAAAATAATATCGGCCTGCCGGGCAGCAACCTGTGCGGCTCTGGCCCGTTGCGGATCCACCACCACCGGGCACTGCAGGCGGCGGAATAACAACGCCGGCTCGTCGCCGCTGGCGCTTACCGGCGTTTCTGCCGTCAGTAACAGCGGATATTGTGCCGCTTTGCCACCGTAGCCGCGGCTGATAATGGCCGGTGTTAAACCCAGAGCGCGGGCGCGTTCGACCAATAAAGTAATTAAGGGTGTTTTGCCAGTGCCACCAACGGTCAGATTGCCGACCACCACCACGGGCACCGTATTGGCCGCTGGCGGCTGGCGCAAAAACCAGCGGCGTTTAAACCACACCAGCGGCGCTACCAGTAGCCATAACGGTAACAGCCAGGCGTTTTTCCATGCCGGCTGATACCAGTTATGTTCTATGCGTGTTGCCAGCCGTTGCAGCACCGACATATCAGACACTGAACTGAATCTGATGCAGCTGAGCGTAAATACCCTGGCGGGCAATCAGTTCAGCGTGGGTGCCATCTTCTTTGATTTCACCAGCATCAATCACCACGATGCGGTCGGCACTTTCAATGGTGCTGAGGCGGTGAGCAATAATAAAGGTGGTACGGCCTTTCATCACTTCTTCCATGGCCGCCTGAATATGGCGTTCCGATTCGGTATCCAGTGCCGAGGTGGCTTCATCCAGAATAAGGATGGGCGCGTTTTTCAGAATGGCGCGGGCAATAGCAATACGCTGGCGCTGGCCACCGGACAGCATCACACCGTCTTCGCCGACCTGGGTGTTATAGCCTTCCGGTAATTTACGGATAAATTCATCGGCGTGGGCAGCGCGGGCCGCCTGCTCAATTTCGGCATCGGTTTTAGTCGCCAGCGCACCGTAGGCAATATTGTCGCGGATGCTGCCGTTAAACAACGTGACCTGCTGACTGACAATGGCAATTTGCTCGCGCAGATTTTCCAGCGTCAGCTCGCGGATATCCGTATTGTCCAGCAGAATGCGGCCACTGGTTACCTCATAAAAACGCGGCAATAAACTGACCAGGGTGGTTTTACCGCTGCCGGAACGGCCTACCAGTGCCACCGAGGTGCCGGGTTCAACGGTCAGGCTGATACCGCGCAAAGCGTCTTGTCCGGCGCTGCTGTAACGCAAACGGACATTGTCAAAGCTAACCCGCCCTTTTACCTGTTCCAGTTCATGGCTGCCGGTGTCCTGCTCGGCCGGCATATCCAGAACACCGAACACTGAACCGGCCGCCGCTACGCCCTTCTGAATCATGCCGTTCACATCGGTAACGCTGCGCAGCGGTTTGGCAATTAACGCGGCGGCGGTAATAAATTGCAGAAACTGAGCACTGTCCATGGTGCCGGCAGATACCCGCTGGAACATAATATAAATCATCACGCCCAGACCAAACGCCACAATCTGCTGGCTCAGCGGTACGTTAATGGCATCGGTCAGGCCGAATTTCAGCGCCTGACGGCGGTTGTAATCGCTGGCCTTTTCAAAGCGTTTTTGTTCCAGTCCCACGGCTCCGTAGGTGCGCACTTCGCGGTAACCATTAATGGTTTCATTGGTTACCTGAGTCACGTTACCCACCGCTTGCTGAATACGCCGACTATAACGACGGAAGAAACGGCTGGCAGAACCTACCACCACACCAATAACCGGGGTAATGGCGAGAAACACCAGGGTTAATGTCAGATCCAGATAAGCCAGATAGCCCATTAACAGAATAACCGTCATCCCCTCCTGAATCAGGGTGGTTAATGAACGGGTTGAGGCTTCGGTTACCTGCTCTACATCGTAGGTAACGCGGGAAATCATGCGGCCGCTGGATTCGGTATCGTAATACTCGCTGGGCAATACGGTCATTTTATTGAACAGCTGAGTACGCAGGGCGTGCACCACGTTACGCCCGACCACCGCAATAAAAAACTTACCTAAAAAAGTACCGACACCGCGGAATAAAAAAATACCGAACAGTGTGCCGACCAGTAAGTAAATTTCCGACTGCACCGGATTGGTAAGGGTTTTTTCCAGCCGGCCCATCATGTGCGCCAGCAAAGGGTTGGAAGCGGCGTAAATAAGAAACCCGGTGATGGCCAGTAAAAAAGCAAATTTGTGCGGCCAGACATAGGTTAACAGGCGTCCGTAAAGACGCCTGGTGGATACTTCAGAACTCATATCGGTCATTCGCTTTTGCCGGGTTGACGGGTGGTAATGCTCAGATTGACCAGCCCCAGCTGGCCGGCGGCATCCATGGCCCGTACTACCGCTTCATGCGGGGTTCTGGCATCGGCGGTAATAATCACCGGCGCGGTGCGGTTGTCGCCCAGCGCCTTTTGCAAACCGCGTTTCAGGGTATCCAGCTGATGATTGATCAGCGCCTGATCATTAATGCTGTATTCACCACTGGCCGAAATCAGAATTTCAATGGCCTGCGGTGCCGCGGTTCGCTGTTCCGAACTGGCTTCGGGTAAATCAATACTGAGGTGATTTTCCTTGGTGAAGGTGGTCGACACCATAAAGAAAATCAGCAACAGAAAGACGATATCAATCAGCGGGGTTAAATTAACCGCCACCTCTTCCCGGTTCTGTCGTTTGAAGTTCACTCAGCGTGCCTCTGCGGAATCGGCCACTTCGCGGTCACCGTGCAGAACGTCCACCAGCTTAATGGCTTCCTGCTCCATAAAGACCACAATTTCATCCACCCGGCGCTGCAGCATACGGTGCGCAATTAACGCCGGAATACCCACCACCAGACCGGCAGCGGTGGTGACCAGAGCTTCGGAAATACCGCCCGCCAGCAGGTTGGCCTGCCCGGTGCCCTGCGCCATGATTTCAGAGAACACCTGAATCATGCCGAATACGGTACCCAGCAGACCCATCAGAGGGGCCACGGCGGCCACGGTACCCAGGGCGTTCAGATAACGCTCCATCAGGTGAATTTCGTGGGAAGCCACTTCTTCGATGCTTTCTTTCATGATCTGACGACCATGACGGGAATTAATAAGGCCGGCCGCCAATACACGACCCAGCGGGCTGGTGCTGCGCAGCTCTTTGATACGGGTGGAGTCCAACTGGTTGTTTTTCATCCAACCCCAGACCCGGGCCAGCAATTCCGGCGGCGCAATTTTTGCCGCACGCAACGTCCAGAACCGTTCAAAGGTGATCGCCACCGCCAGAATGGAACAAATGATGATGGGTACCATCATCCAACCACCGCTCTGGATGATCTCCAGCATTGTCAGCTACTCCTGCCTGTTATTTGCGGCCGTACTCTAGCACAGGGCGCGGTTACGGATAAGACCTGCTTCGCACTCTGTAAAAGACATAAGCCGTTGATTCCTAAGGCTGGCGCCAGGGCGGCTGCCAGCTCTCGCGTAAACCACTGCTGTTGCCTGTCGTTGTCCGGGTCAACGCCCCGGCGGCAGCGGTGTTGCGCCAGGGAATCTGCAACTGCGCCAGCCGCTCCAGCACCACCGGCGCCGGATGCCCGAAGCGGTTATTAAAGCCGGCGGAGATCCACACTTCGGCGGGTGCTACGGTTTGCAGAAATACCAGCGCCGAACTGGTCTGGCTACCGTGATGGCCCAATACCAACACCTCGGATTTAAGCTCATCGCCATAACGGCGGACCAACTGCTGTTCGACGTCCACACTGATATCGCCGGTTAGCAAAAAGCGCTGGTCATACCACTGCACCTGCACCACACAGGAACGGTTGTTACCGCTGTCGCGCACCTGGGCGCGGGCATCCGGTGGCAATATAAGAAAACGGTATAAAAGCACCTCAGACAAAACCTTCCACTCGTCTCCGGACTGATGGCAATCCTGCGGCGGCGGCGCACTGGCCGGCAAATCGCTCAACGGCTCCCCTACCCACAGCCGTTGCGCCCCCAATTCCTGCAGTATGGCGGCGGTTCCACCGGCGTGGTCCAGGTCGGCATGGCTGACAATCATATCCGTCACTGTCCGCACCCCATGCCGCTGCAGTACCGGCACCACAATGGCTACACCGGTATCAAAATGTTCGGAGAAGCGCGGCCCGGAATCGTACAGCAAGGTCGCCTGCGGGCTGATAAAGGCCATACTCTGCCCCTGCCCGACATCCATCAGCATGACACCAGGCTGCGGCACCGGTGCCCGTACAAACCACAACAACAGCAAGGCCAGCGCCGGCCACAACGCCATGGCAGACACGCCCCGGCGCACCAGCAGCAGCCAAACCACCCACAGCAGCAGCAGCGGCAATGGCATCCAGGGCAAATAAGGTAACGGTATATTACTAAGCCAATGCAGCAGCTCCCAAAACCAGCCACCCACCACGGCCAGCAAGGCATCCAACCCGGCAAAGGGCAACAATGCTGTTGCCAGGGCCAGCGGCAACAGCAACAGACTGAGCAGAGGAATGGCCACTAAATTGGCCAGACACTGCAGCAAACTGACCGGCTGCCCCCACCACAACAACAAGGGCAAGAGCGCCACAAACACCACCAGCTGCGGCAGCCACAGTGCTTCCAGGCGGTTACTGCGCCGCCCCTGAAAAAAAGCCAGCAGGGCCAGCACGGCGGCAAAGGACAAGCCGAACCCCGGCCGGGTCCAGATCAGCGGATTCACCATCAGCACCACCACCACCGCCAGTAACAAGGCCAGTGGCCAGCGCAGGCGCCAGCGGCTGTATTGCAGGCAAACCAGCACCAACAGCATTACCCAGGCCCGCTGCAGCGCAATACCCGCCCCGGCCAGCCACACATAGGCGGCGCTTATTCCCACCACCACCAGCAGCCCCGGCAGGGTTACCGCGTAAATACCCTGCCCATTCTTTAATAAAGGCAGGCGCGCCAGCAGCCACCACACCCCCAGCGCCAGCAATACCATCAGGCCGACATGCAGGCCACTGACCACCAGCAGATGCAGGGTGCCGGTACGCTGCGCCAGTTGCCACTGCCCGGCACTGAAAGCCGCCTGCTCACCGAATACCAGCCCGGCCACCCAGGGCCAGGCGTCGGCATCCACATGCTGTTGCTGCCAGCTTAACCAGCGCTGACGCATCCCTGGTGGACGGGCATCCTGATCCAGTAACTGTGCAGCACGGATGTAACCGCTGGCATCCACGCCCCGGCTTAGCAGAAAGGCTTCGTAATCAAACGGTAGGTTATTCAGAAAATTGCGCGGACTGCGCAGCAGCACGTCGGCTTGCCAGCGCTGTCCGGCTTGCAGGGTATGAGGGGTGCGGTACCAGTTCAGCTGCAGCTGCTGCAGTGGTGGTAATCCTTGCTGTTGCAGTGTTGCCGCAGGCGTCAGCACCCGGGCCTGTAAGCGCCAGACCTGGCCACGCTGTTCGGCACTGAGGAGTTCCAGTTGCAGACTGGCCAGGCTGCGGTCCTGTGCCGCCGGCAGGCGTTGCGCCAGCCGTTCTTCCAGCCATAAGGACGACCAGCTGGCACCGGCCAGCCAGCACAACAACCACAATAAAGGCTGAGACCGGGTACGCCAAAAGGGGCAGCGCCACAGCGCCAAAAGGCTAACAGCAAGGCCAACCCAGAGCGGCCATAATGGCCAGGTCAGTAAGGTTCCGGACAGTAATCCAATGGTAACCAACAGCAGATAAAGATACATTGCCACTCCCTGGCGTAAGCGGCATAATCGCCGCGCATTTTTTCAGCGGCGTTGTGCATGCCTAAAAAGTTATTGCAGAAATACTTTCCTAGTCCGGAACAGGTACGGTCCAACCCCGGCCTGCGCTTTCTGCATCCTCTGTTTGCCCGCCCGAATCTTTGGCACATCAATCGTCATTCGGTCGCCAGAGCCTTTGTCGCCGGACTGTTCTTTGCGTTTCTGCCTATCCCCTTTCAGATGTTTTTTGCCGCCCTGCTGGCGTTCAGTCTCAATGCCAACCTACCCATTTCCGTAGGGCTGGTTTGGATTACCAATCCACTGACCATGCCCCCAATCTTTTACGCTACTTATCGTCTGGGGGCCTGGATACTGGACACCCCCACCCGCACCTTTCAGGTGGAGTTGTCGGTTGAATGGTTGTTGTATGAACTGAATGCCATCTGGCAGCCATTATTTCTGGGGTCCCTGGTCGCTGCGGTATTCTTTGCCTGTGTGGGTTATTTCAGCATTCACATCATCTGGCGAACGCACATTCTGCGCAATCTGAAAAAACGCCGGCTGAACCGTATCAAGCGGGCGGCTGAAAACGAAGGTTTCTGACCGCCCTCTTCTGCTCTTCCCTTACAGCAAGGGTCGCAGCGACTGATCCCGCAGTTGCAGACAGCGGTTCATCCGCCCCGCCAGCTCACGATCATGAGTCACCATAATAAAAGCCGTTTCACCCTGTCGGGTTAACTCCAGCATGGCTTCTTCCACCTGATGCGCGGTTTGCTCATCCAGGTTACCGGTCGGCTCATCCAGCAGAACCAGCCGCGGCCGGTTCACCAACGCGCGGGCAATGGCGGTACGCTGACGCTCACCACCCGATAATTCCGCCGGCTTATGCTCCAGACGGTGCCCCAGGCCCAGCTGCTGCAGGCATTCGGTTGCCCGCTGCGCAGCGGCTTTAGGCGCCACACCGGCCAGCAACTGCGGCAGCATGACGTTTTCCAGCGCGCTGAATTCCGGCAACAGATGATGAAACTGATAGACGAAACCGATTTGCTGGTTACGCAACCGGGTGCGGGCGTTTTCCGGCAAGCGGTGAATATCCTGCCCATTAATCAGTACCTGTCCGGCATCGACGGAATCGAGCCCGCCCAACGCATTCAGCAAGGTGGTTTTACCCGAGCCGGAAGCACCAACGATGGCCAGGGTTTCGCCAGCAGCCACCTGCAAATCAATATCCTGCCAGACCGTTACCTGTTGCGGACCGCTGACATAGGTTTTGCGCAGCCCCTGCGCCTGCAATACCCAATTACTCATAACGCAGTGCCTCCGCCGGCTGAACCCGGGAAGCCCGCCACGACGGGTACAGTGTGGCCAAAAAGCTCAGCATCAGCGAGGCTCCGGTAACCACTGCCACATCGCTCCATAACAGCTGCGAGGGCAGATAAGAAATAAAATACACATCGGCGTTCAGAATCTGGAAACCGAATAATTGTTCCAGCCAGGCCACCAGATCAGAAATGCTCAGCGCCGCCAGAATACCCAGCACGGTACCCAGCACCACCCCCACCAGACCAATAGCCAGCCCCTGCACCATAAAAATACCCATAATGGTGCGTGGTTTGGCGCCCATGGTGCGAAGAATGGCGATATCGGCCTGCTTATCCGTTACCGCCATCACCAGCGTGGAAATAATATTAAAGGCCGCCACTGCGACAATAATCAGCAATAACAAGCCGATCATGGTTTTTTCCATCCGGATGGCCTGGAATAAATTGCCATGGGTGCGGGTCCAGTCACTGCCGGAATATTGCCCCTCCAGCTGGTTCACCATGCGCCAGATGCCCTGCGGTGCCTGAAATAAATCATGGAAGCGGATACGCAACGCCTGCGCTTCGCCATTCAGCCGCGCCAGTTTGGCAGCATCCTGTAAATGAATGACCGCCAGATTGGCATCCAGCTCGGCACCCACCGAAAAAATACCCGCCACGGTCAGGCGTTTTACCCGTGGCAAGACACCGGCCGGCGACAACGTCGCTTCGGGCAGCATCAGGGTAATTTTGTCGCCCACCATCACATTCAGCTGACGGGCCAATAAATCACCCAGCAATACGTTGAACTCACCCGCCTGCAGGTCTTCCAGCCGACCGTCTTTAATATGATTGGGCAAAATGGAAACCCGTGCTTCCGCCTGCGGATCAATACCCGTCACCATTACGCCCTGCACCCGGCCACCCTGACCGAGCATTCCCTGCAGTTTGGTTAAGGGTGCGGCAGCGGCCACACCGGGAAACTGTTCGGCCAGACTGGCCAGCCCCTGCCAGTCCTGAATACCACCACGCTCATACAACACGCCGTGCGGCACCATACCAAGAATGCGCTCACGCAATTCCCGGTCAAATCCGTTCATCACCGACAGCACCAGAATCAGCACCGCCACGCCCAGGGTCATCCCCACCATCGAAGACGCTGAAATAAACGAAATAAAATGATTGCGCCGCTTGGCGGCCAGATAACGCAAGCCAATCCACAATGGCAGCTGACGAATAAATAAAGACATGCAAAGGTCATCCGGAAAAATCAGGCGCCATAGTGCCGCAGCCGGAGCACCCCGACAAGCCCGGGGCCTCGGTGCAGGCAGCACAGCAACTGCGCAAAACTCTTGTAAAGTGGCCCCTGCAGTCCTTGTTGTTTCAGGCGCCCGTTCTAGCATAGGCAACAAAATTAACGGGAAAGATCCGCATGAACACCACTCACCGTACCTTTTTGTTAACCTTATTCAGCAGCACCTGCCTGCTGGCGGCTTCCGCGGTTGCCGATATTCAGGAAATTCCGCCGGAAGAAATGACCGAAGCCTATATCCGTGACACCACGGTGGTCGTACCGCAGCAAAACCAGAATTCCTCCGCCACCGCCGCCACCGTTAAAGTGGCACCGCTGGAAGATCTGCCCGGCAGCAACCAGGCCACCCCGGGTGATGACCGCAGCGCCCGGCCAGACCTGACCCCGGCCGCTGAACAGTATTTGTCAGAACAGCGCGACCGGCAGCTGCAGCAACAACAGCAACCGGGCATTACCCAGCCACAACCCACCGATGCCAACATTGCTGCCCGTGAAGCCTACCTGCGTGATCTGCTGGGGCTGAAAGCCGGTCAACCCATTGATTACAACAATCTGAAATTTCCCATGCCGTCGACGCTGCCCCCCGTTCCTACCGGCCTGACCGGCTATGAACTGAAAGCAGATCAGTTCAGCATCCGTATCCCCAACACCAACGATCATCCGGCGTTAACTCAACAGACGCCGGGCGGGGAAATGAAAGTGGACGTTACGCCCTTAGACATTATTTTTACCATCAATCTGCCACAGCGCTGATTGGGCCAATTTGTCCTGCCAAAGCCCGCACCTTTCCAGCGGGCTTTATTTTTACCATAAAAATCAACACGTTATAACCCAATCAAGGTTTCGTAAAGAAAACATACACCTATGGCAATCTGTCTATAACTGGGTTAGAGTCAGCGCACTATAAGAACAAAAAGAGCAAGTGCCATGCAGTTCTCTACCTTCTCCGCCAATGCGTTACGGGATGCCCCGCATATTCAGTTGCTGAATTTCCGTGGTCAGACCTACAAAGTTGAATATCAGGCGTTCTGCGAACCTGCCAACCTCGGTAAAACCCCGGTGGTGTTTCTCGGTGGTGCGTTTCAGAGCTTTGTTTCATTCAAAAGCGAAGTGGAACAGGTACTGAGTACCCATCCGGTTATCCTGGCCGACTTCCCCTCGCAGGGTAATAACGACCAGCTGGCACCTGAGCTCAGCCTGCCCGATTACGCCAGCCTGATTCAGTTGTTCTGTACCGCGCAACAGCTGCCCAAAGTGATGATGCTGGGTATCAGCTACGGTTCAGCCATGGCCACCTTGTTTGCGGCGGCGTATCCGGACTACGTTGAGCGTCTGTTGTTATCCGGCATTACCTGTTTCCGCCGCGACAGCCTGATTACCCTGCTGGAAGATTCGTTAGCCCAGCTGGCAGCCGGTGATATGAACGCCTTCGCCACCACCGCGGTGTGCAACCTGATCAACCACAGCCGCCTGCAGGAAACCGAAGTCAGCACCACTTACCGCCGTCTGCTGTACCGGCAGATTGCCCGTCTGAGCGACAACGAGCGGCAGCGCTATGCGCAGAATACCCAGCGTTTGCTGGATTTCCCCGGCTTTACCGCCTACCCGCAATGCCCGACCCTGATCGCCACCGGCGAATACGACAACTTTACCCTGCCCACTGAAAACGCCGCCGTGGCCAGCCAGTGCGCCAACGCCACCTTTGCTGTGATCAACAATGCAGACCACCTGTCGCAGTTTGAGCGCAAAGAAACCACCACCAGCCTGTTTCACCGCTTTATGTGCGGCCAGTCGCTGCACCATGTTGCCGGTGCTCAGGTATTTGATCCGCACAGTTATATTCGAGTTGAACAACGCTTACAGGGACGCCAGCGGCCGCTGGAACAACCTTACCGTTTGCTCGACTGCCATACCGGTAAAGAGCATATCGTCCGTATTCAGAATATTAATTTTGCCGGCTGCGAGCTGGAATTAACCCAGGCGGATCTCAGCCTGACAGAAAACACCAGTGGCCTGCGGCTGGAATTACCGGAAACCGGGCATCAATATACGGTGCACATTCTGGAACGGCAGCGTAAAACCCTGCGTTGTTTAATTATTCAGCACAACTTAAAAGCGGCCGATGCCCTGCTGAATTATCTGCAGACCCATCTGCTGATGGTACACGACACGCCGGATGACAGCCTGCAGGTTCAGCCGGCCTGAACCCCGGCAGGTAAAAAAATGCCCGGATATTCCGGGCATTTTTTTACCTCAGGAAATACGCCGGAACGGTGGCAGGGAATCCAGCAGTAATTTTCCATAACGCTGCGACAACAGGCGTTTATCCAGAATACTGATACGGCCCCGGTCACTTTCCGTGCGGATTAACCGTCCACAAGCCTGCACCAGACGAATGGAGGCTGCGGGCAACGTCAGTTCCATAAAGGGGTTACGCCCACGGCTTTCCAGCCACTCTGAAATGGCCGCCTGAATCGGATCATCGGGTACGGCAAAAGGAATTTTCACAATCACCACATGGGTGACGTACTCACCCGGCAAGTCGATGCCTTCAGCAAAACTGGCCAGACCGAAAATAATACTGCCGTCACCGTTATCAATACGTTCTTTGTGGCGACGAACAATTTCGGCTTTGGGTAAAAAACCCTGACATAACAGCTGGTCATACCAATTCTGCAAAAAGGTATCGCGCGTGGCTTCCAGCTGCGCCCGCGAACTGAACAGCACCAGCGTGCCACGGCTCAGGTCGACCTGCTCCCGCAGCCAGTCTTCCACATCCACCTGAAACTGCGGGCTTTTCGGATCAGAACCCAGCGCCACCGGCTGAATTTCACCCAGCTCGGGGTAATTAAACGGGCTGGTTACGCGCTGATAATTGGCCCAGTCCGGCAGGCCACTTTCCCAGCTGAGTTTATTAAAACTGTTTAACGCCGTCAGGGTCGCCGAGGTGACCACCGCACCATAACAACGCCACCATAAATCGCGGCGTAACTGACCGGC
This sequence comes from Venatoribacter cucullus, assembly GCF_016132445.1. Lineage (NCBI taxonomy): Bacteria > Pseudomonadati > Pseudomonadota > Gammaproteobacteria > Oceanospirillales > Oceanospirillaceae > Venatoribacter > Venatoribacter cucullus. The sequence continues at coordinate 1,300,781 of NZ_CP046056.1, read as the reverse complement.
GACCGCAATGGGAGAAGCACTTAAGCGGATATCCCAGCCGTCACCGAAGGGGATTTTGGCCAGCCAGCGCGCCACGGGTAAATCGCCTTCGGCTTCCTGCGCACAGAGCAATCCGATGGTTTCCGACAGCTGTTCGGCCCGGGCCAGCATCACGCCCATCGGCGTTTGCCAGTTTTCCGCCACGTCACGGCGGAATTCTCCGTCTTCTTTCGGGTCGAGGGATTTCTGCAATAAATCGTTGAGTTTTTCCAGGCACAGCAATAACGGCTGCAGGGGTTCTTTAATATTAATTAACAGCTGCCGCAGATTTTCCGGCATTAAGCCCTGCTCAAAACGCAACCGCTCCTGTTCGCCCAGCATATCCTGCAGCAGCGGCCACACCAGGGCGAGACTTTGCAGAATTTCGCGGATATTTTGCGGTGCTTCGGTTAACGCATGCATCATGCTGACCGGAATACCGGCATCGGCGACAAATTGCTCAATGCCCTTTTCCAGCTGTTGCAACCACTGGCGCTGTCCGCGCACACCCACTTCCAGGCGGAAATGATTCAGCGCTTTATCCGCCAGATGGTGGCCTTCGTCGAACACATAAATGGTTTTTTCCGGCGCCGGTAATACCGCCCCGCCACCAAGAGAAATATCCGCCAGCACCAGGTCATGGTTGGCAACAATCACATCGGCATCTTCCATAGCCGAGCGCGCCTTGTAAAACGCGCAATTGTTAAAATGCGGACAACGGCGGTTAGAGCACTCGCGGTGGGTGGCGGTTAAATGCGACCACTGTTTATCGGCCATTTCTTCGTGCAAACGGTCACGGTCGCCATCCCACTGGCCACTGCCGTATTGCTGCAATAATTTTTCGTACAGTTCGCGGTCCTGTTCTTCCGGAGTTTGTTCAAATAAATCCACGGTCGACAATAAACCGGATAATTGCTGCAGTGATTTATCCAGTTTCAGCAGGCACAGGTAACGCCCGCGCCCTTTGGCCAGGGCAAATTTAAAGGGCATGGAAATGGTGTTCTGCAGATTGGGTAAATCTTTATCCAGAATCTGCTCCTGCAGGGCCACCGTGGCGGTAGACACCAGCAGTTTTTTTTCTTTTTCAATGGCAATGGGCAAGGCCGCCAGTAAATACGCCAGCGTTTTACCGGTACCGGTGCCGGCTTCCACCACGGCAATGCCGGCATCGTTGTCGCGCTGGCCTTTGTCGTCTTCGTGTACGGCGGCCAGACTTTTGGCGATTTCGGCAATCATCACCCGCTGGCCCAGCCGCGGTTTCAGATCCAGCGCTTTAATGCATTCGCGGTACAGCGACTGAATGCGCTCTTTGGTTTCACTACTGAGCATAAGTCGCTTCCATTATTGAGGGACAGGCTGCCAGCCTTGCTGACGACTGACCGGTAACGGCCAGCCATCGACATCCAGCACAATGCCTTGCGGGGTAATTTCCTGCAGGAAAATACCCTCGGCCAGCGGTTCGCCTTCGCGCCAGGCGCGGTTATTAATGGTAACGCTGCGTTTCTCCGGCAGCGGGCTGTAAATATGGCTGTTAATCATCAGCGCCGGAATACGCCGCAAAGACTGCAGCGGCGGTAAGCGCCGGGTTTCAACGCGCGCTTCCACTGGCCGTGATTCTTCTGGCCGTGATTCTGCAAGCCGGGAATCTGCGGGTAATGCCGGTTGCAACTCAGGCACAGCGGCTGGCTCGTTTGTTACTGACGGGTCGGCCGTTACCCAAACCGGCGGCGGCGCCTCCGGCAGGCGGGTTTCCGGCATGTCAGCCACTTCAGCGCTGTTAAGCACCGTCTGAGGCTCTGCTACCGGCGCCGGCGGGGTCGCCGTTACGGTTTGCGGCGCAAGTTCGGTTGCTGACTCCGGCCACCACCAGATCAACAGCAGACTCAGCAGCAAAGCCAGCACCACCAGGGCTCCGCGCAAGGCTGACCGGGCTGGTGCGGTCGCAACGGGTAAGCTGACCGCCGCCGGCACCGGCTGGGCGCTGGCGCGCTGTTGTTCCGATTTTTTCAGGGCATCCAGAATGTACGACACGCTCAGCCCTCCTGCAGCCACAGCATAAACAGGGTTTGTGGCCCCAGAATACGGTCTGCTTTCAGCCCATGCTGCTGCTGAAATTCCAGCACCGCCTGCGCCAGTAACGGATCGTAAAAACCATCATCCGGCTGACTGCTCTGCCCTTGCGGACCAATGACCTGCCAGCCGGAGGGTGCCGCAACGCCTAACCGCTGGCGCACCCAGCGCACCGTATCGTGCTGGTTACCCGGACGGATTAGTTTGCGGTCAAAACTGGCCGGCGGTTGCCACAACACCAGACTACGCCCACTTAACCGGGCCCCGGCGGCAAGATGTTGAGCCAGCTGCCAGACCGTGCCGCTGGTACCGGCCTGCGGTACTGCCACCGGTACCGCTAAACGCTGCAAATACTCCAGTGGCCATTCCAGCCACAGACAACGCCACCCCTGTGCCGGTAGCGCCGAACAATCCTGCACGGCCGGCAAGCCCAGTTCCCGGCCAAGCAAATGCACCGGGTTAAGCGCGGGGCCGGCGGCATGGTCAGTGGCCGCAAGATGCTGGCCGCTACTCCCGGAGGATAAGACTACCGCTTCCAGTGTGCGTGGCAGCGAGGGCAACCACCACCACAGCGCCGGTAACAGAATCAGCAATAACAACACCAGCGACCCCGGCGAAAGGCGCCAGCCGGACTTGCCGTGCGGGGAAAAGTAAGCACGCGCCGGCAAAATTTCCCGCTGCGCGCCGCGCACCCATTGCGGCGTTACCAGCGTCTTGCCATTGGCGTAAGCCCCCAGCAAAGCACGGTCGGCCAGGCTGTTTAACAGCCGTGGAATACCCCCGCTGGCGCGCCATAACTGCCATTGCGCAGCGACACTGAACAGCGGACGTTCTGCGCCGGCCAGCCGGCAACGATGCTGCAGATACGCCCGGGTTTCGCTGAAGCCCAGATGCTGCAGATGATAACGGGCCGTAATGCGCTGGCTAAGCTGGCGTAAATCGTAACGCGCCAGCTGCTGACGCAGCTCCGGCTGGCCCACCAGAATAACCGTCAGCAGCTTTTCTTTATCGGTTTCCAGATTGGTTAATAACCGCACCTGCTCCAGCAAAGGCACCGGCATGCTCTGGGCTTCATCAATAATGCAGATAAAGCGCTGACCAGCGGCGTAGCCCTGCAGTAACTCATGGTTCAGGCGGTTAAACAGCTCGCGCGGGCTGGCCTGTTCAGCCACCACAATGCCCAGCTCGTCGCACAGACTGTGCAGCAGTTCGGTGGCTGATAGTTGCGGATTAAACAGGTAGGCACTGCGCACGTGCGCCGGTAACTGATGCAGAAACGCCCGGCACAGCGTGGTTTTACCGGTACCGACCTCGCCGGTTAAGCACACCAGCCCGCCATGCCCGGTCAGGGCATAATGCAGATGCGCCAACGCCTCCTGATGCCCGCGCGACAGATACAGCAGGTCGGGGTCCGGGGCAATGGTAAAAGGCAGGCGCTGCAGGCCGAAGTGCTCAAGGTACATGGTGGATTCAGCTGATCAAAGAGGCCCGATGATACCGGATTTCAGCGCGCCGGGCCTCTACCACGGATACCGCAACGCCAGCTGCAGCTGCAGATGCCGGGCTTGTTGCCAGTCGGCCTGGTCAGTAACCAGCGCCAGCTGATGCCAGTTACTGCTCCAGTGCAGCCCCAGCTGCGCCGTGGAATGCGCCGACAGCCCCAGCTCACCAATTCTGGTGCGCCAGTTTTTCTGTGCACTGATGCGCTGGTAACGGTCATGCCAGAACGCCGTAAACTGCAACCCGAGGTCGGTATCCGCAGCCCGCAACTGGCCGCTGTAGTGCAGTTCGGTGCGGTAATCGGCATAGCCGGAGTTACCAGCCACCGCATTGCCGCTGCTGCACACCGGGTTTTCCGCACCGCCCAGATTGATACAGCCGCGGGTAAAGGCCGCAGCCGGCAACTCCATACGGCTCCACAGATCCTGCAGTTGCAGTTCCAACTGCCAGCGCAGGCCGTTATAGGCCAGGTTCAGATCGGCGCTGACCCCGTGCCCGTCTTCCGGCGCGGTTGGCCAACCCAGTAATTTGTCGTCATCAAAGTGGTAATCCAGCAGCACCGAGGCGGACTCCAGCGCAGCAGAATCAGCAAAGCCCTGTAAATGGCCGGCCTGATATTGATCAACCCGGTAAAGGCTGACCACCGGCTGCACACGAAAACGCTGCCATTCAAACTCATAACCGGCCCGCACACCACGCATCTGTAATGCCGTAGCCTGCAGTTGCAGCCGGTAATCCCCCGGGCGGTTATCCCCCTGTTCAAGGCGGCCATAAAATTCGGCGGTTTCTGCACCAAAGCGGAAATCGTAATGCCAGCGCCGCTCCCAGGCGACCATCCAGCCCTGCGCCAGGAAACCGGACTGAACCCGCCCATCCGCCCAGGCGTAACGGCCACGGCGAACGTCATCACCCCAGCCATGCACCATGTCGTACACCGGCACCGGCTCTGAAGAACTGTGCAGACCGATGCTGGCAAACACCTCCGCGGCCTGCACTGACACCGACGGCCAGCCGGTGACTAACAGGCCAGTCAATACGGCCAGAGGTGACCGGTAATGCCACAAAGCGGATCAGACTCCCAGCACAATAAAACGGCCGTCGCTGAAGCGGGCCACGTACACGCCCCGTTCTTCGCGGATGACCGCCACCAGCGCATTGCGGAAAGTAATATAGCCAACGGCGTCACAGCTGCCGGCCACCGCCACCAACTGATCACGGTTGGCATAACCGCAGGGGGTGCTTTCATCACCCAGTTCGTAGTCGACCCTTGAAGCCAGCGTGACGCCAATGCTTTCGCCCTTTTCGTCATTGGTGAACAGCTTAACTCCGCCACGGAACACGATCAGGCTGCCCAGTTCGGTAAAGAAACGCTTATCGCCCTGCCCGCCCAGATCACGTACCAGATAAGATAAATACAAGCTTTGCGCCCGGGTGCCGGTGGGCAGCACATCGACCAGATAGTCATAATCGTAACCAGCAGCAATGGCCACTTCCCAGTTATCGACCGTGGGCCGGTTGACCCGCACATTGACGATGGCGCGCGGTGCGCGGGTGGCTACATTGTTCACCATATCCACCAGCTCATGCGCCACGCGCAAGTTCAGCTGGTCCAGCCCCTGCACAAAGGAAGCGCGCAGAATACCGTCGATAACGACATCATCATCATCACTCCAGTCAATGCTTGCTGGAAAATCCGGCTTATAGGCCCCGCGACCGGGAATAGCAAACAGGCCCAGATAATCTTCTTCGCCGTTAATCAGATCCTTGATCAGATCAAAATCGTCCACAACGCTGTTGGGCGAGGTACAGATTTTTTTCAGCTCCCGTGACCGGCCATCTTCATCGCGTTCAATGGAACATTTTCGCAGCATCTTCTGATCATCGGTGGTGAATAATTCAAAGCGGTTAATACCCAGCCCCGGGGTTTCAATTTCCAGGTAATTCGCTGTTACCCGGGTTTCGACGCCGGCTTCGGTGGCGCTCAGCACAATGCTCTGATTATCCAATAGTCGATATCTGAACAAACCGGTTTCCCGCACCGGGGTGGTGTCATCCGCCACGAACCCTTCGCGGGCCTGAAAATAATCGGCACTGCGCGGCCAGGGCGTGGGGGAATAATAGTTGGCGGCGTTATTAGGCTTCAGACTGAAGGTCAGCTCGGCCTGATTGCGTAAATCACCGGAGACGCCCTGCTCATTAAAGCTACCCAGCGGCTCGCCCTGTACCCGGGTACGCAGCGACAGCTCGGTGAGGTTGTAGTGATACAGGCTGGTCGGTTCGAGAGCGTCTTTAACGCCGATTAATTTGGCCGCCAGATAAAAATCCAGCGTTTCCTGTTCGCCATTAAAGGTAATTTCCACCAGCGGCCACTCAAGATCAAAACCCAGCGCTTCGGTATAACCGGATGGCAAGATGCCACTGCCATCATCCACTGCGGTGAGCGGCGGCTGCGTGAAAGCGTTGTTATACACCAGCCGCAAACGGGCTTTGCTTTCTGTATTGGTGCCGGCATTTTTAACGGGTTGATAGGCCACGTACAGGGTTTGGCGCTCACCATTCCCGTTCACATAGCTCACCGTCTGAGTGCCGGTAATCTCGACATCAAAGGCGTTAAATTTACCGGCCACTTCGCCATCCAGGCCCACCAGCACCCCTTTCACCGTCAGGGTAAGTCTATCGACGCTGTAGGTTTTGGCGGTGGCGTTGAAATTCGCGCTGATACAGGTTGCGCCATTCAGGCAGCGGATAAAATCCAACGCATGATCGCGCAGCCTTTCCACAGCGATATCCAGCCCCGGCCCGACCTTACGGTACAGGGCTTCCAGGCCATCGTAATAATCAACGGTTTTTTCCACATAGGCCGGGTCAACAAAGCTGTTAACGCAATCATCACCCGTATAAAGGCCACAGGTTTTCGGGTCATCGCCGCTGAAATTCAGCAAGCGCTGGTTCAGATCGGTCAAAAACTCTTCGGCCTGCTTAAAACGATCAACCCAGTTATTAATCTCTGCAGCATCAACACGGATGTCAGAACGAGTACCCTCAGCGAGAGCCGATAACTGATTGGCTTGATTACGCAGAATTTCAATCACCGCAGGCAGCTGCGGCGGTACAGCCAGAGAAGACGATTGCAACCGTTGCTGATGCTGTTCGGCGATACCCAGCGCAGCCTGATAAAGGGCTGCCATTGAAAACCCGCTGGAATTGTTCAGATATAATTGACCGCCCAACTGGCGCTGCTGAGCAACCACATCGCGCAACCACTCAACCTCATTCTGGTCAGCATCAAGTGCCAATTGCTGACCAGCAGCCAGAAGTAAGCCGTACAGAATACCTTCCTGGCGGATAACAGCACTAAGGCCTGGATCATTGTGCATCTCCGATGGTGCAATCGGACGTACCGATACCACATCGCTCAGACCAAACTGACGGCTTAACCAGATATTGCCGCGCTCAATAGTGAACGGGGTAAACATGCCTTCAGTGGGCGTGGTTGCTTGCCCATTACCATTATCATTATCATCATCATCATCATCATCAATGTAACTGGTGTAGGCATGGTCAGCGGCCAGATGCGTCAGCCAGTTGATGTTAATGCGGGTGTTGTTCTGCACATTGCCGACCGCCGCGGTCAGGCTGAAATCGCTGGCGACGTCTTTGGCTTGTTTGTAGGCCCAGCCATCGGCACAGCCCAGGGTCAGTTCACATACCGCCGTGGTGGTGCCGGCGTCTTTACCCTGCACAATCAGCACCATGGCTTTGCCAATATCCTGCTGGGCAACCCGCACCCGGTAATAACCCTGCACGTCCGAGCTGGTGACTTCGCCCAGATAAACCTGTTGGTTCAGTTTATCCAGCTCAGTACCGGGCTGGCCCTGCACGTTAACCGGCACGGCATACACCGTGGCATTGCGGATATTGGCCGTACCCAGGTAGCCATTAACATAATTCGGGGTGACGGGTTGCCGGCCTGATGAAGATGAACTGTTACCACTGCAACCAGCCAGCGTAACGGCCATAAACACTGCAGCCATAAAGACGGCGGAACGTCGGGAGGTCTGTTTCATAATTATTATTCTGTTTGTAAGAAAGCCAACGGATTGTACCTGCCGGCGTCTGGCCTAAACAGCCCCACGGCCGGTTTTACTGCCTGTTTACATGAACAACAGGCAATAAAAAGCCCGGAAGGTTCCGGGCTCTTTTTAAGCAACCTGCCTTAGCGGGAGGCTTTGAACTTCAGACGGTAAGCGTGCAGCAGCGGCTCAGTGTAACCACTGGGTTGCTCTTTACCTTTGAAGATCAGGTCAGACGCGGCCTGGAACGCAATGCCATCAAAGGCCGGAGCCATGTTGATGTACAGCGGGTCACCGGCGTTTTGCTGGTCAACGATAGCGGCCATGCGCTTCAGGCTGTCTTCAACCTGTTCGCGGGTACAAATACCGTGCTCCAGCCAGTTGGCAACGTGCTGAGAAGAAATACGCAGAGTCGCGCGGTCTTCCATCAGGCCAATGTTGTTGATGTCCGGTACTTTCGAGCAACCAACGCCCTGGTCAATCCAGCGCACCACATAACCCAGAATACCCTGACAGTTGTTGTCCAGTTCTTTCTGAATCTGTTCAGTGGTCAGTGCTTTGGCCTGCTCAGCAGTCATCAGCGGGATGGTCAGGATGTCGTCAACAGACGCATGGGCACGGTTTTTCAGTTCGTTCTGAACTTCAAACACGTTCACCTGATGGTAGTGAGTGGCGTGCAGCGTGGCCGCCGTCGGGGAGGGAACCCAGGCGGTGTTGGCACCGGCTTTCGGGTGACCGATTTTCTGTTCCATCATGCCAGCCATTTCGTCCGGCATTGCCCACATACCCTTACCAATCTGGGAGCGACCCTGCAGGCCCGTTTCCAGACCGGTGTCGACGTTCCAGTTTTCGTAAGCGTTGATCCACACCTGCTGTTTCATCTGTGACTTGGGTACAAAAGCACCGGCCAGCATAGAGGTATGGATTTCGTCACCGGTACGGTCCAGGAAGCCGGTGTTGATGAACACCACGCGGTCTTTGGCAGCACGGATACATTCTTTCAGGTTGACGGTGGTGCGACGCTCTTCGTCCATGATGCCCATTTTCATGGTGAAACGTGGCAGACCCAGTGCGTCTTCAACGCGGCCAAACAGTTCGTTGGCGAACGCCACTTCTTCCGGACCGTGCATTTTCGGCTTAACGATGTTCACAGAACCGGTGGTGGAGTTGCGGAACGGCGCGTTGCCTTTCAGGTCATGGATGGCAACCAGAGTAGTTACCATGGCATCCATAATGCCTTCCGGTACTTCGTTGCCGTTTTTATCCAGCATCGCCGGGTTGGTCATCAGATGGCCAACGTTACGAATGAACAGCATGGAGCGGCCTTTCAGGCGGATGGTTTCGCCGTTCAGACCCACGTATTCGCGGTCGCCGTTCATGGTACGGGTAAAGGTTTTGCCGTTTTTGCTTACCGATTCAGCCAGGTCACCTTTCATCAGACCCAGCCAGTTGCTGTAAGTAACAACCTTGTCAGCGGCATCTACAGCAGCAACCGAGTCTTCACAATCCATAATGGTGGTCAGTGCCGCTTCCATCAGGATGTCTTTAACGCCAGCGGCATCGGTCGAACCGACCGGAGAGGTGGCATCGATCTGGATTTCAAAATGCAGGCCGTTGTTTTTCAGCAGGATGGCGGTCGGGGCTTTGAACTCACCCACATAACCCACCAGCTGTGAGCTTACTTTCAGACTGGTAGTTGAACCGTCTTTCAGGGTCACAACCAGCTTGCCAGCTTCAATGGCATAGTTGGTGCTGTCAGCGTGAGAGCCGGACATCAGCGGTGCAGCGGTGTCCAAGAAGGCACGGGCCCAGGCAATCACTTTGTCGCCACGGACTTTGTTGTAACCGGTGCCTTTTTCCGCGCCGCCTTCTTCAGAAATGACGTCGGTGCCGTACAAGGCATCGTACAGAGACCCCCAACGGGCGTTGGCCGCATTCAGGGCGAAACGGGCATTCATCACCGGTACAACCAGCTGCGGGCCTGCCATGGTGGCGATTTCCGGCTCAACGTTGGCGGTTGTGGCTTCGAAGGCTTCGCCTTCCGGCAGCAGGTAACCGATTTCCTGCAGGAACGCTTTGTATTCGGCCGCGTTGTGCGGCTGACCTTTGCGCTCAGTGTGGTAAGCATCGATCTTGGCTTGCAGGTCATCACGTTTGGCCAGCAATGCCTTGTTTTTCGGCGCCAGATCATTCACCAGGGCATCAAAACCAGCCCAGAATGCTTCTGCATCGATACCGGTACCCGGAATCGCTTTTTCATTCACAAAGTCGTACAGAGCCTGTGCGACCTGAATACCACCTTTCTGAACGTATCCAGTCATTGTTAAGCCTCAAAAGTAGCAGTCTCAACCGGCTGATGCCGGATGTGGAAAGTTGTCATTACCGACCCGGAACAGGTGGCAATGAGCAAATCAGGACGCCGAAGTATACAGGAACTGCCCGATGACTGCTAACCACCCGCAGCCACCTGGAAAGATAACGGTATATAAATCATAGAAAGCCAGCCTGTGACGCCCGCCCGCCTTTAGGCTAAAATGCCGGCGTTTAACCACCCTGTTTCAGCCAGCGGCTGCGGAATGCTCATGCAACTTTTTGTCGATCAACTCACCAACGTCGATTTCAGCTACCTCGATGCCCACCGCGGCATTGTCGGGGAAACCTGGTGGGCCTCCGCCCTGCTGGATGGCGCGCTCGATGACGAAGGCATGATCTGCGATTTCGGCATTGTAAAGAAAACCCTGCGCAACTGGCTGGATCTTGAGGTTGACCACCGCCTGCTGGTACCGGTGCAATCACCGGCGCTGCGTTTGCAGAACAACGGCGAGCGTGTGCAGTTAGAGTGGCAACTGGATAACGGTGAGCATATTAAGATGGACGCCCCGCGTGAGGCAGTGGCACTGGTCGATGCCGCCAGCATCACCGCCCAATCCGTAGCCCAGTGGTGTCGCGAACAACTGCGCGGACAGTTTCCTGTGAACGTGGAACAACTGCGTCTGAGTTTTGAGCCGGAAGCCATCGACGGTGCGTTTTACCATTACAGCCACGGCCTGAAAAAACACAACGGCAACTGCCAGCGCATCGCCCACGGACACCGTTCGCGCATTCAGATCTGGCTGAACGATCGGCGCAGCGCCGAACTGGAACAAGAATGGGCCGAACGCTGGGCCGATATTTATCTGGCCACCGAAGAAGACACCATCGCCCTGAACGATGGCCAGTATGAATTTGCCTACACCGCCCGCCAGGGCGAGTTCCGCCTGAGCATGCCAGCGTCACGCTGCTACCTGATGAACACCGACACCACGGTGGAATTCATTGCCAGCCATCTGGCGGCGGTTATTAAAGCCGGACACCCACAAGCCAATGTGAAGGTAAAGGCCTTTGAAGGGGTTAATAAAGGCGCTATCGCTCTGCGCTGAGGCAGAGCAGATAACAGACCTTGCTCAGGCTTCAGCCTCGAGGCGCGCACGCAGGCGTTTCTGCCCCAGAAAAAACAGCACCACCGCCACCGGCAGCAACCACCATAACCAGGCCTGTAACTGCTCGGCATAGGCCTGCCCCAGCCAGAACGCCACCCCAAACAAACCCGCAGCCCACAGCAGAATGGAAATCACATTCGCGACGGTAAAGGTCCAGCCCGGCACCCGTGCCACCCCACAGGCGATATAACCGAAGGTCCGCAAGCCCGGCATACAGCGGATTAACGCCAGCTGATGCCAGGGCGCCTGCTGCAATGGCCGCACCTGCCGGTCGATTAACGGATGGCGGCAATGATGCGCCAGCCAGGGCCAGCGATGCGCCAACCGCCCCAGCAGATACAGCGCCGTATCGCCAATCAGCATGCCCACACAGGTGGCCGCAAAGGCCAGTTCGGGCATCATCTTGCCACTGGCGGCCAGCAGAGCTGCGCCGATAATGGCCAGATCTTCCAGCATAAAGGTGGAAATAATCACAATCAGCACCAGCCAATAGGGGCTGTCGGAATAGCTCAGTAAAGAATCCAGCATAGGAACATCGGTACCGCCAAAAAAACCGGCCGGCATTGTACCTCAACAACAACCCAAGGGCTGAGTTATGGGAAAAAATCCGTTAGAATCGCGCGCCTTATCTTTTCTTACATTCTTTGCCAGTTGAGAGCCGCTATGTCCACTCAGAAACCCATGGAGCTGTCTGCCCTGACCGCCATCTCACCCCTTGATGGCCGCTATGGCAGCAAAACCGTCGATCTGCGCCCTGTCTTTTCCGAGTTCGGTTTAATCCGCGCCCGGGTGGAAGTGGAAATCCGCTGGCTGCAGCGTCTGGCCGCCCACCCGGCTATTCATGAAGTACCGCCCTTCTCGACCGCCGCCGATGCTGCCCTGAACGCCATCGTCGATAACTTCAGCGAAGAAGACGCCCTGCGCATTAAGAAGATTGAAGCCACCACCAACCACGACGTAAAAGCGGTGGAATACTTCATTAAAGAAAAGTTCGCCGGCAACGCCGAACTGATGGCGGTGAACGAGTTCGTGCACTTCGCCTGCACCTCTGAAGACATCAACAACCTGTCCCACGGGCTGATGCTGAAAGCCGGCCGTGACGTGATGGTGCCGGTGATGCAGAAAATCGCCGACGATATCCGCAAGCTGGCACACGATTACGCGGCGCTGCCGATGCTGTCACGCACCCACGGTCAGACCGCCTCTCCGACCACGCTGGGCAAAGAAATGGCCAACGTGGTGGCACGTCTTGAGCGTCAGATCAAACAGATCAACGCGGTGGAAATTCTGGGCAAAATCAACGGCGCCGTGGGCAACTACAACGCCCACCTCTCGGCTTACCCGGCCATCGACTGGGCCGCCAACGCGCAGGAATTCGTCACCTCTCTGGGTCTGACCTTCAACCCCTACACCACCCAGATTGAACCGCACGATTACATCGCCGAACTGTTCGATGCCTTCGCCCGTTACAACACCATCCTGATCGATTTCGATCGCGATATCTGGGCTTACATTTCCAACGGCTACTTTAAGCAGCGCACCATTGCCGGTGAAGTGGGCTCGTCCACCATGCCGCACAAGGTGAACCCGATTGACTTCGAAAACTCCGAAGGCAACCTCGGCTTAGCCAACGCCGTGCTGACCCACATGGCACAAAAACTGCCGATTTCCCGCTGGCAGCGTGACCTGACCGACTCTACCGTGCTGCGCAACATGGGCGTGGGCATGGGCTACAGCCTGATCGCCTACCAGGCCACCCTGAAAGGCATCAGTAAGCTGCAGGTGAACGAAGCGCGCTTAGCCGACGACCTGAACAACGCCTGGGAAGTACTGGCCGAGCCGATACAGACCGTGATGCGCCGTTACGGCATTGAACAGCCGTACGAGAAACTGAAAGAATTCACCCGCGGTAAAGCCATTACTCAGGACGCTATGGTGGAATTCATTGCTTCACTGGAGCTGCCGCAGGCAGTAAAAGATGAACTGAACGCTCTGACCCCGGCGACCTATATTGGTAATGCCGCGGATCAGGCAAAAGCGGTTTAAGCGCTGCTTATCTCAGCTAGTGCTAGCTTCAGGCACTGCTTGTGCAACTCGCCGTAAACCCATCCCTGGGGGCTCGAGTGCGCCATCCGTGGCGCACACGGTTGCTCAAGCAGCACCTGAAACTGCACCTGATATAAGCCTCCTGCGGGAGGCTTTTTTATTGATTTTCCGTTCATTCATTTTCAGAGTTGAGTAATGTCTATGCACGTCCTCGGTCATTTAAGCGTTGAAGAATTCCTGCGCGACTACTGGCAAAAAAAACCGGTAGTCATCCGTAATGCCTGGCCGGGCTTTACTCCCCTGCTCAGCTCACAGGAATTGGCCGGCCTCAGTCTGGAAGAAGAAATCGAATCCCGCATCGTCGAAGAGCAAGGCAAGGACGGCCCCTGGTCAATCCGCAAGGGCCCCTTCACCGAAGACGACTACCGCAGCCTGCCGGAAAACAAATGGACGCTGCTGGTGCAGGCCGTGGATCACTGGATTCCCGAAGCCGCCGACCTGCTGGAACATTTCCGTTTTATTCCGTCCTGGCGCATCGACGACCTGATGATCAGTTACGCCGTCGATGGCGGCTCGGTAGGCCCGCATTACGACCAATACGATGTGTTTCTGCTGCAAGCCGAAGGCCAGCGCGAATGGCGTATCGGTCAGATATGCAGCGAACAATCGCCCATTCTGCAAGGCCCGAAAATCCGTGTACTGGAACAGTTTGACGAAACCGAGCGCTGGGTACTGAACCCCGGCGACATGCTCTACCTGCCGCCGCAACTGGCGCATTACGGCATCGCCCAAGGCGAGTGCATGACCTACAGCATCGGCTTCCGCGCCCCGTCCCAGGCGGAACTGGCGCAAGCGGCGCTGGACGATATTTTGGCCAGCAGCAGTGAAGACTGCCGTTACACGGATGCCGACTTACAGCCTCAGGCTGAGCCGGGCCGCATCGGGGCCGATGCCACCGCCCGCCTGAAACAACTGCTGATCAGCGCGTTTGATGACGAAGAACGTCTGCAAACCATTCTGGGTAAGCTGATGAGCGAACCCAAATACCCGGAACAGTTACCCGAACCGCGCGATGACGCCAGCTGGGAAGAACTGGACGAAGAGCTGCAGGAATACCAACCATGGCGCCGTTCCGAATTTGCGCGTTTTGCCTACAGCCAGCACGGCGATAACTGCCGCTTTTTTGCCCTGGGCATGAGCTGGGCATTGCCTGCCAGCGACAGCGCCGGCGTTGCGTATCTGGCCAACCACAGCCACTATCAATCAGAACAGCTGCAGGCCTTGGCTGGCAGTGAACCGTTGCGCAACTTATTGGTACAACTGTGGCAACGCCACTTGCTGTACAGCCCGGAGATTGAATTTGCAGATTGAGCTGGCCAACTGGACCGTCCATAAGGATGCGCTGCGTGCGGTGCGCCGGCGCGTCTTTATTGACGAACAAGGCGTACCGGAAGCACTGGAATGGGACAGTGACGATGCCAGCGCCGTGCATTTTCTGGCTCGTGACGGCAAACGGCCGGCCGGCTGCCTGCGCCTGCTGAGCAATGGCACGCTGGGCCGCATGGCGGTGATGCCGGAATACCGTGGTCAGCACATTGGCAGCCAGCTGCTGCGCAGCGCTGAACAGCATTATCTGAATGAGATGCGCGGCCGCAGTCTGCGTGCCAACGTACAAACCCAGGCCTATTATTTTTACTGGCAAAACGGTTATTCACCGGAGCCGGATTTTAATGTGGATGCCGGTATTACCCATATCCGTATGAGCAAAGTGCTGGGGCGCACCCTCAGCCCCAGCGAGCAATTTATTCCGGGTAAAGACAGCCAGCGCTATGTTCTGAACAGCCCCTGCGCCGCCAACGGCCTGCTGCAGATTGCCACCCAATTCAGTGTGGCTGGCCTTGCTGTTCATTGCGCTGATCTGCAATTACCGGTCTGGCGTGACCGCGACACCTACACCCGCCTCACCGCCTGGCTGCGCGCTTCACGCCGGCGCACAATGCAGATTCTTATTCCATCCGAATACGCCGGCATCGCTGACCACCCGCTGCTGCAATGGCAACAACGGCTGAGCAGCCGCGTGCAGATACAAGTGCATTCATCGGTTAATCAGAATCTGATCGTGCTGAAACCGCACGGCTATATCGACATTCAGCGCGACCAAACCATTGCGTGCTTCACTGACCGTGCCCGTGCAGCGAAAGAGCTGGAGCTGTTTAAGGAACTCTTGCGCAGCAGCCAGATGCTGAGAGAAGGACGGCGGCTACGGTTGTAGCCGCCGTTTTATCAGGTATTCAACGCCTGCAACATCGCTTCAACCCGGGCGACATCGTCCGGCGTATCCACACCATGCCCCGGCGCTTCATCAATAATGGCCATGTGAATTTTTACGCCGTACCAAAGTGCGCGTAATTGCTCCAGCGCTTCGGTACCTTCCAGCGCACAGGGTTGCATCGCGGTGTATTGCTGCAAAAAGGACACCCGATAACCGTACATACCAATATGACGGTAGACAGGTATTTTCGTGGTCATCATACCCGTGCCATTTTTGTACGCATCCCGATCCCAGGGAATCGATGCACGACTGAAATACAACGCAAATTGCTGCTGATCCAACACCACTTTCACGACGTTCGGGTTAAAGGCATCGGCATCGTGTTTCAGCGCGGTACAGACCGAACTCATACCCGCCTGCGGATGCTGAATTAAACCCTGCGCCGTTAAGGCAATCAGACTTTGCGGAATTAACGGCTCATCGCCCTGCAGGTTCACCACCACCGCCTCGGCCGGCCACTGTTTAATGCGGGCCACTTCGGCGATACGCTCGGTGCCGTTTTCATGATCCGGCGACGTCATTACCACCTCGGCGCCAAACCCGGCAGCCACGTCGCGGATACGCTCATCATCGGTGGCAATAATAATATCGGTCGCACCGGTGGCCACAGCACGCTCATACACATGCTGAATCATCGGCTTACCGGCCAGCATCAGCAGCGGTTTACCCGGTAAACGACTGGAGGCATAACGGGCAGGTATCACAATTTTATAGTCGGCCATCTCTTTTAATCCGCTTGAGGCATCACTGTTTAACGTTTTCAAATTCCGGCAGCATGGCCTTAATGTAAGCTTCTTCTAACGGCATCCGGCTGCCGAGAATAATATCAGCCACCTCGCGTGCCACCCCACGCCCACCTTCGCTGTCGGTAATTAAATCGGCGTGGTCTTTTACCATCCAGAAGGCATCTTTCGGTGCAATGCTCAGGCCAATTTTTTTCATTACTTTCAGGTCTATAACGTCATCGCCGACAAAGCACACTTCTTCGGTGCCAATCAGCAATTCATCCATCAGTGCGGATAACACCGCCCACTTATCTTTGGTGGCGGGAAAAAAATGCTGAATACCCAGGTCTTTTACCCGCCGGCTCAGTGCTGCTGATTCTTTTGCTGAAATAACGGCAGTGAGAATGTCGTAAGTATTCAGCAGTTTAATGCCGACACCGTCTTTTACGTTAAAGTGTTTTACCTGCTCACCATCAGCGGCATACACCAGCGTGCCGTCGGTTAACACGCCATCGACATCGAATACCACCAGGCGCACTGCGCGGGCTTTTTCTTTGATCACATTGGGTAAATGAACCATGGTCGTTAATCCTGCCTGAGAGGCAGGCATTGTAACGGTTTCAGCGCGCGGATGTTATGGGCGGAATACAGAGAAAATCAGCCAGACCGGGAGCCGGTGCCGATTGTAAAAAAGAAATAAACAAAAAAGGAAATTTGGTGGAGCCTAGCGGGATCGAACCGCTGACCTCAACACTGCCAGTGTTGCGCTCTCCCAGCTGAGCTAAGGCCCCAAAAAAATATTTACTGCGGGACAGTAAATAGTGGCATCCCCAAGGGGATTCGAACCCCTGTTACCGCCGTGAAAGGGCGGTGTCCTAGGCCTCTAGACGATGGGGACACAAGGACTGTTTTGAGAGTTTGGTGGAGCCTAGCGGGATCGAACCGCTGACCTCAACACTGCCAGTGTTGCGCTCTCCCAGCTGAGCTAAGGCCCCGTCTCAAAACGTGGGCGAATCTTACTGATGGCCCCCAAAGGTGTCAACAATAAGATTCAAAAAATTTTCATAAACAATAACTTAGAGCGTTTTGCCGGGGCAGAAGCTACTCCGCCCCGACAAACTAACCACTTATTCAGCCGTGGTTACCGCAGCGGCCTCAGCGGCGATGGCAGCCAGAATCTGCTGATAGTCTTTTTCCAGTTTCTTCAGGCGTTTTTTACCCAATTCCACCGGACCAACCACCACACTCAGCGCATGACGCAGACGCGCACGGCTCATATCCGGCCCCAGCAATGCCATGCTGTCGAGTACGGAAATGGTGGCCGGGGTGCCGGCAATGGCAATAAAGAACGGGAACAGGAAATCACGGATTTTCAGATCCAGCTGTTTCGCCAGCGGGAACAGGCTCTGTTCAATGGATTCCTTTGACCAGTGGCGAATGCTTTCCAGCTGCCATAAACCAAATTGCAGCAGCGTCAGTAATTTCTCGTCATCGTAGGCTCTGTGTTCAAACTGCGCCGGTGTCAGCTGCGTTAAACCACCGAGGAAATGCCCGGCCAGCGGCACCACATCGGAGAAGGTTTCAACCCGCGGCTGCACGTGGGGAATAATCGGCAGGACACGTTCGGCTTTCAGGCCCCATTGCGCAAAACGCTGAGCAAAGGTTTCAACATCCAGCTCACGCAGCCACAGGCTGTTCAGCCAGCGCAGTTTTTCCAGATCAAACACCGGCCCACCGAGGGATACGCGGTGGATATCGAAGTGGCTGAACATATCTTCACGGGTGAATTTCTCCCGCTCATCCGGCATCGACCAGCCCATACGGCCGAGGTAGTTCAACAGCGCTTCCGGCATAAAGCCCATGCGCTCGTAGAACATAATGGAGGTGGGGTTTTTACGCTTGCTCAGTTTGCTCTTATCCGGGTTACGCAGCAGCGGCATATGGCACAACTGCGGCATATCCCAGCCAAAGTATTCATACAGCAGCTTGTGCTTGGGTGCCGAGCTGATCCACTCTTCACCACGGATCACGTGGGTGATTTCCATCAGATGATCGTCCACCACGTTCGCCAGATGGTAGGTCGGCATACCATCCGACTTCATCAGCACCTGCGCATCCACCTGCGACCAGTCCAGCTCAATCGGGCCGCGCAGCAGGTCATTCACCACGCACACACCCTCTTCCGGCACCATCATACGCACCACATAAGGGGCACCAGCGGCTTCGCGGCGGGCAGCTTCATCAGCTGGTAACAATAAATCAGACGGCTTCAACGCCATGCTGCTGTCAGACGCCTGACGGGCAGCGCGCATCGCATCCAGCTCTTCCGGAGTACGGTAGCATTTAAAGGCATGACCGGAAGCCAGCAGTTTTTCCACATGCTCGGCATACACCGAGCCACGCTCGCTCTGACGATATGGACCGTGCGGACCACCCACATCCGGGCCTTCTGACCATTCGATACCCAGCCAGCGCAGACTGTCGAGAATCGCCTGTTCCGACTCCGGCGTACTGCGCACCTGATCGGTGTCTTCAATACGCAGGATAAATTCACCGCCGTGCTGACGGGCAAAGGCCAGGTTGAACAAAGCAATGTAGGCGGTGCCTACGTGCGGATCGCCGGTGGGCGACGGCGCAACACGGGTGCGGACCTTGGTCATAACGGATTTCCGGTAATAAGTAATTCAAGGCCGGCGATTATAGAGAATTCAGGCGCTGGCTGCATCTGATCCGCGGAATGAGTGGTGCGCGGATTTCAGACATTAAAAAAGCCCCGGTCTTGCGACAGGGGCTGCATAAGGTCGGGATGACCGTCAGCAAAGCTGACGTTTGTCGCTCGTACCTCGCTCGGTACGAACCCACGAGGGTTCTCTGTGCCCGCCCATCACCGTGAATTTCAGACATTAAAAAAGCCCCGGTCTTGCGACAGGGGCTTTACAAGGTCGGGATGACCGTCAGCAAAGCTGACGTTTGTCGCTCGTACCTCGCTCGGGTCGAACCCACGAGGGTTCTCCGTACCCGCCCATCACCGTGAATTTCAGACATTAAAAAAGCCCCGGTCTTGCGACAGGGGCTTTTTTAATGTTGATTCGTGGCGGTGAGGGAGGGATTCGAACCCTCGATAGGGATAAACCTATACACGCTTTCCAGGCGTGCTCCTTCAACCACTCGGACACCTCACCGGATCTGAGCTAGCTCAGAGGCCGCGAACTATACGCACAGCCCTGCTGCCAGTCAACACCCGGTGATGCAATTCGTTGTTTTCAGAGCGTTTTTGCTTCCCAGGCGGTTACAAAATCACGAACCTCCAGTTCCGGTACGGCCTTAGGCGTGGTGTTGGGATGGCCCACATAGATAAAGCCCACGATCTGTTCATTGGCCGCCAACCCCAGCGCTGCGGCGACGGCCGGGTTATGAGCAACATCACCACTGCGCCAGATGGCACCAAGCCCCAACGCCCAGGCAGCATTGAGCATGTTCTGTACGCCGGCCCCGGTCGACAGCAGCTGCTCCAGCGCCGGCACTTTGGGATGCTCCTGCACCCGGCAGATGGCAACAATGACCAGTGGCGCACGTAAGGGAGCATTCAGCAGTTTTTGTTGCTTGTCGGCCGGCAGTTGCTGCCAATCGGGGGTGGCCTGTAAAAATATTTCCCCCAGACGGGAACGGGCGGCGCCCTGAACGGTCAGATAGCGGCTCGGACGCAGCCAGGCATGGTCGGCGGCGCGCAGTGCAGCACGGATCAGCATTTCCTGCTGGTCAGTGGTAATATCCGGTCCACTGAGCTGAGCAATGGAAACACGCTGGGTGAGAACATCAAGGGCATGCATAGGTGCTGTCCATATCAATAAAAAAGTAACCGTATTGCCTTAAAGTGCAGCACAACTGAATCAAAACGGCTGCACTTGCTGTCATGACATATTCTGAGTATACAGATGAACTCTATCATTAAAGCCGGTAGCATCGTGGCCTTTATTATAAGAAAAAAACTGCTGAGTCTGCCTCATGTCCAGACCGCATGATCCGTCCCATTTTACCGAAACCACCCTGCCACGGCAGGATTACATGGCCCGGGGGCTGGGCTACGGGGTGGCTGCGGTTACCGTTATGGTGGGTTACCTGCTGGAGTACTTCGACCAGCGTGTATTTGCGGTCGCTCTGGTCAGCTTACTGTACCCGCATCTGGTTTTTATCCTCAGCCGTCCGTTTGAAAAAAAGAAGCGTGCCACCCGCAAGTTTCTGATTAATATCGACGCCTTTCTGTTCGGTATTTTTCTGGGTTTTCTGCACCTGCCGATGGAAATCGCCGGCTTGTTTCTGATTATGATCAACACCAGCTTTATTGTGGTCGGCAGCATTACCGCCTGGGTATTTTGCGTCACATCTCTGGCGGCTGGCGTATCTACCGGTATCCTGATTTTTGGTTTTCATACGGCCCCAGCGGCACCGCCAGCTCTGTTTATGACGGCGGCTTTCGGCGTGGGGATGCATCTGGCCGTCACTGCCTTTAACAGTAACCGCCAGGCCCGTGACCTGATCCGCCTGAAGCAGAAGTTTCAGGGCCAGGTCGAGCGTTTTCAGGCTTTATCGCAGCAGGTGTCCAAATACGTAGCGCCGCAGGTGTGGGAATCCATTTTTTCCGGTCGCCGTCAGGCACGGCTGGAAACCCAGCGCAAAAAACTGGTGGTATTTTTCTCTGACATCGTTGGGTTTTCATCCTTGTCCGAGCAGATCGAGGCCGAGGCCTTCACCGATTTACTAAATCAATACCTCACTGATATGTCCCGCATCGCGCTGAAATACGGCGGCACCATCGATAAGTTCATCGGTGACGGCATTATGATTTTCTTCGGCGATCCGGTCAGTAAGGGCACCAAACGTGATGCGCTGGCCTGCGTATCCATGGCCATTGAGATGCGCCGCCACATGCTGAAACTGCGCAAACAATGGGCCGAACACGGTATGACCGCCCCACTGCAGATCCGCATGGGTATTAACACCGGTTACTGTACGGTGGGCAACTTCGGTACTGACAGCCGTATGGATTACACCATCATCGGTAAGGAAGTGAACCTTGCCAGCCGCCTGGAAAGCGAAGCCGATGCCGGTGAGATTCTGATTTCCCACGAAACCTTTGCCCTGGTAAAAGATAAAATTATCTGTCGCCAGCGTGGTACGGCCATGGTGAAAGGTTTCCGCGATCCGGTGCCACTGTATCAGGTGGTGGATTACCGCCGCGATCTGGGCTCGAACCCCAGCTTCGTTAACCATGAAACGGAAGGCTTCTCGCTCTATCTGGAGTCGGAGAAAATCCGCGAAGAGGAAAAAGAACGGGTTGCTGATGCCCTGGAAAAAGCCGCTAATAAACTGCGCGGCAAAGTGGCCGACGTCAGCCGCTGAGCCTGTCTGCTCAGCGGTTTAACGAGGCACCACGGGTTATCAGCACAGATTACTGACGACTGGTACGGAAGTTTTCGGCCTGTGCCTGCTGGTCTGAGCTGCGGAACGGATTAATATCCAACCCACCCCGGCGCACATAGCGCGCATATACCGTAAGCGCCTCTGGCTGACAACGCTGCCAGATATCGTGAAAGGTGCGTTCAGCGCACTGCTCATGAAAATCCTGATGCTGGCGCAGCGAAATAACATAAGCCAGCAAGGTTGCTTCATCCAACGCCTGTCCGCGGTAATAAATATACAGCGAACCCCAATCCGGCTGTCCGGTAACCGGGCAGTTGGATTTCAGCAGATGGCTGCACAGCCAGCCGTCAAACTGCCCCTCAGCCAGTTTTAATAAACCGGCATCCGGTTGATAAGCCTGCACCTCGATATCCAGCTCATCGATGCAACGGGCTGCGGGTGGCTGTGGAAATTGCACATCCAGCGCATGCAACACGACAGTTACCGGCGCACCCGCCGCCGCGGATAAATCCTGCACCATTAACCGGCGCACGGTTTCGGCATCAGCAAAACGGCTCTGATTAAACGAATTCAGGTACAGCTTGAACGATTTGGATTCGATCAGAAAACGGCTGCTGGCCGGGATGCGGAATTCCGCCATGCACACCAGCGGCTTACCGCGCTCATTCAGCCAGGAAATTTCATAGCCATTCCAGATATCTTCGCCATAAAAAGCCACCGCGCTGCGATCCAGCCCCTGCGCCTGCCAGCTTTCGTTGCGTTCAATAGGAAATAATAACGACGGATCGTACTGATCTTTATAGGCCGATACTTTACCCAGTGGATTAAATTCACTTGTTACCGATGTCATACCGACCTCACTGACGCATCCCCACACCGCGCCGCAGTAACCAGATACTCCAGCCACCCAGCAACAGAATAAACACTACCAGCATCAGCATGGCGGTCAGCACATCAATATCGCTGATGCCGAGAATGCCGTAGCGGAAGGTGTTTACCATATACAGAATTGGGTTAAATAAAGACACTTGCTGCCAGAACCCCGGCAACAGACTGATGGAATAAAACACCCCGCCCAGATAGGTTAAGGGGGTAATAATAAAGGTCGGAATAATGGCAATATCATCAAATTTAGTGGCAAACACCGCGTTAATAAAACCACCCAGCGAGAACACCACCGCAGACAACAGCACAACACCGACCACGACGGCCAGATTATGAATCTGCAGATCGGTAAAATACAGCGACAACAGCGTTACGATAAAACCAACGGCGACCCCTCGTGCCACTCCCCCGGCTACATAGCCCAGCAACAAGGTCAGCGGATGCACCGGTGCCACCATCAGCTCTTCCAGGCTGCGCTGAAACTTATTGCTGAAGAAAGACGACGACACGTTGCCATAGGCATTGGTGATTACGCTCATCATGATCAGACCCGGCACAATAAACGACATGTAATCGACGCCATCCATCGGGCCGATTTTACTGCCGATTAACTGGCCGAAAATAACAAAATACAGCGTCATGGTAATGGCCGGGGGCAACAGGGTTTGCTGCCAGATGCGCATAAAACGCCGGATTTCTCTTACCAGAATGGTGTTGAAGGCAACCCACTGAATACGCCATACGCTCATGCTTTACCTCCCCGTACCAGACCCACAAATAATTCTTCCAGACGGTTGGACTTGGTGCGCATGCTGCGTACCTCAATACCGCGCTCGGTCAGCAAAGCAAAAATCCGGTTAATGCTCTGGCCTTTTTCCACCGTAATTTCAAAACCATCGTCAGCAATTTTCCGGCAGACGTAACCTGGCAAAGCAAAGTCATCGGCAATGCTGCAGTTCAGGTCAACAATAAAGGTTTCGGTACTGAGCTGACTGAGCAATTTGCGGATACTGGTGGCCTGAATAATCTCACCCTTATCGATGATGGCGATATTGCGGCACAGCTGCTCCGCTTCTTCCAGATAATGGGTGGTTAAAATAATGGTCATGCCCTGCCGGTTAAGCGTTTGCATAAATTCCCACATAGAGCGCCGCAGCTCGATATCCACCCCCGCGGTTGGCTCATCCAGAATCAGCACTTTGGGCTCGTGCACCAGCGCCCGGGCAATCATTAAGCGGCGCTTCATGCCACCGGAGAGCATCCGTGACTGCTGGTCGCGCTTATCCCATAAATCCAGGGCTTTCAGCAGTTTTTCAGCGTTCGGGGCCGCCTGTTCGGCGGTCAGACCGAAATACCCGGCCTGGGTGATAACGATGTCATACACCTTTTCAAACTGATTGAAGTTGAACTCCTGTGGCACCACCCCCAGATAGCGACGGGCCGAAAAAGCCTGCTGGTTAACGTCGAACCCCATCACTTCAGCGCTGCCGCTGGTTTTCTGCACCAGCCCCGCCAGAATGCCAAGCGTGGTAGACTTGCCGGCGCCATTGGGGCCGAGCAGCGCAAAGAAATCGCCCTGCTCCACACTCAGGCTGATGCCTTTCAGGGCCTGAAATCCATTGCTGTAAACTTTGGTGAGGTCTCGCACCACCAGCGCGGGAACTGACATTGAATAACCTTAAGAGTGAAACATGAGTGAACGACTGAATGACCACATCCAGCTGCTGTACCGCGTTCAGGAACGGTTGACCAACGCCCAACCACAAGCCGGCGGACTGATCAGTGACGAGATTCTACACCAGCTGGCGCAGGTTATTGACCTGCTGCAGGAACATTCTGATTCAGCCTATGCCCGTGGCGGCGATTGGCTGGTGCATATTTTCACCCATGTACCGCAGCTGACCCCCGCCATTGACCGGGATTTGCTGTGGTTTTTTGGTGGTGAATGCCTGCATTTCCTGACCGATGAGGAAATCAGCCTGTTCCAGCAACTGGATGAACTGGAAGAAGAAAACCGCCAGCGTGGCGCAGTGTTTGACCGGCAGGTAGCCAAACAACTACTGCAGGCCGGCGGCTCCGGGTTTAATGCCTGAAGGCAAAACAGCCGTGATGAAAGGCTCCGGCCAGTAGCCGGAGCCTGTGGCTCAGCTTAAGCCTTTGCTTTTCAGGATCTGCTCAATCTCGGCCAGACAGGCCGGATCATCGATGGTGGATGGCGCCTGATACTCTTCGTGGTTGGCGATATTACGCAGCACTTTGCGCAGAATTTTACCGGACCGGGTTTTTGGCAGGCGCTGCACCACAATGGCATCGCGGAAGCTGGCGACCGCACCAATCTGATCCCGTACGCGCTGCACCAGCTCGGCACGCAGCTGCTCTTCATCAATCTGCACACCGTCTTTCAGCAGCACCAGGCCTAATGGCTCTTCGCCTTTCAGCTCGCTGTGGCGGCCAATCACGGCACATTCCGCTACGGCTTCATGTCCGGCCACCACCTCTTCCATTTCACCGGTGGATAACCGGTGACCGGCGACGTTGATAATGTCATCGGTACGGCCCAGCACATACAGGTAGTTGTCGGCATCCACATAACCACCGTCACCGGTGATGTAATAGCCTTTGAAGGCATTCAGATACCCGGCCTCAAAGCGCTCATGATTCGCCCAGATGGTCGGCAGACAACCCGGTGGCAATGGCAGCTTAATGGCAATAATGCCCTGCTCGCCGGCGGCTACCGGCTTGCCTTTGGCATCCAGAATCTGCACGTTATAGCCCGGTGATGGCCGGGTTACTGAACCGGCTTTCACCGCCACCGGATCCAGACCAACATGGTTGCCGGCAATGGCCCAACCGGTTTCGGTCTGCCACCAGTGATCAATCACCGGGCGCTGCAGATGCTTAACCACCCAGTCATAGGTGGGCGGATCCAACCGTTCGCCGGCCATAAAAATGGTTTTCAGCTTGCTCAGGTCATATTTGCCTGCCTGAGTGCACTCCGGATCTTCTTTGCGGATAGCCCGGAACGCAGTCGGGGCGGCAAACAGTCCTTTCACACCATACTCAGCACACACGCGCCAGAACGCACCGGCATCCGGAGTGCGTACCGGTTTACCTTCGTAAAGAATGGTGGTGCAGCCGGCGATCAGCGGCGCATAAACAATGTAGGAGTGGCCAACCACCCAGCCCACATCCGAGGCGGCCCAGAACACGTCACCGGGCTGCATATCGTACATAACTTTCATGCTGTAACGCATGGCCACGGCATGGCCACCGTTATCACGCACAACGCCTTTGGGCTTGCCGGTGGTGCCGGAGGTGTAGAGTACATAGAGCGGGTCATCACCCCGTACCGGAGTGCAATCGGCCGGTTGCGCCCGGGCAACCGTTTGTGACCAGTCGAGATCGCGGCCGGCAATCAGGTTGCAGGGTTTCTGCTCACGCTGATAAATCAGGCACCACTCCGGCTTGTGCGTGGCCATAGCGATGGCGGAGTCCAGAATGGGCTTATATTCAATAACGCGATCCACTTCGATACCGCAGGAAGCCGATATCACCACTTTGGGCTCGGCATCATCAATACGAATGGCCAATTCGTGCGGCGCAAAACCGCCAAAGACCACTGAATGCACCGCGCCCAGACGCGCGCAGGCCAGCATGGCAATAGCGGCCTGGGGAATCATCGGCATATAGATCACCACGCGATCGCCCTTGCCCACGCCCAGCTGCTGCAATGCCCCGGCACAACGCGCTACCGCTTCGGTCAGCTGGTTGTAGGTATAGGTGCTGCGCTGGCCGGTAACCGGCGAATCGTAAATCAGCGCCAGCTGCTCACCACGACCGTGCAACACATGGTAATCGAGTGCCAGAAAGGCGGTATTCAACTCACCGTCGGCAAACCAACGGTCAATGCCATTTTCGTCTTTGCTCAGAATACGCCGCGGCGCTTTAAACCACTGGATATTCTTGGCCTGCTTCGCCCAGAACTGTTCCGGTTGTTCGATGGATAAACGATATTCCTGCTGATAACTCATGCTGATTCCCCTGCATAACAATAGAGCTACCATAGGGGATCAGAGGCTGCGCCAGCCATTCGACCAAGGGTCATAACACCAAGGTATAGAGACTGATCAGGACAGCGATAATAAGCGACCAGAACAGCGACGCAGCGGCAAATAACGGCCATAAAAAAACCCGCCGGAGCGGGTTTTTATGAACCGTACAGCGGGTAACTTACCAGCCAGTCAGTTCTTTCAGCGCTGCACCGATATCGGCCAGGCTGTTAACGGTTTTCACACCGGCGTCTTCCAGGGCAGCAAACTTCTCTGCTGCGGTGCCTTTACCACCGGAAATGATGGCGCCAGCGTGGCCCATGCGCTTACCGGCCGGTGCAGTCACACCCGCAATGTAAGACACCACCGGCTTGGTGACGTTGGCTTTGATGAAAGCCGCCGCTTCTTCTTCGGCGCTGCCACCGATCTCACCGATCATTACGATGGCTTCGGTTTTCGGGTCTTCCTGGAACAGTTTCAGGATGTCGATAAAGTTGGAACCCGGGATCGGGTCACCACCAATACCTACACAGGTAGACTGACCAAAACCGTAATCAGTGGTCTGTTTAACGGCTTCATAGGTCAGCGTACCGGAACGGGAAACGATACCCACTTTACCCGGCAGGTGAATGTGGCCCGGCATAATGCCGATTTTGCATTCACCGGGGGTGATCACGCCCGGGCAGTTCGGGCCGATCAGGCGCACGCCCAGCTCGTCACACTTCACTTTGGCATCCAGCATATCCAGCGTCGGAATGCCTTCGGTGATGCAGACGATCAGCTTGATGCCGCCGTTGGCTGCTTCCAGAATGGAATCTTTACAGAAGGCGGCTGGTACGTAGATAACAGAGGCTTCTGCACCGGTGGCTTCTACCGCTTCTTTAACAGTATTGAACACCGGCAGACCCAGGTGAGTAGAACCACCCTTGCCCGGAGTTACACCGCCAACCATTTTGGTGCCGTAGGCAATGGCTTGTTCAGAGTGAAAAGTACCCTGTGCGCCGGTAAAGCCCTGGCAGATCACTTTGGTGTCTTTGTTGATTAAAATGCTCATGATTACCCCTTAGTTGCCAGCTGCTGCTGCCACGACTTGCTTGGCGGCGCCAGTCAGGTCGGTATCTGCAATGATGTTCAGGCCGCTTTCAGACAGCACTTTGGCGCCCAGTTCAGCGTTGTTACCCTGCAGACGAACCACAACAGGTACTTTAACGCCAACTTCTTTCACAGCACCGATTACACCTTCCGCAATCATGTCGCAACGCACGATACCACCAAAGATATTGATAAATACGGCTTTTACGTTGGTGTCAGACAGGATGATCTTGAACGCTTCAACTACACGCTCTTTGGTCGCACCACCGCCCACATCGAGGAAGTTAGCCGGCTTACCGCCGTGCAGCTTCACGATGTCCATGGTACCCATGGCCAGACCGGCACCGTTTACCATGCAGCCGATGTTGCCATCCAGTGCTACGTAGTTCAGTTCCCACTCGGCAGCATGAGCTTCGCGCGGATCTTCCTGCGACGGATCACGCATGGCCTGCAGGTCTTTGTGACGGTACAGAGCGTTGCTGTCGATCACAATTTTGGCATCCAGACAGTGCAGGTTGCCTTCGTTGGTGATCACCAGCGGGTTGATTTCCAGCAGCGCCAGGTCTTTGTCCTGGAACAGCTTGGCCAGACCCAGGAAAATGTTGGTGAACTGTTTGATCTGATCACCTTCCAGGCCCAGCTGGAATGCCAGCTCGCGACCCTGATACGGCATAGCGCCAACCAGCGGATCAACAGTGGCTTTGAGAATTTTTTCCGGCGTTTCTTCCGCTACTTTTTCAATTTCCACGCCGCCCTCAGTTGAGGCCATGAAGACGATACGACGCGAGGAACGGTCAACGACCGCGCCCAGATACAGTTCCTTGGCGATGTCGGTGCAGCTTTCTACCAGAATGCGGCTGACCGGCTGACCTTTCTCATCAGTCTGATAAGTCACCAGGTTTTTACCCAGCCACTTATTGGCGAATTCTTTGATTTCTTCTTTAGAAGATACCAGTTTCACACCACCGGCCTTACCACGGCCACCGGCATGTACCTGTGCTTTAACAACCCAGCGGCTACCGCCAATGGTGTCGGCTGCAGCGGCAGCTTCTTCCGCGGTTTGCGCAGCCACGCCTTTGGAAACCGGCAGGCCGTACTGAGCAAAAAGCTGTTTACCCTGATATTCGTGAAGGTTCATCGCTTTTGTCCTGTCTCTCTTCTTGCGTTGGGGGTACCCAACAGTCTGTTGTTAACCGGACAGCCGATTGTGTCGGCGGTTGTTAATACAACCTTCGTCCGGCCATAAAGCGAAGGCCCGGAAATCCGGGCCAACGTGTTACTTCGCTTTGGTTTTACGATTCGCTTTGTGAATCGCGTGGTTATTCACCGCCAAAGCAGCTTCATGCACGGCTTCAGAAACAGTCGGGTGTGCAAACACCATCATGCCCACATCTTCCGCGCTGGAGCTGAACTCCATTGCCACCACGATCTGCTGACACAGATCACCGGCATTCGGGCCGATAACGCTGGCACCCAGAATGCGGTCGGTTTCAGCATGAGCGATGATCTTCACGAAACCGTCGGTATCGTTGGATGCCATGGCCCGGCCATTGGCAGCAAACGGGAACATACCCACGTTGTAAGGTTCACCTTCTGCTTTCACCTGCTCTTCTGTTTTACCCACCCAGGCAATTTCCGGGTGGGTATAAATAACAGAAGGAATCACATCGTAATTCAGCTGGGCTTTGTGACCGGCGATACGCTCGGCAACCATCACGCCCTCTTCTGACGCTTTATGGGCCAGCATCGGGCCGCGTACCACGTCACCAATGGCCCAGATTCCCGGAGCATCGGTACGACAGGTTTCATCAACATGGATAAAACCACGCTCGTCCATATTCACACCACAGTCACCAGACAGCAGGTTTTCGGTAAACGGACGGCGGCCCACGGCCACGATCAGTTTGTCGAAGACTTCCTGCTTCTCGCCTTCCGCGTCCTGGAAGGTAACCGTTACCTGCTTACCTTTCACTTCGGTGCCGGTAACGCGGGCACCCAGACGGATGCTCATACCCTGCTTAGTGAACAGCTTCTGCGCTTCTTTGGCGACGGTCTGGTCAACCAGATGCAGGAACTTATCCTGAGCTTCCAGTACCACTACTTCCGCACCCAGACGGCCCCACACGCTGCCCAGTTCCAGGCCGATAACACCGGCACCGATTACACCCAGACGCTTCGGCACTTCCGGAAACTCCAGCGCGCCGGTGGAATCCACAATCACACCTTCCGTCAGCGGCGCCGGCGGAATGTTCACCGGTACCGAACCGGTGGCAATAATCACGTTGTCTGCTTCAATAATTTCAGCAGTTCCGCCATGGCCGGTAAATTCGACTTTCTTACCAGCCAGCAGCTTGCCGGTGCCTTCCAGCGGGGTAACACCGTTGGCTTTAAACAGCGTCGCCACACCCATGGTGAGGTTTTTAACGATCTGGTCTTTGCGTTTCAGCATAGCGGCCACATCGATATTCACTTCACCCACACTGATACCGTGCAGGCCCAGTTTGTCTTTGGCTTCTTCGTACTTGTGCGAAGTATCCAGCAGCGCCTTGGACGGAATACAACCGACGTTCAGACAGGTACCGCCAAACACGGCTTTACCTTCTTTGTTCAGCCATTTGTCGATACAGGCAGTGTTCAGGCCCAGCTGGGCGCAACGGATGGCGGCGACATAACCTGCCGGGCCACCACCGATAACAACCACATCAAATTTCTTGCTCATTCTTGGTTCCTTACTCGGATGATTCGGGCGGATTAAATGTCCAGCAGCAGACGGGCCGGATCTTCCAGCAGGTCTTTAATGGCCACCAGGAACTGTACAGCTTCTTTGCCATCGATCATGCGGTGATCGTAAGACAGAGCCAGGTACATCATCGGCAGAATCACGACCTGACCGTTAACGGCCATCGGACGATCCTGAATTTTGTGCATCCCCAGAATGGCGGTTTGTGGCGGGTTCAGAATCGGAGTAGACATCAGAGAACCGAAAATACCACCGTTGGTGATGGTAAAGGTACCGCCCTGCATATCATCGATACCCAGCTTGCCATCACGGCCACGCTTGGCGAAATCACCAATGGTGCTTTCAATTTCGGCCAGGCTCATGCTGTCGGTGTCACGCAGTACCGGCACGACCAGACCGCGTTCGGTGGATACGGCCACGCCGACATCCTGATAACCGTGGTACACCATGTCGTTACCATCGATTGAGGCGTTAACCGCCGGGAAACGCTTCAGTGCTTCAGTAGCGGCTTTCACGAAGAACGACATAAAGCCCATCTTCACACCGTGTACTTTCTCAAACTGATCTTTGTACTTGGCACGCAGATCCATTACCGGCTTCATGTTCACTTCGTTGTACGTTGTGAGCATGGCCGCGCTCTGCTGAGCTTCCACCAGACGCTTGGCAATGGTGGCACGCAGACGGGTCATTGGAACGCGTTTCTCAATGCGCTCACCGACCGGCAGACCAACCACCGGAGCCGTTGCCG
Organism: Venatoribacter cucullus; assembly: GCF_016132445.1. Lineage (NCBI taxonomy): Bacteria > Pseudomonadati > Pseudomonadota > Gammaproteobacteria > Oceanospirillales > Oceanospirillaceae > Venatoribacter > Venatoribacter cucullus. Next base: position 1,269,603 of record NZ_CP046056.1, on the reverse strand, counting down.
CCGCTTTCGGTGCTGCAGCAGCCGGAGCCGCTTTCGGAGCGGATTTCAGGTGGTTAACCACATCTTCTTTGGTAACACGACCGTCTTTTCCGGATGCCGCAACGGTGGCCGGATTAACGTTATTTTCTTCGGCAATTTTGCGCGCTGCCGGGCTCAGAATAACGTCGGCAGACGCTGCAGCCGGAGCGGCAGCAGCAGCGGCCGGAGCGGCGGCTTCAACAGCGCCTTCGACAAATACTGCCAGCACTTCGTCGCTTAACACCACATCGCCTTCATTTTTGAACACGGTTTTCAGGGTGCCATCTGCAGGAGCGACAACTTCCAGAACCACTTTATCGGTTTCAATGTCGACCAGCAGTTCGTCACGCTGTACCGGCTCACCCGGCTTTTTGTGCCAGGTAGCTACCGTGCCATCAGCGACAGATTCAGGAAATGTGGGTGCCTTAATTTCGATGCTCATCAGTTATTCCTTATTAGTTTCCTGCAGTTACCTGGCTCTGTAAACCCAGAGCGTCACGGATTAATTGTTCTTGCTGTTCAAGGTGCAGCTTCATATAGCCGGCCGCCGGAGAGGCCGAGGCTTTACGACCGGCGTATTCCAGATGCAGAGCCGGGTTCAGCTGCTGCAGAGCACGACGCATATGATGCTGACTGCTGTACCAGGCGCCCATATTCATAGGCTCTTCCTGAGTCCAGAATACTTCCTGAACGTTAACGTATTTAGACAAAATCTTAGCCAGTTGCTTGGCCGGGAACGGATACAGCTGTTCGATACGCACGATGGCAATATCATCGATATTTTCCGCACGACGACGTTCCAGCAGATCGTAATACACCTTACCGGAGCACAGCAGAATACGACGTACTTTGGCCGCATCGAGCTGATCGATTTCATCAATAACGGTACGGAAACGACCACCGGACAGTTCTTCCAGCGTGCTGGTCGCCAATTTATGACGCAGCAGACTCTTCGGTGACATCACCACCAGCGGCTTACGCAGCGGACGGATCACCTGACGACGCAGCATGTGGTAAACCTGTGCTGGTGTGGACGGTACACAAATCTGTACGTTGTGCTCGGCACACAGCTGCAGGTAACGCTCCAGACGGGCGGATGAGTGTTCCGGCCCCTGCCCTTCATAGCCATGCGGCAGCAGCATGGTTAAACCACACAGACGGCCCCACTTGTGCTCACCGGACGAAATAAACTGGTCAAACACAACCTGTGCACCGTTGGCAAAGTCACCGAACTGCGCTTCCCATATCACCAGCGCGTTTGGCGTGGTGGTGGAATAGCCGTATTCGAACGCCAGTACCGCTTCTTCAGACAGCAAAGAGTCGTAAATAGCAATCGGTGGCTGCGCCGGGCTGAGGTTCGCCAGCGGAACATAGGCCGAGCCATCTTTCTGGTTGTGCAGCACCGCATGGCGATGTGAGAAGGTACCACGGCCAACGTCCTGACCTGTGATACGAATCTGATAGCCCTGATCCAACAAGGTGGCGTAAGCCATGGTTTCGGCGAAGCCCCAGTTGATTGGCATAGCACCGGCGGCCATTTTGGCGCGGTCTTCCAGAATTTTGCCAACCTGACGCTGCACGGAGAAGCCTTCCGGTACTTCCAGCAACTTGTTGGACAGTTCCTGCAGACGTTTCAGATCGAAGGTGGTATCCGCTTTGGTGGTCCACTCGTGACCAATGTGCGGAGTCCAGTCAACAAAGAGTTCTTTGTTCGGCTCTTTAACCAGACTCTTCACCACGTGGCGACCTTCATCCAGCGCCTTGCGGTATTCTTCTTCCAGTTCTTTTGACGCTTCGGCGGTAATCACGCCTTCTGTGATCAGCTTGTCAGAGTACAGTTCACGGGTGCTCTTCTGTGCTTTGATTTTGCTGTACATCAGAGGCTGAGTACCAGACGGCTCATCGGCTTCGTTGTGGCCACGACGACGGTAGCAAACCAGATCCAGCACCACGTCTTTGTGGAACTCATTACGGTAATCCACCGCCAGCTGGGTAACAAACAGAACCGCTTCCGGGTCATCACCGTTAACGTGCAGGATCGGCGCTTCGATCATTTTCGCAACGTCGGTACAGTATTCGGTTGAACGCACGTCTTCGCGTTTGTTGGTAGTAAAGCCAACCTGGTTGTTGATAACGATGTGAACGGTACCACCGGTTTTGTAAGCCCGGGTCTGTGACATCTGGAAGGTTTCCATCACCACGCCCTGACCAGCAAAGGCAGAGTCGCCATGAATGCTGACCGGCACCACTTTCTCACCGGTTTTATCGTTACGGCGGTCCTGGCGGGCACGTACGGAACCTTCCACTACCGGCGATACAATTTCCAGATGCGACGGGTTAAACGCCAGCGCCAGATGCACTTCACCGCCAGAGGTCATCACGTTGGACGAGAAGCCCTGGTGGTATTTCACGTCACCGTGAGATTCGTAATGGACTTTACCGTCAAACTCATCGAACAGATCGGACGTCTTTTTACCCAATGTGTTGATCAGGGTATTCAGACGACCGCGGTGCGCCATACCGATCACGATTTCTTTGGCACCATAGGTACCGCTGCGCTGGATCAGCTCGTCCATCATCGGAATTAAGCTTTCGCCGCCTTCCAGACCAAAGCGTTTTACACCGGGGTAACGGGAACCCAGGTATTTTTCCAGCCCCTCAGCCGCAGTCAGGCGCTCAAGCAGATGCAGTTTTACTTCACTGCCGTATTTCGGATGGGCACGCACACTTTCCAGACGCTGCTGGAACCAGCGCTGTTCGGCGGTGTTTACAATGTGCATGTATTCAGCACCCACAGTGCCACAGTAAGTGGTTTCGAGGGCACTGATGATATCTTTCAGCGGTGCTTCTTCCTGACCGATGAAGAGCGAACCGGTTTGAAATACAACGTCCAGATCGGCACGGGACAACCCATGAAATGCGAGATCCAGATCAGGTACTTTCTGCCGTTCCATCAGGTTCAGCGGATCCAGCTTGGCATGCTGATGACCACGACCACGGTAGGCATTGATCAGCTGCAGTACTTTAACCTGCTTGCGTTCGTGATCCGTGGAGACCGCAGACTGGGCTACCGGACGGGAACGACGCTGATTTTTAGAGAGGAGGAGAAACTGCTCCCGGATGGGCTTATGCGGGGTATCTGTTGAAGTATTTTCATCGACACGGGGTAACTGATCGAAGTAGTTACGCCATTCTTCTGACACTTCGTTGGGATCTCTTAGGTAGGTTTCAAAGAGCTCCTCGATATAAGCAACGTTGCCTCCAGCAAGCTGAGAGGTTTTCCAGAGTTGCTCCATTGTCTGCTCGTGCATGTACGACCACCCTGTTTTAGGTCCAAAACGAGGGAAATCACCCACAGAGTGTGTGCACCGACTCTAGCGCTTGCGAGATAGAGGGCCGACCGGATAGGTCGCTAGGCCTCTGAGGTGAACCGGGAATTCCCCGCTCCCTCAACTAATTTAAGCTTAGTTAAAAATAACGCTTTGTGAGCGTTATTTTTGAGAAATTGTTAACGTAAGAGGGCTGTGTGTCCAGCCCACTTACGTCTAATACCACCATTAAAACAGTGTATTCAGCGATTACACCTGTTGAGACAGCAGCATATTACGGATATGACCGATCGCACGGGTCGGGTTCAATCCTTTCGGGCAGACGTTAACGCAGTTCATGATGCCACGGCAACGGAACACACTGAACGGATCGCTCAAAGCGGCCAATCGTTCTTCAGTGTGGGTGTCACGGCTGTCCGCCAGGAAGCGGTAAGCCTGCAACAGACCAGACGGGCCCACGAACTTGTCGGGGTTCCACCAGAACGACGGACAGGCCGTTGAACAGCAGGCACAGAGAATACACTCGTACAGGCCATCCAGCTTCTCACGCTCTTCCGGAGACTGCAGACGCTCAATGGCCGGAGCCGGAGTGTCATTCATCAGGAACGGTTTGATCTTTTCGTACTGCTTATAGAACAGGGTCATATCGATGACCAGGTCACGGATAACCGGCAGACCCGGCAGCGGACGCAGCACCAGCTTGTCCATCTTGCCTTTGGTGGCTTCGGAAATCGGCGTAATACAGGCCAGACCGTTCTTACCGTTAATGTTCATACCGTCAGAGCCACACACACCCTCACGACAGGAACGACGGTAAGCCAGGGTTGAATCCTGTTCTTTCACCAATGCCAGAACGTCCAGAATCATCACATCGCGGTCGCCCGGAATGGTGATTTCGTAGTCCTGCATATACGGAGCGGCGTCCTTCTCCGGATTGTAGCGATAGATACTCACTAACATACTGATACTCCCGGATTAATAGGTACGGACTTTCGGTTCAAAGGCAGGAACTGTCTTCGGAGCGAAGTTCACTGCACGTTTGCCGATTGTCTTGGTTTGCGGAATGTACAGAGAGTGGCACAGCCAGTTCTCGTCATCACGTTCGGTAAAGTCGTTACGCGCATGCGCACCGCGGGATTCTTTACGCTCGATAGCCGCAACAGCCGTGGCATAAGCGGTTTCAAACAGGTTATCCAGCTCCAGTGCTTCAATACGGGCGGTGTTGAACGGGCCGCTCTTGTCTTCCAGCACGGTATTTTTGATGCGCTCGCCGATTTCATTCAGCAACTGCAGACCTTTGGCCATGGCTTCGCCGTCACGGAATACACCGAAGTACAGCTGCATGGTTTTCTGCAGATCCGCACGTACGGCGGCTACAGACTCACCAGAGGTAGAGTTATTCAGACGATCCAGACGGGCCATCGCACGTTCGATATCAGCATCGGTCGGATCAACAAAGTCGAAACCTTCGCGGAAGTTTTTCTCAACCTGCAGACCCACAGAGCGACCAAACACCACCAGATCCAGCAGTGAGTTGCCACCCAGACGGTTAGCGCCGTGTACAGATACACAAGCGATTTCGCCAGCGGCGTACAGGCCTTCAACCACTACGTCGTTGCCGTTTTCGTCCTGCGCCAGTGCCTGACCACCGATATTGGTCGGAATACCGCCCATCATATAGTGACAGGTCGGAACCACCGGTACCGGTTCTTTCACCGGGTCAACAGCAGCGAAGGTTTTGGACAGCTCACAGATACCCGGCAGACGCAGGTTCAGGGTTTCTTCACCCAGGTGATCCAGCTTCAGCAGTACATGATCTTTGTTCGGACCACAGCCGCGGCCTTCCAGAATTTCCAGCACCATGGAACGGGCCACAACGTCACGGCCGGCCAGGTCTTTGGCGTTCGGAGCGTAACGCTCCATAAAGCGCTCACCTTCCGAGTTGATCAGGTAACCACCTTCACCACGACAGCCTTCTGTTACCAGAACGCCGGCACCGGCAATACCGGTCGGGTGGAACTGCCACATTTCCATATCCTGCAGCGGCACACCAGCACGTACAGCCATACCAACACCGTCACCGGTATTGATCAGGGCGTTGGTGGTGGACTGGTAAATACGGCCGGCACCGCCGGTCGCCAGTACAGTGGCTTTGGCTTTGATGTAAACGGTTTCACCGTTTTCGATACAGATAGCGATAACACCCGCCACCTGACCTTTCGCGTTTTTCACCAGATCAACGGCATACCATTCGTTCAGGAAGGTGGTACCGCCTTTCAGGTTACCCTGATACAGGGCGTGCAGCAGCGCGTGACCGGTACGGTCAGCGGCGGCACAGGTACGGGCAGCCTGAGTCGGGTTATCCGGACCCTTGGACTGACCACCGAAAGGACGCTGATAAATACGGCCTTCTTCGGTACGGGAGAATGGCAGACCCATATGCTCCAGCTCGAATACCGCCTGCGGGCCTACGGAACACATGTATTCGATAGCGTCCTGGTCACCGATATAGTCGGAACCTTTAACGGTATCGTACATGTGCCAGCGCCAATCATCGTTCGGGTCGGCAGAAGCAATCGCACAAGTAATACCACCCTGCGCCGATACCGTATGCGAACGGGTCGGGAATACTTTGGTAATACACGCAGTCTTGATGCCGGCTTCAGTCAGCTGCAGCGCGGCACGCATGCCAGCACCACCACCACCGATTACGATGGCGTCATAGGACATGGTTCTGATTTTTGCCATGACTTACACACTCCACAGAATGGCGATACCCCATACCAGATAAACGAACAGGAAACCTGCACACATCATCTGGAAAGCGAAACGGACAGCCGCTGCTTTGAGGTAATCAGTTGAAATTGTCCACATACCGACCCAGGCATGGGCACAGATGGCGACCAGGGCAGCCAGACTGAACACTTTCATCCAGGTCTGGGCGAACAAACCCTGCCATTGTCCGTACTGCATATCCGGCGTCGCGATGACGAAGCCCAGCAGAAACAGGGTGTAAAGAGCCAGAATCACAGCGCTCGCACGCTGAATAATCCAGTCATGCACGCCATTCCGGCCATAGTTGGTGACACTGTTTACCATACCCAAACTCCTGCCAGAACGATTACGATCGCGCCACCAATTAAGGTAATAATGGCACCGGTACGACCGCCTTCTTTGCTTTCACCAATTCCCATGTCCATCAACAGGTGTTTGATACCTGCCACAAAGTGGTAACCCAGTGCAGATAAAATGCCCCAGGTGATGAACTTAACCAGGCCGTTATCAAACCCCGCTTTCAGATCAGCAAAAGACTGTTCAGACTCCAGCGATGCCGCCAACGCGCACAGCATAAAAGCCACAGCGAAAAACAGAATCAGACCGGAAATACGGTGAATGATGGATGCCTTGGCGGGAAGTGGGAGCTGAATGGTAGTCAGATCTAAATTGGTAGGTCTTTTGCTATTCACGGCTCTTACACTCTCTTATGGGCTTAGCCACCCTGTCTGAGGCAGGGGTTAAGCGCAGGCTCAGGAAGACACCCTACGCTTGTACAAGTCTTGCACAAGTTTCAGGTTGCGACAAATTATAGTCACCACACCCGGCTTTTACAAACGCGGATTCCGTACTTAAAGAGATACCGGTCAGTAAAAAAACCATGCAGTGCTTCGTCGGGCTGCGACTATAATGCATCCGCGCAACTTGTTCTGCCCTACTGCTGGGTAATTGACAAACGAACATCTGAACCTATAGTTGTGCCCTTTCTTTTGAGATCACGCCTTTTTTTAAGGCTTAATTCCGAACAGCAGGAGGCCTATCCATGGCTGACAAAAAAGCAACACTGAAAGTTGATGGCATTGAAGAAACCTTAGAACTGCCGGTCTATGAAGGCACAATAGGGCCCGATGTTGTCGACGTTCGCAGCCTCTCTGGCAAGGGTCTGTTCACCTACGATCCCGGCTTTATGTCCACTGCCGCCACCGAATCCAAGATCACCTATATTGATGGTGCTGCCGGTGTTCTGCTGCACCGCGGCTACCCGATTGAGCAACTGGCCGAGAAATCTGATTACCTCGAAACCTGCTACCTGCTGCTGCACGGAGAGCTGCCGAACGCTCAGGAAAAAGAAACTTTCGTTAACACCATCAAAAACCACACCATGGTGCATGAGCAGTTAAGCCACTTCTTTAATGGCTTCCGTCGTGATGCACACCCGATGGCCGTTATGTGTGGCGTTGTCGGCGCCCTGTCGGCTTTTTATCATGACTCGCTGGATATCCATGACGACCATCACCGTCTGGTTTCTGCTCACCGTCTGATCGCCAAAATGCCAACATTGGCGGCCATGGTTTACAAATATTCCATCGGTCAGCCGTTCGTATACCCGCGTAATGAGCTGTCTTACGCTGAAAACTTCCTGCACATGATGTTCAACACCCCCTGTGAAGAGAAGAAAATCAGCCCGGTCATCGCCCGTGCTATGGATCGTATTTTCCTGCTGCACGCTGACCACGAACAGAACGCTTCTACTTCTACTGTGCGTCTGGCCGGCTCTACCGGTGCCAACCCGTTCGCCTGTATCGCTTCTGGTATTGCAGCCCTGTGGGGCCCTGCTCACGGTGGTGCTAACGAAGCGGTTCTGAACATGCTGAGCGAAATCGGTGACGAATCCAACATCGATACCTTTATTGCCAAAGCCAAAGACAAAGACGATCCGTTCCGTCTGATGGGCTTCGGCCACCGTGTGTATAAGAACTTTGACCCGCGCGCCAAAGTGATGAAGCAAACCTGCGATGAAGTTCTGTCTGAACTGGGCATGCAGGATGACCCGCTGCTGAAGATCGCCATGAAACTGGAGAAAATCGCCACCGAAGACGAGTACTTCGTGAAGCGCGGTCTGTACCCGAACGTCGACTTCTACTCCGGCATCATCCTGAAAGCCATTGGCATTCCGACTGAAATGTTCACCGTCATCTTCGCCACTGGCCGTACCCCGGGCTGGATTGCCCACTGGAACGAAATGATCAGCTCTGACTACCGTATTGGTCGTCCGCGTCAGCTGTACACTGGTCACGCCAAGCGTGACTACCCCAGCAAATAATTCAATTTGCTGACCAAAGCCGCTCACATGAGCGGCTTTTTTATGGGCGCTGATTCATTACCCGACAGAGGAAGTAGCATGGCAACCATCGCATTTTTAGGCCTCGGTAATATGGGTTACCCCATGGCCGGGCATCTGGCCAACAGCGGCCACCAGCTGCGGGTTTTCAACCGTACTCACAACAAAGCGCAACGCTGGGCGGAGGAATTTCCCGGTACCGCCTGCACAACACCGGCAACCACAACACACAATGCCGATGCCGTTATTCTGTGCGTCGGCCGTGATGCCGATGTCCGCGAGCTGTTAAATGACCAGCTGCTGGCTCAGCTGCAACCAGGGACGCTGCTTATCGATCACACCACCACCTCGGCCCGGCTGGCGGAAGAACTGGCCGCCCGTTGTGCCGAACAGGGCTTACGCTTTGCTGATGTACCGGTTTCCGGTGGTCAGCAAGGTGCCATCAACGGCCAGCTGAGCCTGATGGCCGGTTGCGCAGCCGCCGATTATGACGACATTGTGCGTATCACCGCGCCCTACACCCGCCTGATTGAACGCTTGGGTAACCCGGGCTGTGGTCAGAAAGCAAAAATGGTGAATCAGATCTGCGTGGCCGGCCTGATTCAGGCGCTGGCCGAAGGCCTGCAGTTTGCCCGTAACGCCGGTCTGGACGCTGAGCAGGTAATGAAGGTGATCGGTCAGGGCGCAGCCAGCAGCTGGCAATTACAGAACCGCCATCAAACCATGCTGAACGGCGAGTTTGACCACGGTTTTGCGGTGGACTGGATGCGTAAAGACCTGCAGATCTGCCTGCAGGAGGCCCTTCACAATGGCAGCAGTTTGCCGGTAACGGCACTGGTGGATCAGTTTTATGGCGAATTGCAGCAGCAAGGGGCAGGAAAACTGGATACTTCAGCCCTGCTGCTGCGGCTGCCAAAGAGCAGCCGCTGAGAATTTCAGCCAGCGCGGAACGTATCGCCTCTGCGCAGCACCGTCAGCTCATGGAAGAGCGCGTTCTGGCCGAAAATAATTTTCCCATCGATACGACACTGTGCTTTGAGTGCTTCCAGCACATCCGCCTCTCGTGCCAGTGTCTGCGGATGACGGGTGGGAATTACGCAACGCTCGCAGGGTTTGCAGCACATCAGCGTGCCGCCGTCATCATTGTGTAACTCGCTCCAGCGCAATTCCTGCCAGGCCTGTGCACCGCTCAGCACCACATTCGGCCGGAAGCGGATAACATCCAGTGGCCGCCCTAATGTCTGCCCTAATGCATCCAGGCTGGACTGATTCACCAACAGCAACGGAAAACCATCAGCAAAACTCAGCCAGTGATCCTGTTCGGTATATTTCGGATTTACCCGGCGTTGCTGCGTGGCCGGAAAACGCTGCTGCGGCAACCGCAGCAACCGGCAGGAAACGCCCAAAACAGTGCTAAACCAGTCTGCCGCCGCCTCGCCACAATCCTGAGCAGCAACCGAATCTTTCCACACCTGCACCAAACACTCCCCGGCTCCGGCCGCGGCGGGTACCAGCAAATCAGCATGGCCGGCACAGACAACCTGCAAATCGTCACCCTGCCAGCGCGGCTGAATACGCTGCATCTGAGGTAATTGCCGCTGGGTCAGAAACTGCCCCTGCGCATCCGCCAGCACAAAGCGCCGGTCGCCCACAGCGCCCCAGGCATCCAGCGTCAGCTCGGATACTTCCATACCGGCACAGGACTTAATGGGATACATAAACAAGCGGGAAATCTGCAGCATCGGCGCACCTCGGATCAGCTGCCGGTATTGTACTGCGGCCAAACAGAACGGCCAGCAAAATGCTGGCCGTACTCAGTGAGGGGTAAAAACCAATAAGGTTATTCTTCGCGCGGCGGCATATTCAGTTTTTGCCGCAACAGACGCTGCACATCTTTGGCCAGCGCTTCCGGGGCAAACTTCGACAAAAAGCCATCACAACCGACTTTTTCCACCATCGCCTTATTAAAATTACCCGACAGTGAAGTATGCAGAATGACCATTAATGACTGCAATTCCGGATCACGACGGATTTCGGTGGTCAGCATATAACCGTCCATTTCCGGCATTTCTGCGTCAGTAATAATCATCAGCAAACGGTCGGTAATATCACGCCCCTCTTCCTTCCAGTGCATCAGCAACTGATAGGCTTCAAGACCGTTATGCGCTTCGATGATGTTCATCCCCATCGGCTCCAGCACCTGCCGCATCTGGTGAATGGCCACATGGGAATCGTCAACAATCAGAATATCCTTGCCCTTAATACGGGCCATCAGTTCTTTGTCGTACGCTTCTTCCGACAAATTAAGCTGATACGGTGCGATTTCAGCCAGCACTTTTTCAACGTCAATAATCTCGACAATGCGATCATCAATACGGGTGATGGCGGTCAGGTAATGCTGGCGGCCCGAGCCTCCGGGTGGCGGCAGAATTTCATTCCAGTTCATATTAACGATGCGGTCAACGCCACCAACCAGAAAGGCCTGCACCGTGCGGTTGTACTCGGTAACGATAATAGTGGCTTCACTTTCATTCACCTTCAGCGGACCCATCTGGATAGCATGGCGTAAATCCACCACCGGTACCGTTTGCCCACGCAAGTGCGTTACCCCACGCACCACCGGATGACGATCAGGAATACGGGTCAGGCGAGGCAGGCGCATCACCTCCTGGACCTTGAATACGTTAATGGCGAACTGCTGGGTACCGCCTAAATTGAACAGCAATAACTCAAGCCGGTTCTGCCCGACCAGCTTTGTGCGGGCATCAACACTACTCAGCACACCGCTCATACCACACTCCAATCACTTTAATTTCGTAAAGTGTAGACAATTCACCAGAATGCGCTGCATTTTTACCGCTACAATGGACACAACTATCAAGGAAACGATATGGATAACACGTCACTGCCCTTGCTTGCCCGTCAGCCTATTCTTAACCGCCGCCAGAAAGTGGTCGGTTATGAACTGCTGTGTCGCCCGGTGCCCCAGGACACCCGCCAGTGGCAGGATGTTTTCGGTGACCATGCCACCAGCGAAGTTCTGATCAGTGCCTTCAATGATATCGGCATTGACCAGGTCACCGGTGGCTTACCAGCTTTTATTAATTTTACCCGCCACTGGCTGCACAACCCGCCGATGCTGCCGTCCAATCGTCTGGTGGCCGAACTGCTGGAATACATTGAACCGGATGCCGAGAATCTGCAGGCGCTGCAAAGCCTGCGCAAATTCGGCTACCGCATTGCCCTGGACGACTATCAGGGTGATGCAGCGCCAGTGGCGCTGTTTCCTCTGGTCGATATTATCAAAGTTGATATCCGCCGCCTGCCCGATCTGGCCATGCTGCCGCAGCTGATTGAAGAACATAAAGCTCATGGTCTGAAATGGCTGGCAGAAAAAGTAGAAACCCAGGAAGAATTTGAGTTTTGTCTGGCTGCCGGCTGCGATCTGTTTCAGGGCTATTTTTTCAGCCACCCGGCCAATGTGTACGGCAAACGCCTGCCCGACAGCCAGCTGGCGGTACTGCAAATTCTGAAAGTGCTGAATATGCCCGATGCGCGTATTAACGATGTTGCCAGCGTACTGCAGACCGATCCGCAGCTCAGCTATAAGCTGCTGAAACTGGTGAACTCAGCCGCCATGGGCTTTGTCAGCGTGGTTTCCTCTATCCCCCACGCCATTATGCTGGTTGGCCTTGACCGGCTGCGTTCCTGGTCAAACCTGATCGCCTTGGGCAAACTGCAGCACAAGCCTGATGTCCTGCGGGAACAAGCGGTGGTACGGGCACATTTATGCAAAGCCATGGTTTTTGCCTGGCCCGGGCTGGATGAAGACACCGCCTTTACGCTTGGACTGTTTTCACTGCTGGATGCGTTTTTTGATCACCCGCTTACTGAAATCTGCCAACAGCTGCACCTGCCGGAATCGCTGACCCAGGCATTATTGCAGCATCAGGGCGATTACGGCCTGATCCTGGCCACCACCGTCGCCATGGAAAAGGGGCGCTGGGAAGAAATCGACTGGCCGCTGTTACAAGGGCTGGGTCTTGAACCAGCCGATATGGAGCGGCATTACCTGAATGCCCTCCACACCACCCGCGAGCTGTTCGGTCAGCTCGGCGGTTAAGCCGACACCGGCAGGCTGTAATAGCGCTGCCAGATCTGCTCATAACGCTGCTGCTCAGCCGCCCAATGTTCATCACTCCAGCCCAGCTCCGGCTGGCAGACTGCGCGTATCTTCTCTGCCCACAACATCCCGCCCTGTTCCAGCAATAAACCGATACGGGTACGCCGCAATAACAGATCATCCAAATGCTGCACGGCTTCGCAAGCGGCGGCAAAGCGCAACTCCGCCCACAGCGTATGGGTACCCGGAATCACCGTCAGCTCGCCGGACTGTGCCCGCTGCAATAGTGCATCGGTATCCTGACCGTAATAGCCCAGCAAACGCTGTTGGATGGCAGCTGGCAAGGCCGACCAGGAAGGATGCTGCGGCTTGTACGGGCGGAAAATTTGCGTCGGAAAATCCCCGGCCGGCCAATGAGTCAGATAGCGGCGGGCCGCGTTTAACGCATCCAGAGCAATCAACCGGAAGGTGGTCAGCTTACCGCCGCTGACGCTGACCAATCCCTGATCATCCCAGACACTGTGGTCCCGCTTCTCTTTAGACGGATTCAGGGCCCCGGATGAAACCAGCGGCCGGACGCCGGCCCAGCTGGCAATCACATCCTGTTCCGTTACTGCTGCAGCAGGAAAACGATGCGCTGCCAGCTTCAGCAGATACTCCAGCTCGGACCGACTGATGCCTACTTCTTCATTACCCAGTCCCGGATGATCCAGATCGGTGGTGCCAATCACGGTACGGCCTTCCCAGGGATACACAAAAATGGGGCGCTGATCATCCGGATGCAGAATGGTAAACGCCATGGTCACCGGCAAACGCTCGGCGGCCACCACAATATGGCTGCCGCGGGCGGGCCGGATTTTCGGCGCCTGCTGCAACTGGCCACGCAATTCATCCACCCAGGCACCCGTGGCGTTGATCACCACCTGCGCCCGTACGTCGCATTGCTGGCCGCTGAGCGCATCTTTTAATACGGCCCCACACACCCGCCCATTCTGCTGCAGCAGCTGTTCCACACCGACATAGTTCAGGGTCTGCGCGCCATCCTGTTGGGCTTCCCGCAATACCCGCAGCACCAACCGCGCATCATCAGTCACGGCATCGGCAAACTCAGTGGCCCCGGTCAGTCCATCGTCATACAAAAACGGTACCTGAGCGTGGAACGAGGCCGCCTTGTGAAAACGCCGGTAGCGTTTACCGGCAAACGCGTCGTACAGCCACAACAACGCATTAAATAAGAAGGGACCAGGAAAATGGCCACGATAATGCGGCATCACATAGGGCATTAATTCCACCAGCCCCGGCGCCTCGCGCAGCAGCCGTTCACGCTCCTGTACCGAATGGCGGGTGGTGCGGAAATCACCGGCGGCCATATAGCGCAGGCCACCATGTACCATTTTGGAAGAGCGGCTGGAGGTACCCCAGGCAAAATCCTGCCGCTCCACCAGCAGTACCCGCAAGCCCCGGCGGGCTGCTTCGCGGGCCACACCGGCACCGGTAATACCGCCACCAGCAACCAGCACATCCCAGGGTTCTGTCATCTGCTGCAGCTGCTGCCATTGGCTGGCCCGGTCATTACGGCTGGCTAAGTTTTTATTATCCATGGTTATCATCTGTGCTTCCGGTGGGAGAGAAAGTAAGCATTCAGCGAGCGTCAGGCACCAAACAGATCAAAGGAAATGCCGCCATCATCGGACTGACTGAGCCATCCGCGCGGTTTGCAGAAGGTCTGCTCCATCTGTTCCGCCAGCGCATCCGGTATTTTACGGCTGGGCTGCGCGCTCAGCATCGCCTGAAGTTTTGTTTCATCCTGCCCCAGACAAGCCGCCATCGTGGCAATATCCAACGCGTTTTCCTGCAATAACTCCTGCGCCCGCTGCCAACGGATATCCTGCCCTGTCTTCATTAATAAACCCCTCAAGCAGAGAATTACCAACTATTAGTTAACAATATTTTTCTTTATGACTTTTTCCTCACTGCTATATAGTGAAGCCCGCCAAAGAGGTTGTCATACTACCTCAAACTTCATCTGACACACTGTGCAGATGGTATTTTGCTGAAAAGGTCGAGTGGTTATGCGTCGAGTTGTGGTTACAGGTATTGGTATCGTTGGTTGCATTGGTAACAACAAAGAGGAAGTGCTGGCGTCATTGCAGGCACAGCGTTCAGGTATCCGCTTTATGCCGGAATACGCCGAACTGGGCTTGCGCAGCCATGTGGCCGGCAAACCGCAGATTGACCTCGACGAAGTCATCGACCGCAAACTGAAACGCTTTATGGGTGACTCGGCCGCTTACGCCTATCTGTCCATGCGTGAAGCCATTGCCGATGCCGGCCTCACCGAAGAGATGATCAGTAACCCGCGTACCGGCTTAGTGGCCGGTTCCGGTGGCGCTTCCGCCAGCGACATTGTCGAATCCGTCGATATTCTGCGCGAAAAAGGCGTCCGCAAAGTTGGCCCCTACCGCGTTACCCGCACCATGGGCAGCACCGTCTCTGCCAACCTGGCCACGCCTTTCTCTATTAAAGGTGTGAACTACTCCATGACCTCCGCCTGCGCCACCAGTGCGCATTGTATTGGCCACGGTATGGAGCTGATTCAGTGGGGCAAGCAAGACATCGTCTTCGCCGGTGGCGGTGAAGAAGAACACTGGTCCCTGACCACCCAGTTTGACGCCATGGGCGCCCTGTCGAGCAAATACAACGACAGCCCGGAAAGCGCTTCCCGCCCTTACGATGCCAACCGTGACGGCTTCGTCATCGCCGGCGGCGGCGGCATGCTGGTACTGGAAGAATACGAACACGCGGTAAAACGTGGTGCCACTATTTATGCCGAACTGATTGGTTACTCCGCCACCTCCGACGGTGCCGATATGGTCGCCCCGTCCGGTGAAGGCGCGATCCGCTGTATGCGTGATGCCCTGGCCATGGCCGGCAACCCGACCATTGATTATCTGAATACTCACGGCACCAGCACCCCAGCCGGTGACATCACCGAGCTGAAAGCGGTGGCAGAGGCCTTTGGCAATACCATTCCGCCGATCAGTTCCACCAAATCCCTTACCGGTCACTCATTGGGTGCCGCCGGTGTGCAGGAAGCCATTTACAGCCTGCTGATGCTGAAACACGGTTTTATTACCGGCAGTGCCAACATCAGCGAACGGGACGAAGGCGCGGCCAGCTTCCCGATTGTGACTGAAAACCGCCCGGCCCAGCTGAAAACCGTTATGTCGAACAGTTTTGGCTTTGGTGGCACCAACGCGGCGCTGGTTTTTCAGTCTCTGTAATTAGTGACATAATGCCCGGTCTTTAAGGCCGATCAGTGATTTTAAAGCAACACTTTTTGGGGTTTACTAAGGCACTCAGGGTGGCGATTTCGCCACCGGGTGCTCAGATTGGTTTTGCGCCATCCGATACAGGCCAGTCTGGTAACTCCCGAACCGTCATGGACATTACCGATGAAACAAAAAATCAACCCGCTTGACACCACCGACCGCAGCGTCGACCAACTGTTCCAGGAAGCCGAGCAGCTGTCGGCAGACTTTTCCCTGTTTCCGGAATACGAAGACAACGCCGTTGACCACCGCGTTAAAGGCCTGATCTCGCCGGCCAGGTGCAACGCCGAAGTGGAGCGCCTGCGCGAGCTGGACATCGACAGCTACATTGAGCAGGCTGTCGCGCCCAGCGAAAACAGTAACCGCATGGGTGCCAAAGACATCATCAAGCACCTGGTTATCCGCATTATTACCGAAACCGAAGACGGCCCGCTGTATTGCGCCGAAGCCGATGTCGAATTTGGTGACCATCAGCGCCGGGTCGGTTTTATCTGTCAGAACCGCGAACACGCCCATGGCGCCTGGGGCCCGCAACACCATAATCGTGCTGCTCAGGTTGCCCGTGCTTTTGCCCGTCGTTCCATGCCGATTGTGACCTTTATCGACACCCCCGGTGCCGATGCCGGTGAGGCCGCTAACGCCGCCAACCAGGCTCACAGTATTTCCCACCTGATCACCGAAATGGCCAACAACGATGTGCCGACCGTCGGTATTATCTGGGGCGCTGGCTATTCCGGTGGTGCCATTCCGCTGGCCGCCACCAACATTCTGCTGAGCGTACGTGATGGTATTTTCAACACCATCCAGCCGCAGGGTCTGGCCAGTATTGCGCGTAAATACAACCTGTCGTGGCAGGAATGCGCCAAGTATGTTGGCGTATCTTCTTACGAACTGCGGGCCGCCGGTATTATCGACGGCATTATTGATTACGCTCCGTCCGACGCCGACGAAAAACGTTACAACCTGCTGCAGGCCATCACCACCGGCATTCAGTCCATCGAAGAAAGTGCGGCCGAATTTGCCCGCACCAATCCGTATCTGATGGACCACTACAAGCGCAGTATTGACCGTTTCCTGTCGCCGTCCGATAAGCTGGTTAAACTGGAAAAAGGCGCGAATTTCTTCCTCGCCCAGAACCCGACCGAGCACATCAACCTGTTCGGCTTAAGCTACCGCTATACCCGTTACCTCACCATGCGCCGCCGAATTCATTCCACCAGCGTGGAAAATTATGGTCGCCTGGCGGATAAAGAGGTACCGGAAGGTCAGCTGCAACAGCGTTTGCAGCGTGAATCCAAGCGCAAATTCCAGAACTGGCTGCAGGCACCGGAAAAAATCGTTTACGACGACCTGCTGCACAAAAGCTGGAAAAATTTCTGGTCTAAATACGAAGACCGTGACGAAAGCCGCAGCACCATTGCCCGGCTGTTTCTGGGTGAGCCGAAAAACAATTACCTGAAAGCCAAGCAGGAACTGTGCTTTAACCTCGGCCTGTATTTGTTTAACCGCTGGAAGTCTGATGCGCCGGTCAACTTTGACGGCCTGATGAATTACCTGGAAGACTACAAACAAAGCCAGTTTATGCTGCGTGCCGGCGATATTCTGGATGCCACCGCAGTTGCTGAATTTATTGAGAAAAATCCGCACGCACTGGCCACCTGGATCCGTGAACAGTTACCGCACGAAACCCGTCAGGAACTGACCCAGGGCTTAACCAAAGAAAAATCCCGGGGCGCCCTGAAGCAAGCGCTGGCCACGGCGCTGAACAGCATTCTGCAGGATGATCTGATTCCCGATGAAATCCGCGCCCAGCTGAAACTGTCTACCCGTACTGAAGCCCTGGCCAACAGTCTGGCCAGCAGCAAAGTGGAAGCCAACCGCCGTATTCTGGAAGAAGCGCTGGCGCCCTATATTCAGTTCCGTCAGGACAATATCCAGAACCCGGCGCATCCGGATATCACCATTCTGGACGCCATTCTGCACGACGAACTGCGCGATGAATTCAGCCATGTGTGTCAGAACATGCTGGTATTCGGTCAGCTGTACGACAACTTTATCGGCAACCTGGTGAACGTGGCCAAAGAAGCCAACGAGCACCGCGCGCTGTCGCGTGACTCGCTGAAAGTGCTGCTGGAAAAATCCCTGGCCGAAGCCACCGCCGGCGACAGCTACACCGCGCAGGAACGTGAATCCTTCAACCACTGGCTGAGCTACTTCATTAAGAGCAGCCAGCGTGGTGACTTCCTGAAGTCAGTGGAAGAGTGGAAAAAACTGGCCTTCCCGCGCCTGTCCGACACATTGTTTGTGGTAATCACCTTTATCTTTGAAAAACTGCTGCCGGAATATCATGCCGCTGAGCAGGATGGCAAAGCCTACAACGGCCGCATCAGCCCGGTATCCATTGGTCGCCGTAAAGACTTCTGGAACCGCCTGACCATGGCTTACCACGACCTGCTGATTCAGCAGGTTCTGGATGACACCAAGCGGCAGAAGAAAACCTCGGCCAAGGCCATTGTTGCGCGTTTCTTCAGTGACTTCACCGAAACCAACGCCAGCCTGATGTCCGCCGACCCGGTGGCCTTCCCGGGCTTCCGCAGCTCCATCGAAGAAGCGCTGAAAAAAGACATCAAACCCTGCGGTGTGATTACCGGTATCGGTACCATCAAGATCGGTGACCGTCAGCAGCAGGTGGGCGCGCTGGTCTCCAACCTGGACTTCCAGGCCGGCGCCTTCGATATGGCCGCCGCCGAGAAATTCTGCAAACTGATGGTGGAATGTGCACGCCTGAACCTGCCGATTGTGTGCTTTGTATCGTCCGGTGGCATGCAAACCAAAGAAGGGGCTGCGGCTCTGTTCTCTATGGCCGTGGTCAACGACCGTATCACCCGCTTTGTGCGTGATAACGACCTGCCGATTGTGATTTTCGGCTTTGGTGACTGTACCGGTGGTGCGCAGGCATCCTTCGTAACGCACCCGCTGGCGCAAAACTATTATTTCTCCGGCACCAACATGCCGTTCGCCGGCCAGATTGTGGTACCCAGCTACCTGCCCAGCACCTGCACGCTGTCTAACTATCTGTCGGTATCACCGCAGTCCATGGACGGCCTGGTACGCCACCCGTTCTTTGACGATCTGGACGAACGTCTGCGCGCCATTGACCCGGATATGCCGGTGGCCCGTTACAGCGTCGATGACGTACTGGATCGTGTATTGCAGGGCTTCGTGACCGCGGAACGTCTGGCACCGGATACCGGTGAAAACGCCAGCAAGCTGAAAAAATTCGGCAAGATCGACAAGGTTCTGATTCACGCCCGTGGCTGTACCGCGGTGAAGCTGATCCGCAAAGCGCAGGAAAACAATATTCAGGTGGTGCTGATTCAGTCCGACCCGGATATGGATTCGGTACCGGTCGATATGCTCGGCCCGCAGGACCGCGTGATCTGTATCGGTGGTAACACCCCGGATGAAAGTTACCTGAACGCCAAATCGGTGCTGCGTATCGCCCACCACGAAGAAGTGGACGCCCTGCACCCGGGTATCGGCTTCCTGTCGGAAAGCAGCCAGTTTGCCGCTCTGTGTGGTAACCACGACATTAACTTTGTTGGGCCGCCGGTTTCCGCCATGGAAACCATGGGTAACAAATCCAACGCCATTAATACCGCCATGCGCGTACAGGTACCGGTGGTACCGGGTTCGCACGGTATTTTAACCAGCTCGGCCAATGCCGCCGCGGTGGCTGACGAAATCGGCTACCCGGTGCTGCTGAAAGCGGTACACGGTGGCGGTGGTAAGGGCATTCAGGTGGTGCATTCCGCCGATAAAATCCATGCCCTGTTCCAGCAGATTTCCATGGAAGCCAAAGCCGCCTTCGGTAACGGCGACGTGTACCTGGAAAAATACGTGACCTCACTGCGTCATATTGAAGTGCAGGTACTGCGTGACAGCCATGGCAACACCAAAATCCTCGGTCTGCGCGACTGTTCTGTACAACGTAATAACCAGAAGATTTTTGAAGAGTCCGGTTCCACCATGCTGCCGCGTGAACTGGAACAAGCCGCTTACGACTACGCCGCCAAGCTGGCCGATGCGGTGAAATACGTGGGTGCCGGTACGGTTGAATTTATTTTCGACCTGGCCGCCAACACCATTTATTTCATGGAAATGAATACCCGTTTGCAGGTAGAGCACCCGGTTACTGAACTGGTGTCGGGCATTGATATCGTCAGCACGCAGTTCAAAATTGCCGAAGGCGAATCCATTGCCGACCTGAAACCGGTATCTAAAGGCTACGCCATTGAAGTGCGGGTGAACGCTGAAAAAGCCGTGCGCAAAAACGACAACATCGAGTTTGTGCCGACCCCGGGTCAGATCCGCGACTGTGTGCTGCCGGAAGAAGATTACATCGAGCTGATCGCCATGGCGGCGCCTGGCAAGAAAGTATCGCCCTTCTACGACAGCATGGTGGTGCAGATTATTTGCTACGGCAAAGACCGTAACGACACCATCGCCAAGCTGCGTGAATACCTGGAGCGCGTACGTATTACCGGCGTGTGCACCAACATTCCGCTGCTGAAGCGCGTGCTGGACGATAAGGTGTTCCAGGAAGGTGTGTACGACACCACTTACCTGCCGCAATTCCTCGATCGCATTGATGCCGATGCCCTGATTCAGGATATTGAAGACGCCGCCGAGCTGAGTGCCAACGCGGTTGACGCCGCTGCACTGAAGATTGAAGGCTCCGACGAACTGAAAGTGCTGTCACCCTCGACCAGCATTTTCTACGGCTCGTCTTCACCGAGTGAACCGCCGTTCGTGAAAGAAGGCGATATCATCAATATCGATCAGACCCTGTGTCTGATGGAAGCGATGAAAATGTTCACGCCGCTGAGCCTGAAACACTTCAACCGTGCCGGTACTGACCTGTACCCGGCGTCGCAGAAGTATAAGGTGACGCGCATCATGAACAGCGATGGCCAGCAGGTGAACCAGGGCGATCTGTTGTTTGTGGTAAAACCGGTCGCGGCTGAATAATTTCAGCGCGGTTCCGGACTAAAAAAAGAGCCTCAATTGAGGCTCTTTTTTTTCTTTGGCTTATTCCAGGTTCATTTATTGTTACTGCCAGAATTTAACCAATATTATTAACCGCCCTGCCCCGCGCGGCGTGCAGCTTTTTATAGCTGTCGATCAGGCGCAGGTGCTTATCCAGCCCTTCCAGCTTCATACTGGTGGGCGTTAAGCCATAGAAGCGCACTGAACCATCGACTGAGCCAATCACAGCATCCATACGTTCATTACCGAACATGCGGCGGAAATTGGGCTCAAAGTCAGCCAGTTCCAGCTCGTCGTCCAGTGTTACTTCCAGCACGGCATTCATGGCCTGATAAAACAGCCCGCGTTCAACGGTGTTGTCGTTAAATTGCAGAAATTCTCCGACCAGATCCTGAGCATCTTCCAGCCGTTGCAGGGCCAGACTGATCAGCAGTTTCAGTTCCAGAATGGTCAGCTGACCCCAGACGGTATTGTCGTCAAATTCAATGCCGATCAGGGTGGTGATATCGGTGTAATGATCCAGCTCGCTGTCATCCAGACGTTTCAGTAACGCCTTCAGCTGCTTATCGGTTAAGCGGTGCAGGTTAAGAATATCTTCGCGGAATAGCAGCGCTTTATTGGTGTTATCCCAGATGATGTCATCGAGCGGATAAATCTCGGAATAATCCGGTACCAGAATACGGCAGGCATTGGCGCCCAGATGCGGGTACACCGCCATATACACTTCCTTGCCCAGGTCTTCCAGAATGCCGAACAGCGTGGCGGCTTCCTGGGTATTGGCGTCGGCACCCTGATAGGTGAAATCCCATTCGACAAAGTCATAGTCGGAACGGGCACTGAAGAAACGCCAGGACACCACGCCGCTGGAATCAATAAAGTGTTCGACAAAATTGTTCGGCTCGGTCACCGCATGGCTTTCAAAGGTCGGCCGTGGCAGGTCGTTCAGGCCTTCAAAACTGCGGCCCTGCAGCAGTTCGGTGAGGCTGCGCTCCAGCGCCACATGAAAACTGGGATGGGCGCCGAACGAGGCAAACACACCACCGGTACGCGGGTTCATTAAGGTGACGCACATCACCGGGAACTGGCCGCCCAGCGAAGCGTCTTTTACCAGCACCGGAAAGCCCTGCTCTTCCAGGCCTTTAATACCAGCGACAATACCAGGGTATTTGGCCAGTACGTGCTCCGGCACATCCGGCAGCGTCAGTTCATTTTCAAGAATTTCGCGCTTTACCGCGCGCTCAAAAATTTCCGACAAACACTGCACCTGCGCTTCCGCCAATGTATTGCCGGCGGCCATGCCGTTGCTTAAATACAGGTTTTCGATCAGGTTGGACGGGAAATACACCACCTCGCCGTCGGACTGGCGCACAAACGGCAGCGAGCAAATACCGCGCTTGGTATTACCCGAGTTGGTGTCGTACAGATGCGAACCGCGCAGCTCACCGTCCGGGTTATAAATGTCCAGACAATAGTCATCCAGAATGTCCGCCGGCAGTTCATCGTTAGGGCCGGGCTGAAACCAGCGTTCTTCCGGGTAATGCACATAATCGGCATTGGCGATCTCTTCGCCCCAGAACTGGTCGTTATAAAAGAAATTGCAGTTCAGACGTTCAATAAATTCGCCCAGCGCCGAGGCCAGCGCGCTTTCTTTGCTGGAGCCTTTGCCGTTGGTAAAACACATCTGCGAATGGGCATCGCGGATATGCAGCGACCACACATTGGGCACAATATTGCGCCATGAAGCGATCTCAATTTTCATGCCCAGCCCGGCCAGAATGGCCGACATATTGGCAATGGTTTGTTCCAGCGGCAGGTCTTTGCCTTCGATGCGGGTGCCTTCGCCCTGCGCCTGCGGTGCCAGCAATAACGCCTGGGCATCGGCATCAAGGTTATCGACCACTTCAATGACAAATTCGGGCCCGGTCTGCACTACTTTTTTAACGGTGCAGCGGTCAATGGAGCGCAGAATACCAATGCGGTCTTTTTCTGAAATATCCGCGGGTAACTCAACCTGAATTTTAAAAATCTGGTTGTAGCGGTTTTCCGGGTCAACGATGTTGTTTTGCGACAGACGGATATTCTCAGTGGGAATATCGCGAGTCTGGCAATACAGCTTCACAAAGTAAGCCGCACAGAGCGCCGATGAAGCGAGGAAGTAATCAAACGGACCGGGCGCCGACCCATCCCCTTTGTAGCGGATGGGCTGGTCGGCAATCACGGTGAAGTCGTCAAACTTCGCTTCAAGCCGGAGGTTGTCGAGAAAATTAACCTTAATTTCCATGCGGGAATACCAGAATAAGCGGGCGAAAAGAATGGCCGGCTATTATCCGGTTTTTCAGCGCATATTAAACAACTCCTGATGAAAACGGCCACCGGCCAGCCCATGGCGGTGGAAATCCTGCTGCAAGGTCTGGCCAAACGCCGCCGGCCCGCAGAACCAGACGCTGGCCTGTTGCCACTCGGGTACCGCCGCGCGGATCTGTTCAGCCGTCAGCCGGCCCTCTTCGCGGCTGAGACGGATATGCAGGTTCACCCCGGCGGCAGCGGCATCGGCACGCAACCGTTGCAGCGCCTCATCATCCCGTTCCGCCGTCACATGAAACAGATCAATCACCTGGGTAGACGGGTGGCTGAGCCGGTGTTTCATCTTGGCAATAAAAGGCGTAATGCCAATACCAGCACCAATCCAGATCTGGCGGGGTTGCTGGTCGTTAAAATCAAAGCAGCCATAGGGCCCTTCCACCTGCACCGGCAAGCCTTCGTGCAGATAATCCTGCAGCTGCCCGGTCCAGTCCCCCAGCGCCTTGATCACAAAGGTTAATTGTTGCTGCTGCGGGTCCCAGGCCGAAGCGATGGTATAAGGGTGCGCGCCTTCCGAGCGGCTGGAAGTGACAAAGACAAATTGCCCCGGCTTATGTCCCGGCCAGCCCGGCTGTAACTGAATGCAGCCCTCCACCACCTGCACACCCGGGTAGGCATGCAGGCTGCAGATGGTGCCGGCGACCTTACGGCTGTGCCCCACCTGGCCGGTCAGCACCAGTACGGCGGCCACGGTGCCCACCAGCAACAGCGCCGCCATCGCCCAGCCCAACGGCTGCGCCCAGTATTCTGCTTTAAACAGCACCAGGCTGTGATACACCAGCACCAGATACACCAGCGCCAGCAATTTATGGGTTTTACGGAATAAGCGATAAGGAAAGGCTTTGACTAATGCCAGCACCAGCAGCACCAGCGCTATGTAAAAGGTCCACTCGCCCAGGGTTTCGGCCAGCCCACGCTGAGTACGCAGCCAGGCTTCCAGCCCGGTATATTCCGGCGCCGCCCCCGACCGTGGCGGTTTAACCAGCCAGCCCCAGCCCACCATCCACTTGGTGCCTTTGGCCCACCACCAGTGCAGCAACCCCAGCACCAGCGCGCTGATGCCCAGCCACTTATGCAGCCGGTACATTTTATCCAGCCCGTGCAGCGGCGCTTCCAGCCAGCGCGGCCGCAGCGCCAGCAGCATGGCCAGGCTCATGGCCGCCATGGCGAGCCAGCCGCTGAACTGCACAAACACGCTACGGAAAGAAAAATAGGTCAGCGGTTGCGGCCATAAGGTATCCGCCAGTAACCACAGCACCGTGAAGAACACAGAAAGGAACAGAAAAACGCGTTTGATATGGGCCATACACCGCCCTCCGGATAAAACAGCAGGGCTGTACTCTATGCCTGAACAGGCAATCAGAAAAGGCGCTGATTACCGGGATCTGACCCGGATCAAGAGAAGGGAAAAAATACCGCACCGGCCCCGGTGGATGGTGAACATTTCTGCCACCCACCGGCACCGGCCATTACTCAGCGGCTGCGGCTCAGCTGTAATTTGCTGTACAGCACCGCGCTGTAACCGATAAGAATATAGCCGTACAGTTCGATACCTTCCTGCAGCGCATTTTTGAAATCATTGGAATAGGCATCACCCAACATACCACTCCACAGCATTTTACCGCTGCCAATAGTACGGCTGAAAAACAGCAGGGTTACCAGGCCAATCGCCATCAGAAAATACGCTTTGGTATTAAAAAACACGGCCATCGGCTGAGCGATGGTGGCACGGTTAAATACGGTGGCCCAGGCAATACTGGCAACGGCTACCAACAGGGCCGGATATACCCAGAAACCATGGCGGATATCATCCAGGAAAGCATCCATTTCACGGATCAGCATGACCGTAAAAAAGCCGGCCACCAACACCACAAACCCGCGGATTTCCGGTTTTTTGACCGCCAGCAACCAGAACAAACCGGCGCTCAGTAACAATAAAACTTCCTGCAGAATTTCGGTTACGGCAAATTCACCGGCCCAGGTTGAGTCGGCACCCAGATCGGACCGCAACAACAAGGCCGGCAGAATGGCCATTACAGCAAACAGAAAAAATTCAGCGAGGGATTTCAGAATAATGGATTGCGGCTTTTCCATAGAACGTTACACCAAGGTTTAAAGTAAGTCGGGCATTATCAGCAAGGGGCTGGCGGGTGTCCAGCACCCCACCGGCCCGGTCAGGTTTGCAACAGTCAGTTCACACCCAGCATCACTTCGGCCCGTTTCCCCTGCTGTGGCCGGCACACGGAAATACGGTCAGCCAGTGGTGCATCCAGGGCGGCCACCGCCGCTTTCAGGTTATCGCCCCGGGCCCGGGCCAGCTGCGGCCAGTTTTCCCCCAGCGCCGCCGCTTCTGCGGCATTCACAAAAGGACAAGCCTGCACTTCCAGGTTCTTTTTATCCCGCATAACCCCAATCAGTTTCTGCAGGTGTTGCTGGTGCTCATCGGTAATAGCACTGCTGTGGTCGGCAAAGCTGAGTGAATCGAGCCGGATAGCAAACAGGTAGTCGCCGGCGTACGAGGCAATGCTGAGCATGGTGCTGTAAGGCTGCAGGCTTTGGCGCAGATAAAACAGCGCCCCTTGCTGTAACGCCAGCCGGCTGAGCTGGCGGGTAATATCCCCCAGCCCCACATCGGGATCGGCCAGATCACCACTGACCGGAATGGTTAAACGGATGTTGCCGTTATCATCGCGCAATAAATCCAGTGCGGTTTCCACCGGCATGGCAATCTGTTTACTGACCCGGTCAATGGTCGCCTCATCCACCGGGACAAAGCGGGAATTGCGCAGCAGCAGTTTGATTTCGCCCTGCAGTTGCGCCTTGTCGATGCGGATATTGGCGTCCACATCCAGCGTGCCGCGGTCGACGTGGTAACCCAGGGCCTCCGCCAGATAACCGTTGAAAGGCACCAGATCCAGCTGCCGCACCGTTACCTGCAGCGGCCCCTGCGGGTACAGCTGGTTATCGCGCTGAAATAAGCCCAGTTCGGCATCCAGTGTAATGCGGTTAAAACGGTCCAGCCCCAGCAGCAGATGCAGCGGTACGCTGCTGTGCAGGTTAAACCCCTGTGCATCCAGCTGGCTGTTTACGGCGCCGACCTGCAACTCATGCAGGGCCAGGGTGGTTTGCAGCGGTGGATTCACGCTGCGGTCTTCAATAATCAGTGTGCTGCCGCTGGTCACCGCACTTTCAGCACGGTCAGCGGCACTGCTTTCTGCACTGTTTTCTGCACTGTTTTCTGCACTGTTTTCTGCACTGTTTTCTGCACTGTTTTCTGCACTGTTTTCTGCACTGTTTTCTGCACTGTTTTCTGCACTGTTTTCTGCACTGTTTTCTGCACTGTCAGCGGCACTGGCATCATCATGGTCCGGCACGGCCTGGCTCAGGCCGGCCAGCAGTAGTGTTAATACTGCCTGCGCCGGTGACGCTGTGGCTGCTGTGCCTGGCGCTTCCTCCGCGGCGGGCGCGGGTTCGACAGCAACGGCATCAGCCGTCTGTTCTGCAGTAACCGCGTTCGGAGCAGCTGCCGCCAGCCCCAGAATCTGGCCATCGGCGGCCCGGCGGAGCGCCAGTTCCAGCCCGTAATATTGCTGTGCACCAACACTCAGACGCTGGCCTTTCTGTGCCGCTTCAGCGCCGGCCAGGCTTTGCCATTGAATATCCTGCAGCTGGTAATGCTGCAGCAACAGCAGCGGCTGTTCCGCATCACCGACCCGTAAGCCCTGCAGCTGCAGCTGTTGTACCGCCTGCAGCCGGCCATCATTACTTAGCTCCTGCAGGTGCAGCTGTTCCAGCTGTACGGCCGGGTTGCGACCGGAATTGTCCTCAATCAGCACCCCATTAAGCTGCAGACTGTGCAGTTGTTGCTGCACCGCATCGGCATTTATGCCTGCCAGCAACAGTTCAGCCAGGCTAAGCCGGACCAGCCCCGGCATATCCAGCTGCAGATCGTACAGACCAGCCTCACCTTCCCAGCGCGGCTGGGTCTGCAGGTCGTGGATGCGGCCATTCAGCTGCAGCTGTAATGGTTGCTGCAACACCAGCGTGTCGCTGAAATCACCGGTATCGCCGGCCGTTATTGCCGGCTGCTGTACCGCCAGCCGCGCCAGTTGCAGCGTCAGCTCTGCCCTCACCGGCTGCTCACCAAGGCTGTCAAACTGGCTGAGCTGAAAGGTCTGCAGATTCAGCTGGCCCTGAGTACGCAGCCCGGCCAGGGCAATATCCCACTGCCACTGCACGTCGTTCAGCTGCAATTGATTAAGGGCAAAGCGCCAGGGTTCGGTGCCGGATTCCGGCCCGCTGTCCTGCACAGGCTCAGTACCCGGAGCAGCGTCGTCAGCATTGCCCACCGCCGGCTCATCAGCCGCTTGCTCACTCAGGGGTTCACGGTCGCTCATGGGTGCTGCCACCAGTGGAAAGCTCAGCCCCGCCAGCTGCAGATGCTGGCCGTCAGCCTGTTCCTTTACGGCCAGCTGACCGTGCAGGCCATCCACCTGCACCTGTTCCACCAGCAGCCGCCGATTAAACAGTTCGCGCAGCCGGAATTGCAGTACCAGCCGCTTTAACTGCGTGCTGTCCGCACCAACACCGGGGTGCTGTAACTCGACTCCGTGCAGCTCCAGCCGGGTTTTAAACGGCGCAAACTGCCAGTTCTGGGCGCTTAAGGCATAGCCTTCGCCTTGCTGAGCGTACCAGCGTGATGCTGCCAGCAGGCCCAGCCCGGGCAGGCTGTGCAACACCACCAGCAACAGAGCAAGCAACATGGCCAGCACCAGTGCCAGCCACATCCAGAGTTTTTTACCCAACCGGGTGCGACGTTTATTCATAACAATTCCTCAACCTCATTGGCCGCTTGTGGCCATAATGCTTCGCGCAAACCACTGGCACGCTGCACCCGGGCGCGTACGCCACGCTCCCAGCTGTCGCTGCTGCTGAACACATCAAACTGCTCGCGGGCGCGGGTAATGGCGGTGTAGATCAGCTCGCGGGTAATCACGTTCTGCCATTGTTCCGGCAATAACAGGCACACGCGGGTAAATTCCGAACCCTGGCTTTTGTGTACGGTCATGGCGAAGGCGGTTTCATGCGCCGGCAAACGGCTGGGTAATAACCAGCGGATACCGCCGTCGCTGTCCGGGAAAGCCACTTTCAGTTGCGGTTTGCTGCCGTCGGTATGCCACAGGGTAATGCCGACATCGCCATTAAACAGGCCCAGATCGTAATCGTTGCGGCTGATCATTACCGGCCGCCCCGCATACCACAAACCTTTTTCCGGGCGGCCCGGTAATAAGCCCTGTTTTACCAGCAGTTGTTCCACCTGCCGGTTCACCTCCTCTACCCCACTCTGGCCGTTGCGCAGCGCCACCAGCAGCCGGTATTGGCCAAAGGCGTCAAACACCTCGGTGGCCGGGCGTTGTGCGGTCACGGCATGGCAAAAACCCTGCAGCCCTGCGCGTACGTTTTGCTGCCAGTCGTTGTTGTTCCAGTACGGCGGCGCATCCTGCTGCCCCAGTTCATAAGTACGTATCTGCTCAACAAAGGTACGGAATGCCTGCTGCGCTGCCCTGATATCGCTGTTATTCACCGCCGCCGCCAGCTGGCCAATGCCGCTGCTGGCATCAAAACGATGCGATACCCGCAGCTGCGCCAGTGCATTCTGCATGGGGCTGCAGGCCACTTCGGCCACCTGCTGCAACGGATAGCCGGTTAACGCACTCAGGCGGGTGGCAAAAGCTGTATCCGGGCCGTGTTCAACGCCGGCATCGCATAAATCCGCCAGTACGCTGCCGGCTTCCACCGATGCCAGCTGGTCGCGGTCGCCGAGCAGAATCAGCCGCGTGTGCGGCGCCAGCGCCATCAGCAGATGGTGCATCATGGGCAAGTCCACCATCGAGGCTTCGTCCACCACCACGCAATCAAAGGGTAAATGCCGCTGCGCGCCGTAGCGGAAGCCGTTGGGAGTCCAGCCCAGCAAGCGATGCAGGGTAAAGCTGTCGTCGGGAATCTGTTCCGCATAGGGCAACGCGCCCTTCAGTTTGGCGTTACGGATGGATTCGGTCATGCGCGCCGCCGCCTTACCCGTGGGCGCGGCCAGGGCAATGGAAAGCTCTGGCTGGGTACTCAGCAAGGCGCTGAGCAAGCGCGTCACCGTGGTGGTTTTACCGGTGCCGGGGCCGCCGGTAATCACGGTAAAGCGCTGTAAACAGGCCGTGGCGGCGGCCACTTTCTGCCAGTCGGTTTGCCCGGCTGGCAAGGTTGGAAACAGGGCATTCAGAACCTCGGCCAACGCTGAGTCGTCTACCTGCAGAGGGGACGCCAGACGCTGCTCAAGCTGCGCCAGTACGTCCTGCTCGTAGAAATAATACCGGGCCAGATACAGACGCTGGCCCGCCAGCACCAGCGGCTGCTGGGCATAGGCGCTGTCGCGGCCGGCCACATACACGGTGGCGCAGCCCGCCAGCAGCGAGTGCAGCCGCTGTGGGCCGATGCCATGCCACGGCTCTTGCAGATCCGATACCCAGCATTGCGACAACGGCAGGCACACCTGCCCTTTGCCCAGCGCCACACTCACCATCAACCCGGCCAGTTGCAGCGCCTGCAATTGTTCGGCACTGGCACTGGAATTAGAGCTGGCATGCAGGCGGGTTTCGTAATGCAGCAGCTGGCGCGCCAGCTGGCGGTCGAGATCGCGCACCGGCAAGGCGGTCAGATTGAACAACGGCTTCTGTACGGTCAGATTCATACCGGCTCTCCCTGACACACTACCCGCTGCCAGCGTTGCAGCTGCGGCCAATCCGGCGGCAAATAATAAATACCGGCGCTGGGTTGCGCCGTTTCCAAACCGGCGGCATCCGCAGCATCCGCCGCAAACGGCATACCGCGCAGGAAGTAATAAAACACGCCGCCCAGATGCTGCTGCGGGTCGTAATCCGGCAGTCGCTGACGCAACAGCTGATCGAGCGCCAGTGTGTAAATCCACGCCTGCAGATCGTAACGATGTTCCTGCATGGCCTGCTGCAGCGCTTCCGGGTGGTAATCCTGCGGGCGGTTACCCAGATGGTTGGATTTATAGTCGGCCACGTAATAACGGCCGTTATGGGCGAAAATCAGGTCGATAAAGCCTTTCAGATAACCGCTGATCTCATGGAACTGAAATCTGGGGTTCTGACTGTGCAGCAGCTGATCCACCTGATAAGGCTTTAAGCCCGCCACGGGCAGATAAAATTCCATTTCATCCAGCCGCTGCCCCGGCTGAATATCGGCCAGACAAAATACAGTGCCCTGCTGATCCTGCTGCGGGCTTTGCACAATGGCCTGCAGCCAGTCGGCCACCTGACGGCATTGTTCAGCCTGCTCCTGCTCGTCGGCCACCAGCAAACCGTAACGGGCCAGTTGTTGCATCACCAGAGTGTTCAGCGCCTGCGTGTCGTGAAAATCCCATTTTTCCAGTATGGCGTGTAAGCAGGTACCGGCATTCGCGCCTTTGGCGAAGGTAAACACCGGATGCGGCTTGCCCGGCTCTGCTGGTGTTACGGTTGCCTGTTCTGGTGCATTTTCATTGGCCGTGGAAAATTCGTCATCACGCAGCGTGGCTTCGGCCAGTGGCAGGGCCGCTGCCTCGGTCGGCGCATGTCCATCGGCCAACTGGCTGTAACTGGTAACGCGCCAGCTGTCGTAACGGCGCGGCTGAATGGTGCGGGCGGCAATGTTTGCGGCGACGCTGTCTGATTGTGAAGCAACTGCCGCCGGCCATTTGGGTAAATCACCGATGTACACATCCGCGTTGGCCCGCTGATGCAGTTCGGCCCAGTCCGGGTTCTGTTGCAGATTCAGCAAGTACCCCAGCGCCGAATGGGCGATGGTGGATTTTTTCTCTTTTTTACTGCGTCCATCCACGGCATCCATCAGCCACACAAAACAACCCTGCTCGGCACGGGTTAAGGCCACGTACAACAGGCGCAGGCTTTCTGCTAAGGCATCGCGGATGGCCATGTCTTTGGCATCGGCATCCGGGTCCAGATTCAGCACCATGCCGAGCTTATCGTCGAAATAACAGGTGTCGGCTTTGCCGTTGGGCAGGTAATTGTCGTCCCAGCAATAGGGTAAAAATACCAGTGGGTATTGCAGGCCTTTGGATTTATGAATGGTGACGATGTTGACCAGATTGGCGTCGCTTTCCAGCCGTAACTGCGCTTCGTCACCGCTGCTTTCTTCGCTGAAAACGTGCTCGCCCAGCCAGCGCAATAACGCCTCATGGCCACGCAGCCGGCGGCTGGCGCTTTGCAATAATTCACCCAGATGCAGCAGGTTGGTGAGGCGGCGTTCGCCCTGCGGCAAACAGCGCAAACGCTGGGCGCGCCCGTCACTTTCCAGCCATTTCAGCAACGCCGCCATAATGCCGCGCCGGTTCCACAACTGGTGATAATCCTGATGGGTTTGCAGCACCGTTTCCCATTCGCTCTCATCGTTCAGTAATTGGTGCAATCGTTCGGCACTGTAGCCCTGAGTTTCGGTCGCCAGCGCCGAGCGCACAATGCGCTCATCACCGGGGTGGGCAATGGCTTCCAGCCAGCGGAAGACATCCAGCGCTTCCTGGCTCTCAAATACCGAATCGCGGGTTAAGAACACACTGCCAATATTCTGCTGCGCCAGCGCATCCCGAATCCAGCCCGCCTGTTTGCGGCTGCGCACCAGCACCGCGATATCGCGCGCCTGTACCGGTTGCCCGGCCAGTGTGCCCGCGCCGTTTAATAACGCGGCAATTTTTTCGGCGCATTGGCTGGCAGTGGCATGTTGCGCACCGTGACGGGAATATTCTTTGCCGTCGTGCCACAGCTGCAGCGGAATCTGCGCCTGACCGTTGGCGGCAAAGCCGTTGTTGTCGTGGCGCCCACCGGCCTTCACCTGAATAAATTCGATGTCCTGATCGAAAATAAAAGGCGAGGCATTGCCGGCAAATAATTGATTTACGCCCTTAATTAACTGGCTGTGGCTGCGCCAGTTGGTGTCCAGGGTAAAGCGCTGCTCGTCGGTTAAATTCCGCCGCGCTTTAATGTAGGTAAAAATATCGGCACCGCGGAAGGCGTAAATGGCCTGTTTGGGGTCGCCGATCATAATCAGGCTGTGGTGCTGATCATCCGGGTTTTCTCCGGCTTCTGCCGGTGGATAAATGCGGTTGAAAATATCAAACTGGCGCGCGTCGGTATCCTGAAATTCGTCGATCATCGCTACCGGGTATAAGCGGCGGATATGCGCGGCCAAGCGTTCGCCCTGCGGGCCAGCCAACGCCGCCTGCAGCAGGCGCAATAAATCGTCCGGCGTTAACGCACCGGCCTGTTCCAGTAACTCGAAATAGCGCGCAGCAATGCGTTCCTGCCAGGCCAGATCGAGCAGACGGTTAAGCTGATTCACCGACGGCAGCAAGGCTTCCAGCGCGCTGAAAACCGGATGCTGTGGCAGCTCGCCGCTTTTCAGTTTTTCGTTCATAAACGCCTGAGTAAAGCGTTCGCTGCACTCCGGTGGCTGTGGATAAAAATCCCCCAGCCCATAGGCCATAAGTTGGCCCAGCCAGTTCGGCGTGTGCTTGCTGTTGTAGCTGCGTTTATCCAGCCCGGAATCGGCAATTAACTGCGCTAAATCCGCCACGCTGGTATCGCGGCACTGCGCCTGTAAGGCCAGAAATGCCGCCTCCGTTTGCGCCCACAGACTTTCAAAATCCGCCGTTGGCAGGCCCGGTATTATCGTCATATCCGGGCGCGCCAGACGCGAGCGCACCGTCTGCATTAAGGCTTGCGGGCCGGCGTACTGGCTGAGCAAAAAGCGGCTTTGCGGTTCGTTCAGGCGATAAGCGTGCTGACGCCAGATATCTTCGCAGGCCTGCAGCAAATAGCGCTCGCTATCCAGCACCATTTCGGCGCTGAACATCACGCCGCTGTCGAAGGCAAACTGCTTCAGCATGCGCTGGCAAAAACCGTGAATGGTGTAAATGGAGGCTTCATCCATTAACGCCAGGTTGGCCTGCAGCCAGGGTTTTAATTCGGCCTGTACACTGCTGTGAAGCTCCGCTTCCGTCTGGCCACGTTGCTGCGCAAGCTCCAGCAGGTATTGGTAGGTTTGCTGATCCTGCATGGGCTGGTTATTTTCCAGCCGCAAACAATCTTCAAAGGTATTGCGCAGTCGCGCACGGATACGGCCGCGTAATTCCGCGGTGGCAGCCACCGTAAAGGTCACCACCAGAATCTGATCGCAGGCCAGCCGCGCCGGTTGTTGCGCGTCACTGCGCCGGCCATGACCGAGCAATAAGCGGTTATACAAGCCGGCAATGGTAAAGGTTTTGCCGGTGCCGGCGCTGGCTTCAATTAAGCGCTGACCGTGCAGTGGAAAATCGGCAATGTTGAGTGTTTTCATGCTGTTCCCTCACCTGCCGAGGCACCGTTTTCCACGTGCTGATGTTCGGCGGCGGCCTGAACCAATGCCCCGAAATCCGCCAGCCATTTACGCGCAGCATTCGCATTTAAATGCTGTAAAAACTCCGGCGCGCAGCGCTGCAGATAGGCGGAATTCAGTTCGCCAAACTCACTGTCCAGCCGCTCCTGTAACCATTTATCCAGCAGCTCATTCTGCTCGTCTTCCAGCTCGGTTTTGGCGGTAATTTTTTCCAATTCCTGCTGCAATTGCCACAGGGTATCGGGCAGATGCAACACCGGCTTGCGCCAGCATTGCCAGTACCAGCGCAGCGCCATATCTAATTGTTCTTGTGCCACCGCGGGCGTGGGCGCGCGCAGAATCATGCGCTGCAGCGGTTCTTTTTTATCCGTCCCCAACAGTTGCGCACTGTGAATTAACCCCGGCTCGGCGGCGCTGGCCAGCACCAGCTGCAGCCAGGCCTGCAACACATCGCGGCCACGAATACTGCCGGCACGGCTGAATACCAGATAACCGCTGTCGTCGCTGGCATCGTCCACAAAGGCCTGCTGCAATTCGCCGTCGATGCGGGTGTTATCTAACTGCACCGTTAACGTACGCGCCGCCATAGGTTGCCGGGTTAATACCTGCAGGCTCTGCGCCAGCGGCATTAAACCGGCGGTAATATCATCGCTCCAGACTTTGCCGATGGCATGCACGGGTAATTGTCCCAGCGCCTGCTGGCGGCGGGTAAATTGCTGAATTTCGGCGGCGGCATTATCCAGCCGTTCCGGCTCGGCCAGCATGCGTTGCAGCCAGCTGTGTTTCAGCTGATACCCGTCCAGCCCGGCAGGCGCAAAGGGTTCGCTGGTGTCGTGTTGTTCCCAGTCGCTGTCGAGGCTGGCTTTTAAGCGCCGGCGCACAAAAAATTTCAGCGGATCGGTTAAGGCCTGAATCACATCCGGCCATAACACCTGTTCTTTATTCAGCTCGGCCGGCTCGGGTAATTGCACGCCCTGCCAGCCGGATTCTTCCTCTGTTCCAGCCAGCGCAGCGGCGGCCACCGAGGCCCATAACTGCTGATAACCGGGCACCTGGCGGCCATGACTCTGTTGCGGAAATTGCGCGGCGTTATAGGGTTGCAGCGGTAATTCTTCCACTAACCATTCGCTGAAATGGGCGCGGCTGTGCTGATGCGGCAAGGCTTCATCGCCCTGCAGGCAAAAACCATCGTGCAGATAATCCAGTAATTCCGCCACCAGCACCGACGGCTGTAATTCGGCATTTTCGCGCACATCGCGGCCACGGTAACTGAGGTACAGGTACTGCTGCGCCGAGCACACCGCCTCCAGAAATAAATAACGGTCGTCCTCGCGGCGCGAACGATCGCCCCGGCGCGATTTTCCGCTCACCATTAAATCGAAGCCCACCGGCGTAACGCGGCGCGGATAATCCTCGTCGTTCATGCCGAGCAGACACACGGCTTTAAAGGGCACCGAACGCATCGGCATTAAGGTACAGAAATTCACCGGCCCGGCGAGGAAACGCTGCCAGCCGCCCTGCTGCCCCAGCCGCTCGGTAAACCAGCTGCGCACCACGGTGGCCGACAAGGCGCCGGTATAAGCCGCCAGCTGCAATTCTTCCGCCCAGTGCTGCAGAGTATCGCGGATGTGCTGCAGCGATTGCTGTTCGGCACCATCGGCCAGATACAGATCGCTGAGCATCTGAATCAGCATCTGCTGCCAGTGCTGGCTGCTCAACTGCGGCGTACTCAGGCGTTGCTGCCAATGCTCCAGCGTATCGATAAAGGCCATGAGTTTGCCCAGCCGCTCGGCTTCGTTGCCTTCGGCGGCCAGCACCGGAAAATCGCCGCAAAAATCGTTGTCGCCATCGGGCAGCATCAGGCCCAGCAATAATTGCCGCAGCCCTTTGCGCCAGCTGTTTTGTTCAAACGCCGGCAAGCCCAGCTGTTCACGGTGCTGAGCATCCAGCCCCCAACGAATACGCGCGCGGCCTAACCAATCGCGCAATACGGGTAAATCGTCTTCGCTTAAATCAAAGCGTGCACGGATGGCCGGCACGTCCAGCCAGTCCTGCACATCGGTAATGAGTAACCGCGAGTCGGGTAAATTCAGCAGGCGCAAAAAACTGTCGATCAGCGGATCTTCCTGCGCCATCGACTGGTCGGCAATGGCCCAGGGAATGTGATATTCGCCGTGCTGTTTGTCGCCGTCGTGAGTATGGGCTTTATGGCTGGAAAATACCGCGTCGATATAGGGCGCGTAGGCATCAATATCCGGCACCATCACCACAATATCGCGCGGTTTTAAGGTCGGGTCGTTATCCAGCCAGTACAGAATCTGATCGTACAGGCGCTGCACTTCGCGCAGCGGGCTGTGCGCGCTGATCACCCGCACACTGCCATCATCAGGGCTGACTATCTGTTTAAATTCGCTGTTTTCCAGCGCTTGCGCGGTAAACGCACCCTGCTGGCGGTCGTTCAGTTCCAGAATATCCTGCTGTACATACTGCAGCAGCGACTGCGGCTGTGGCTCGACCCAGGCCTGAATATCCTGCACCGTGCCTTCGGCTTCAGCCTCATGCACCAGCGATAAAAAATCGCGCCCTAACCGCCCCCAGGACGCCAGCAACGGATTGCCACGGTCGAATAAATGCGCCGCCTTGGGCTGTTGCTGCAGAATACGCAGCCGTTGCTTATCGCTGCTGATATCGCCCCAGAAATTACGGCACGGGTTCAGCAAAAAGAAATGCACATCAATGTGCGCACTGATGGCGTTTAACACCTGCCAGTAACTGCCCGGCAGCGCCGCAATACCAAACACAAACAGGCGTTTTGGCAGTGCCTGCAAACGCTGCGGATATTGCGCCACCAATGCGGGTAATTGCTCCAGCAAACGGGCGCGGTGCGCCAGTGAATGCCCCAGTTCGTGACTGTCGGCCACTAAGGCCCGCCATATATGCGGCTGCCACGGCTGCAGGCTGACATCGGTATCGGCCACCTCATCCACGCCCTGCTCCCAGCTCAGCAGCCAGTCGGGGCGGTACACCAGATACTGGTCAAACACGTCGGCAATGGTTTGCGCCAGCTGATGCGCCTTTAAGCCATCGGCATCGTTGTGCAGATACTCGGCCACCGGCGCACATTCTGGTTGTTTGACAAGATCGGGCAATAAACGCAGTAATTTCCACGCCACAATCTGTTTATCGAAATGCGAACGCTTAGGTAATTCCGGTTGCAGGTGGTTAAACACCTGCCAGACAAAACTCGACGGCAGCGGAAAATCCACCTGCGCCGCTACGCCCAGGCCATCGGCCAGCTGCAGTTTCAGCCAGTGCGCCATGCCCTGACTCTGCACCAGAATGGCTTCCTGCTCAAAGGGACTGGCGGGGCTGTCCTGCATCAGTTTCAGCAGAATGCCTTTCAGCACATCGAGATCGTTGGAGTGGTACAGCCGGAACATGACTTTCCTTGTAACGGAGCAGAGAAAGCCGACAGGTTAACGGCCAAAACGCGGCTTGAACAGTGATGCGCGCCGGGCACAAAAAAACCTGTCGGAAATTCCGACAGACTGCGGCAGCGAACAACAGAAAATGAATACGCCGCTCAGCGATTCAGCAACGCCAGACCATCCACCGCCTGCAATCCCTGACTGCTGGCAACCTGCGCATTGGTGAGCTGCCCGCGTGCAATATTCAGCCCGGCGCGTAACCCCGCGTGCTCGCGCAACGCCGGCACAATCCCCTGCCCGGCCAGACGCTCCACAAACGGCAAGGTGGCATTGTTCAGCGCCAGTGTGCTGGTGCGCGCCACCGCGCCCGGCATATTGGTGACGCAATAATGCACCACACCGTCTTCCACATAGGTGGGCTCGCTGTGCGAGGTGGGCCGCGCACTTTCCACGCAGCCGCCCTGATCGATGGCCACATCCACAATCACCGCGCCCCGGCGCATACGCGCTAAATGCGCACGCTGCACCAGTTTCGGCGCGGCCGCTCCCGGCACCAGCACCGCACCAATCAGCAGATCGCACTGCGGCAGCAGTTCATCCAGCACCGCCGGCGTGGATACCCGCGTGTGAATACGATTGCCGTAGTGCGCATCCAGCTCACGCAATGCGCTCAGGCTGGTATCCAGCACCGTGACGCGCGCGCCCATGCCCACGGCAATGGCCGCCGCATTACGCCCCACCACACCGCCGCCCAGCACCAATACATCGGCCGCCGGCACACCCGGCGCACCGGCCAGCAACACCCCGCGCCCACCGGATGCCATTTCCAGACAATGCGCACCGGCCTGCACCGCAATGCGCCCGGCAATTTCCGACATGGGCGCCAGCAACGGCAAACGCCCCTGCGCATCGGTCACGGTTTCGTAGGCAATGGCCGTGCAACCGCTGCGCAATAATGCCTGGGTTAAATGCGGGTCGGGTGCCAGATGCAGATAGGTAAATAATGTGTGCTGCGGCTGAATAAACGCCAGCTCCTGCGGCTGCGGTTCTTTCACCTTCACAATGAGTTCGGCGGCATGAAACACCGCCGCCGCATCGGTCGCCAGCTGCGCACCGGCGGCGCGATAATCGTCATCGATGAAACCAATGGCCGTGCCGGCGTGCTGCTGCACCCACACATCATGACCCTGCTGCACCAGCACTGCGACACTGGCGGGCGACAGCCCGACGCGGTATTCGTGATTCTTAACTTCTTTGGGGACACCGATACGCATAAGCACCTCCGCAGTGGATGGAGATAGTGTAGCTGGGGGGGATGTGCTGGGCGCAGCAATGAATACCGCACCAACCACTGGATATACCAGCAGATTATTACGATAAACGGCTGAAATCGTGCGCGTTTACACGCCAGTGTCAGAATGACGATGCGCAAATTGCCGCCAAGGCCGAAGAAAGCACCCTGTAAAATCAATGGGTTACGAGATTACTCGGAGTGAAAACGCGCAAAGTGTAAAGACGATGACGGTGTGATAGCGTGCGTGCGCGTTTATAGCCTGATAGCAATGTTATTAGTGGCGCTTTTCGCTGCGGTGACAGTGGGTTAGACTCGGGACTTAAACAAGGACACAGGTGTGCAAGTGAGCATGCCTACGAATAAACTGTTATGTGGGCAGAACCAGCGAGTAATTGAGGATGCTGCAACGAGTTGTTATAGGGATTTTTGTCGCCTCGCTTTTGGCAGCTGCCGTCGCGATGTTTATGGGGTATCAATCTCCAGCCAAGTATATCGCTGCGCCTGCACTAGTTTTTTCTGGTTGGGCTGCGTTGGGTCATTTGGTTACCTTGGACGATGACGCTCCAGGTGAGTGGTCAAACCCAGAGGGTTCGAAGGCAACATGGCATCGCTCGATCGGAGAGTTAATCATTAAGATCGTGGTTTTTGCGGCAGTGGGGATAGCTTTCTATGCCTAGCCACATAACCAGTCGCTTAAGTACGCTCCGGGCCGTCGGCCCTCCACCGGACCGGTTTTCCGTTGCACTCCAAACCGGCCGCTTAGCTCAGCGTTATGTCATCCGAGGACTGGGTAATTGATCAACTATCGATCTCTCCGAAGACGGTATCCAGACATAGTCACGTATCGGGCTGTCGCTGAAAAAGCGCGTCGACGGATACGAGGAAGATGCGAAGGGAATAAAGGTGTGGATAAAAATAGCTTGAAAACTCATGCAATTTTACATTTCGATGAGTCTGGCTTTACCGGTAATAATCTATTACACAAGCAACAGAAAATATTTTGTTATGCATCTTTAGAATGCCCTCATGATGAAGCAAAAGATTTCGTTGAGCACATCATTCGTAAGTACAAAATTCAAAACGGCGAAATCAAGGGCGGCAAATTATTAAAAGGGGCTCGCGGAAAGCGAGCTGTTGATGAAATAATTCAAAATTTTAAAGGCCGATTCAAAGTTTCAGTTTCCGATAAAAAGTACGCGTTAGCGGGTAAGTTTTTTGAGTATATATTTGAGCCTGCAATCGCGAACGTCAATTCAATATTTTATAACATTAACTTTCATCGCTTCATTAGCAACATGCTTCATGTTGAACTATCTGTCAGAGGAGCAATGGCTGAAGAAATATTTGAAGATTTCGAAAAACTGATGAGGACGGGAGATTTTGAGGGGTTAAAGGCGCTTTTTTCAACTTCGAAAGATGAAGGAATATCTCCAGTTTTAGAGCAAATTTGTGACTTTGCCATACACAATAAAGATTCCGTGATGCAAGAGCTAGATGGTTATGCTGGTGAAGGTGCAGGGAAATGGGTTCTAGATTTGACTAACACTGCTTTATTCAGCCTCTTGGCTGAATGGGGGCAGGAATATGATCAATTAACTGCTTACTGTGACCAATCTAAGCCATTGAGCGAAGATCAAGAAATCTTCAATGTCATGATTAATCGAGAGGATAAAAAATTCACGCATGTTGCAGGGATTGATTCACCTATAACGTTCAACTTAAAAGAGCCGCTTAATTTAGTTGACTCTAAGATCATTCATGGAGTTCAGCTTGCTGACGCAATAGCAGGTGCATTCGCCTATGCTTGCGACAGGGAAAATCAAGACGAGTACGCCGAAAAATGGCGCGCCATGATTGAAGAGCATGTAATTTTCGGTAGTGTTTTTCCTGACTATGATCATCTGGATTTGAATAAGCTAGAGGTTCAAAGAAATGCGGTTTTGCTGCAAGAATTGGCAGACCGTAGTAAAAATGGCATCAGTCTAACCGAAGATATTGCTGAATATATTCAATTTATCACTATAGCGCTAAGAGAAACTCCGCTTGAACTACAGACATAACAAGGCGCTGCTGTCGGACAAATTTTCCGCTGCGCTCCAAATTTGCCGCAGAGCGCGGCGTTAGCGTCAATAAGGATTAACCATGGCAGCAAAGCTATCTCCTTCTGAACAACTCGCATACAGCACAGTAAGAATTGAGTGCGAGCTTCAGAATGGACAATCTGGAACGGGAACTGGTTTTTTCTTTCGCTTCGCAGAGAGTGGAGGTGTACATGTCCCAGCTATTGTCACAAACAAACACGTAGTAGCTGGCGCTAAAAAAGGTCGTTTTATAATGACTTTATCTGATAGGGATGGAAATCCAATCCAGCAAAGTCATCACGCATTTATTTTTGATAATTTTGAGCACATGTGGATTCCCCATCCAGAAGGCAGTGTTGACCTTTGTGCGATGCCAATAGCACCGCTTCTGGAAGCAGCAAACAAGGAATCAAAAAAGCTATTTTATGTGTCACTGGACAAGTCTTTAACTCCTAGTGTCGCCGAGTTAGAAGACATGGTCTTAATGGAAGAGATCACAATGGTTGGGTATCCAAATGGAATATGGGATCAAGTGAATAACATGCCGATTTTCCGTAGAGGAATCACTGCCACACACCCCAACCTTGATTACAACGGTAAACCAGAGTTTTTGATAGATGCAGCCTGCTTTCCTGGATCAAGCGGATCGCCAGTTTTTTTGTACAATCAAGTTGGGTACGCCACAAAATCTGGTGGAATGACTATAGGTCCAGGCAGAATTAAATTGCTGGGGGTTTTATATGCTGGACCACAACATACAGTTAGTGGCGAAGTTAGAGTTATAACGATACCTACCCAGAACGTGCCGATCGCGGTATCCACAATACCTAACAACTTGGGAATGGTGATCAAGGCATCCAAGCTAGAAGCTTTCGAAACTTTTTTTGAAGGAATTCTCGAGAACGAAAGGAACGCTAACAAGGCAATCCAGCCGACGCAGTGAGCCTGTAAATAAATCTGTGTAACTGCCCACCCTATTACAGGTGACCGTTCAGGCGGTCACCAAATTCGATAATAAAGCGATTCAATGCCGGCCTCCCTCCCCACTTCGCTCTCAGCTATGCCACCACACCGCCGATGGCCGATACGGTAATTATCCGGGGATCACAAGCCTAAGCTGGCTCTGATATCAGCGATGGTAATGAACAATTTGTTGTCAGAATCCTGGAACGCTGTGAATCCGTATCGTTCATAGAAGTGTTTTGCACCGTCCTTGGCATCAACGATAACAACAGGAAAGGCTACGCTGTCGCTGGCGGCTAACAGTTTCCGAAGCGCATCAATCAACAGCCATTCGCCAAAACCTTTTCCTTTGTATCGTTCATCGATTGCTAAGCGGGCAATAAGCCCGCCTGACGTTGAAGATTGGTGTTTCTTCTGTAGTTTTTCAGGCAAGGCTTTTAAATCAATGGGGGTCATCGTCAGCGTATAAAAGCCGATGATATGAGCGTTGTTGTTATCATCTTTCAAAACGAACGTTCGTGTGTTGTCTTTTTTGGCTTACTGACTCGCCATGACCTTTAGTAATTGTTAAGCGCTTCGATGCCACAACTGAAACGGTTCCTGTCGTGCTTATCCTTGTCGAGGAGTACCGTTTGCATCATTGCGTTTTGTTCTCGTAACGCTCAGCCGCTGATTTGAGTTTTGCATTCACAGTCGTTGAATTATCGAGCGCGTCCATCAGCAATACCGCATCCGCCCGGCTGAGTGTCAGAACCTGCTCACGCTCAATGACCTGCCTGGCCTTTTCGATGGCCGCATTCAGAACAAATGAGTTGAGGCTGGGCATACCGGCCAACGCGGCTGCCTTGGTGAGCAGATCCTGAGTTTCTGCATCAACGTTAATGGTGATACTGGTCAAAGTGGCTGCCATACGGTTATCTCCTAATACGCTAAGCCAACACACCGGCATTATGGCCTCAAAGGTTTCAGCAAACACCTCCCATGTCAGTTTGCACGCAAGCAATACAGTGTAATCTCTCCAAGTTTGATATGGCCCTTAGGTTAAACAGACAACGGCGGGTTAGACCTCAAGCTTAAGCAGCACAGCTCTATGAATCGGTAGGCCTGCCAACAAACCGTTAAAGCAGATAATCCAAAACGTGGTACCTGATACCCATCCGTGTCAGGATTGGTCGAAACATGAACAAGAGGTTTTGTCTATGAATCTCCAGAAAATTGAAGATCAAGTGCTTCATCTGCCCAAAGAAGAGAGAGCGCACCTGATCCAGCGACTGGTCCTGAGTCTGGAATCTCCGTCAGAGGAGGAGCTCAAGTCCGATTGGTTGCTTGAAGCAAAACGCAGAGCCGCAGAGCTCGACAATGGCACCGTTCAGGCTGTGTCTGGTGAAGATGTCATGAGGAAAGCCAGGACACTGGTCAAATGAACTACTCTTTTCACCCGGCAGCGGAAGCCGAGTTTCTGGAGTCTGTTGGTTATTACGAATCAGCAGTTCCAGGATTGGCTGGGTCGGCTTTAATAAGAGAGCCTGCCCCTGCGCTGACGAATCCCAGCCTGCATATCGAACAACGAGCATGGATAGCCTGCACCAATGCCCGTCATCCTGTCACACATTCAGCGCTTCGGGCGCTTTGACCCTTGTGGCTGCGGCTTGCGCGCCGCTACGGGTTTACTACCCGGCTTACCAGCCGGCTTAAAGCCCGACCGTTTGCTGTTTTTCAGCATGGCGGTCTCTTCCGCCGGCACCAGGGCGTTAGGGCCGCTGCCGATCAAATCGGTGCGGCCCATGGCTTTCAGTTCTTCGCGCAGTAACGGCCAGTTTTTGGCGTCGTGATAACGCAAAAAGGCTTTTTGTACGCGGCGCTGGTTCAGGTCACGCGGAATATAAATCTTGTCGGATTTATAGCTCATGCGGTGCAGCGGATCGCGCTCGGAATGGTACATGGCGGTGGCCAGCGACATCGGCGACGGGTAGAACGTCTGCACCTGGTCGACGCGCATTTTCTGGCGTTTCAGCCACAGCGCCAGGTTCATCATGTCTTTGTTTTCTGAACCCGGGTGGGCGGCAATAAAATACGGCACCAGGTATTGTTCTTTACCCGCTTCTTTCGAGAACTTATCAAACATGCGCTTGAAGTTATCGTAAGTACCCATGCCCGGTTTCATCATTTTGCTGAGCACGTTTTCTTCAGTGTGCTCGGGGGCAATTTTCAGCAGGCCGCCGACATGGTGGGTAACCAGTTCGCGTACGTATTCCGGGTCTTGTACGGCCAGGTCGTAACGCAGGCCGGAAGCAATGGCAATGCGCTTAATACCCGGAATTTTGCGCGCCGCACGGTACAGTTCGGTGGTGTGCTTGTGGCTGGTTTCCAGGTTTTTACAGATGCCCGGAAACACGCACGACAACCGCCGGCAGCTGCGCAGAATGGTGTCACTCTTACAGCGCAGGAAATACATATTGGCGGTCGGGCCGCCCAAATCGGAAATTGTGCCGGTAAAGCCCGGTACTTTATCGCGGATGTCTTCAATTTCGTTGAGGATGGATTCCTGCGAACGGTTCTGAATAATCCGGCCTTCGTGCTCGGTAATGGAACAGAAGGTACAGCCGCCGAAACAGCCGCGCATAATATTCACCGAAAAACGGATCATATCGTAGGCGGGAATTTTGGCATCGCCGTAGCTTGGGTGCGGTACGCGCTGATAAAACAGGCCAAATACCGAATCCATTTCGTCGGTTTCCAGCGGAATCGGTGGCGGGTTTACCCACACTTCTTTGGTGCCGTGTTTCTGAATTAACGGCCGCGCGTTATAGGGGTTGGATTCCTGGTGCAGAATGCGCGAGGCATGAGCATACAGGGCGCTGTCGTTGCGCACTTTTTCAAACGACGGCAGGCGGATAACGGTTTTGCTTTCGTCGTGGTCGATTTTGCGTTGCAGCGGCAGCGGAATAATTTTTACCGGCATCACGTCATC
Source organism: Venatoribacter cucullus (assembly GCF_016132445.1). NCBI lineage: Bacteria > Pseudomonadati > Pseudomonadota > Gammaproteobacteria > Oceanospirillales > Oceanospirillaceae > Venatoribacter > Venatoribacter cucullus. Next base: position 1,225,092 of record NZ_CP046056.1, on the reverse strand, counting down.
GGCTTCGCCAGCATCGTTATTGGTGCTGCAGCTCATGCTGGCGGTATCTTTCATCTCATAGGGGTTGGGAATTTCATCCAGCCGCCCCGGCCAGTCGATGCGGGTGGAGTCAATTTCCGTCCAGCCTTCCGGGGTGGCGTCACGCACAATGGTGGTGCCGCGCAGGTCTTTTAACTCGTCCAGGGTTTTACCAGCGGCCAGCGCGTGGGTCAGTTCTACCAAGGCCCGCTCGGCGTTGCCGTACAACAGAACATCGGCGCCGGAATCAATAATCACCGAGCGGCGCAGCTGGTTGCTCCAGTAATCGTACTGGGCAATACGGCGCAGGCTGGCTTCAATACCACCAATGACAATGGGCACGTCTTTGTACACTTCGCGGCATTTTTGCGAATACACAATTACGGCGCGGTCGGGGCGCTTGCCCGGCTCGCCGTTCGGCGTGTAGGCGTCGTCGCTGCGCACTTTCAGGTCGGCGGTGTATTTGTTGATCAGCGAGTCCATGTTGCCAGCGGTCACGCCGAAATACAGGTTCGGCTTGCCCAGCTTTTTAAACTCTTCAGGGTTGTTCCAGTCTGGCTGCGCAATAATGCCCACACGGAAGCCCTGCTTTTCCAGCAAGCGCCCCAGCACCGCCATGCCGAAGCTGGGGTGGTCTACATAGGCGTCGCCGGTAACAAGAATCACATCGCAGCTGTCCCAGCCCAGCTGTTCCATTTCCGCCCGCGACATGGGCAGAAACGGCGCCGTGCCGAAACACTCGGCCCAATAAGGGTAATAAGAAAACAGATGCGGAGCATCGGCTTGGCGTTGGGCGGGCTGGTTCATAAGGCTGTCTTCATCGCTGGTCGTGCAAGGGGGCCAGACGGAGGCAAAACCCGGCTGACCAAATTAGTCGGGCATTGTCCCAGAAACCGGGGTAAGGCAAAAGGGTTACCCACAATGGCATCGCGGTGGCACCACACTGGTGCAACGAATGACAGTCATGGCCGCAAATAAGGCACGTTTACCGCCGCACCTGCCCGTCTTTTTCCGGCCAACAGCGGCTGCTCGCCGTAATAACGGGGCTTTTTCGCCTGCTGGCAAAAACTGGCACAACTTTGGCAATACCCCAGTGACAAGACCGGAGATTCCACTCAGGCACCTTTCAGTCAGCAACCAATGCCGGTTGCTGACACGGCAATGAAGCCCACGTCAGTTCCTTCACCGGAGCTGACTGTGGGTTTTTTTATGCCCCGGTGCCGGAACCTATTCAGTAACGCCAGGAGAGCCACCATGAGCCAAGACAACCACGCCAACCTCAGTCGCCGTACGCTGTTAAAAGGCATGGCCGCCGCTGCCGGTACCAGCATGCTGCCGGCAATGCTGAGCGCCAGCCGTGTCCACGCCGGCAACGGCAAACCAGAAACCACCAAAGCCAAGCTGGGCTTTATTGCCTTAACCGATGCCGCGCCGTTGTTTGTGGCGCTGGAAAAGGGCTTGTTCGCTAAGCACGGCATGCCCGAAGTGGAAGTGCTGAAGCAATCGTCCTGGGGCACCACCCGCGACAACCTGGTGCTGGGCTCTGCCCGTGGCGGTATTGATGGCGGCCATATTCTTACCCCCATGCCCTACCTGATGACCGCCGGCATTAACAGCGAGCCGGTGGCCATGAGCATTCTGGCGCGGCTGAACCTGAACGGTCAGTGCATTTCGGTGGGCAACGAATACAAAGACCTGAACGTGGGCGTGGACACCAGCGAATTTGCCAAAGCACTGGCGGCCAAACGCGCCTCCGGTAAAGAAATCCGCGCCGCCATGACCTTCCCGGGCGGCACCCACGACTTATGGATACGCTACTGGCTGGCCGCTGGCGGCATCGACCCCGACCGCAATATCTCCACCATCGTGGTACCACCGGCGCAGATGGTGGCCAATATGAAAGTAGGCAGCATGGATACGTTCTGTGTGTGTGAACCCTGGAACCACCAGCTCATTAACCAGGGCATTGGCTACACCGCCAACACCACCGGCGAGCTGTGGAATGACCACCCGGAAAAAGCCTTTGCCCTGCGTTCCGACTATGTGGCCGCCAACCCGAATGCTGCCAAAGCCCTGCTGATGGCCATTATGGAAGCGCAGATTTTCTGCGAGCAGCCGGAAAACAAAGAAGAAATCGCCGCCATCTGCGCCAAGCGCCGCTGGATCAACGCCCCGGTGAACGACATCGTGGATCGTATGAAAGGCAACTTTGATTACGGCACCGGCAAAGTCATTAACAACCACCCGCAGCAGATGCGTTACTGGAGCCATCAGGCGTCTTACCCCTTCCAGAGCCACGACCTGTGGTTCCTGGTGGAAAACCAGCGCTGGGGCACCATTCCGCTGGATTACGACCTGCACGCCTTAATTGCCAAGGTGAACCGCGAAGATATCTGGCGTGATGCCGCCGCCACGCTGGGCATTGATAAAGCGGATATTCCCGCCGGCGTAACCCGTGGCAAAGAACGCTTTTTCGATGGCGTGGAATTTGACCCCGCCAACCCGCAGGCCTACCTGCAACAACTGAAGATCCGCCGCGTATAACGCTGCTGAGGAGACTGACGATGACTTCAAGAACCCTCGCTCTGCCGGGCCTGAACGGCAACGGCAAACTGGCGGCACAACTGCGCCGCAGCGGCCACTGGCTGCTTAACCATGCCCTGCCACCGCTGCTCACACTGGTGGTACTGGTCGGCTTCTGGGAACTGCTGTGTTCCCGCCCCGGTGTCAGCCTGCCGGCTCCGTCGCAGGTGGTTGCCGATACCTGGGAGCTGATTATTGAACCCTTTTACGACAACGGCGGTAACGACAAAGGCATGGGCTGGCAGATTCTCGCCAGCCTGGAACGGGTGGCCTATGGCTACGCGCTGGCGGTCATTGCCGGCATCGGTTTAGGCGTACTGGTGGGCAGTTCCGAATGGGCCATGCGCGGCCTCGACCCGATTTTTCAGGTGCTGCGTACCGTACCGCCACTGGCCTGGCTGCCGATTTCCCTGGCTGCTTTTCAGGCCAGTGCACCCTCGGCGATTTTCGTGATTTTTATCACCGCCATCTGGCCCATCATCATTAATACCTCGGTGGGTATCCGCAATATTCCGCAGGATTACCGCAACGTGGCGCAGGTATTACGCCTGAACCCGCTGGAGTTTTTCGTGCGCATTACCCTGCCCGCCGCTGCTCCCTACATTTTCTCGGGGTTGCGTATTGGGGTTGGCTTATCGTGGCTGGCCATTGTGGCGGCTGAAATGCTGATTGGTGGTGTCGGTATCGGCTTCTTTATCTGGGATGCCTGGAACGCCTCCCGTCTCAGCGACATCGTACTGGCACTGGTGATTGTGGGGTTGGTGGGCTTCGCCCTTGACCGCATGGTCGGTGCCATCGGCAATTTAATTACCCGCGGCACCAGTGCCTGAAGACCCACGGAACGAGGAAAAAACCATGACAACAGCCAACGAACGTTACCTGCAGGTTCAGCACGTTAATAAAGTATTTACCCGCGACAACGTCAGCAATCAGGTGCTGGCCGACGTGAATCTTACGGTAAAACGCGGCGAATACATTTCCATTATCGGCCACTCCGGTTGTGGTAAATCTACCCTGCTCAATATTGTTGCCGGTTTAAGCACCGCCACCGATGGCTACGTAATTCTGGACGGTAAAGAGGTGAACGAGCCCGGCCCCGACCGCAGCCTGGTATTTCAGAACCACTCGCTGCTGCCCTGGCTTACGGTGTACGAAAACGTCGCCCTGGCGGTGAATAAAGTGTGCAAACACAAAAACAAAAAAGAGCGTCACGAATGGATTCTGCACAACCTCAACCTCGTTGGTATGTCGCACGCCATTGAGCGCCGCCCCGGTGAAATTTCTGGTGGTATGAAACAGCGGGTGGGCATTGCCCGCGCCCTGGCCATGGAGCCGAAATTATTGCTGCTGGACGAGCCCTTCGGTGCCCTTGATGCCCTCACCCGCGCCCACCTGCAGGATGAAGTGATGCGGATTCAGGCCGAACTGAATAACACCGTGTTAATGATCACCCACGATGTGGACGAGGCGGTACTGCTGTCGGACAAAATCGTGATGATGACCAACGGTCCGAAAGCCACCATTGGTGAAATTCTTGAGATCGACCTGCCGCGCCCGCGCAGCCGCATTGAGCTGGCCAATGATCCGCAGTACAACCACTACCGTGGCGAAGTATTGCGTTTCCTGTACGAAAAACAGCAAAAAGTAAAACCCATTGCCAGTGTAAAAACGGCCGAATCCAAAGCGGCCGTTGCCGCCGGCTGAGTTGCTTAAACCCAGTATGAACCGCCTTAACCGGCGGTTTTTTTATGTCGAATAAAAACTGGTACTTATCTTGCTAACCAAAAAGCGATATTGATTAAAATTCTGCTGAATTTTCAGCAGCGCCATAATGAGCAGGATAACCATGTTAAACACCCCGTCTGACCGCAGTAACGCCGTTGCGTATTTTTTAACCCTCGGCCGCCAACAGGAACTGAGCGAGCTGGAGCAATTTTCACGCACCAGTATGCTGGTAATAGCCATCAGCAACCTGCTGCATCAGCTGCAATACGAACGCGGTTTATCCAACCTGTTTCTGGGCAGCCAGGGCGTACGCGGCACGGAAGAACTGCAAAACCAATGGAGCAACAGCGATACCCAGCTAAAACAACTGCAACAGGCCCTGAATAACCTGCTGCCAGAACAGGGTTTACAGCATTTACCGGCGCGCTGGTTACGGCGGCTGGGCTATGCCCTGCACAGCCTGGAACGGCTGCCGCAATTACGCGCCGATATTCAGCAGCAACGGCTGCACACCAGTGCTGCCATTAAAGCCTATTCCGAACTGGTGCAAAGCCTGCTGGCGGTTATTTTTGAAACCGCCAGCCAAACCAGCAACGAAGCAATGGCCCGCATTCTGGTGGCCATGTTCAACCTGATGCAGGGCAAAGAACTGGCCGGTCAGGAACGTGCCTGCGGTGCCGCCGGTTTTGCCGCCCGCCAGTTTGATCCGGCGTTGCGCGAGCGCATAACCCAGCTGATCGACCGGCAGGACCGTTGTTTTCATATTTTCTGCGACTACGCCAACGACGAAGCCTTACAAGCCTGGGCGCGCGTATTACAGGGTGATTTTCAGCTGGAATTTGAACGTCTGCGGCGGCTGGTGTTAACCGCCAGCCCGGCGTCCATGGCCGTGGAAGAATACGATATCCGCTGGTTTCACTGCTGCTCAGCAAGATTGGATGCCCTAAAACAGGTGGAAGAAATTCTGGAAACCCGGCTGCTGCAAATGGCCCAGCAGGCATTGCTGCAAATCCGTGAACTCAGTGCGGCTGAACCGGAATTTAACCACGACCTGCAACGCGCGGCCTTTGATGATGTGCCCACCTTTGCTCTCTACGTCAGCCATTCAGAAACCGATGATCCGTTCAGCGGCCCCGATGATGATATGGCCCACAACCTCAGCAAACCGGTGGTGGAGCTGATTGAAGCCCAGGGTAAACGACTGAAAAGCCTGCACGGCGAACTGGATGCCGCGCGCACCGAATTACACGAACGCAAACTGATCGACCGCGCCAAACGGGAATTAATGCAGCGCCGGCAAATGACCGAACAAGAGGCCTATGCCTTTTTACGCCGCATGGCGATGAACCAGAACCGCCGTTTGGTGGATGTGGCTAATAATGTGCTGAACATGACCGAATTGCTCTGAACCAGCTGCCCTTTATCTGCTGCTCTTTAAAAGTGCATGGCAACAAAGCCATGCACGTTTTCAGTTCTGCGGTTAATGCCATGTCCGGGTAACCGCCGTCATAAAACAGAAAAATATGGGTTAAACCGTCAGCAAAATCCGGAATAACCGCAGCCAATTCAGCCAATGTCCGCATTGCCCGGCATAAACGCCGTTACTCTCTTAGCTGGCATAAAACTCGCTGCACTGAATCTGCCCAACCACACCAACGCCGGTGTGGTGGTAACCGTTAATTCTGCTGTACCGGCAACGACGCCGCATTCCTGCCCAGGAATTGCGGCTTTTTTTTTGCCCGCCAGCAAGCCAAACCAGCTCGCCCAGAGGAAACTGCCCATGAAGCATTTTGTTAGCGCCAACCGTCTGATTCTGCCCTTAGCCATAACCGCATTATCCGCACCACTGGCAGGTACCGCCCAGGCCTTGCCCACGGTCATCAGCGACGGAAAACTACTGGCCGACCTGCGCCTGCGCTACGAAAGTAACGACACCGATGATGCTACCGAGAAAGCCACCGCTCTCACTCTGCGCTCACGCCTTGGTGCCGAAAGCGGCGCCATAAATGGCTTTAAAGTGCTGGTCGAAGTAGAAGACATTCGTGCTCTGGTCGATGAATACCGTGTTGAAGACCCGGCTTACGATGTGGTGGCCGACCCGGTGGACAACGAAATAAACCGCGCCCAAATCAGCTACAGTAACGCCGGATTTGCCGCCATTCTGGGCCGCCAGCGTATCCTGCTGGATAACACCCGCTTTGTCGGCAACGTGGGCTGGCGTCAGAATGAACAAACCTACGATGCCGTCAAACTGGGCTATAAAACCGCGGATTATCACGCGCAATACGCCTTTATTGATCAGGTCAACGACATCACTTTTACCGAGGCCGATGTCAGCCATCATTTACTGAATATTCAATACAGCGGATTTAAACCGGGCAGCCTGACCGGCTATGCCTACTTACTGAAAGACGACGCCACCGATGCCAAAAACAATACCTTCGGTGCGCGTTTTTCCGGCAAACAGGCAGTTAATGATTTATCACTTCTGTACACCGCCGAATACGCACTGCAGAAAACCGATGATTTTGATGCCAGCTATCTGGCGCTGGAAGCCGGCGTAGTTGTTCAGGGAATTACGCTGGCCGCCGGTTTTGAAAGCTTAGGTAGTGACGGCGGCGCTTATGGTTTCCAGACCCCGCTGGCCACCAAACACGCGTTTAATGGCTGGGCCGATAAATTTCTGGTAACCCCTGCTGACGGCTTAACCGACACCTACGTAAAAGTGACCACCGCCGTAGCCGGCGTAAACCTGCTGGCGTTTTACCACGACTACGGTTCAGACCAGGGCAGTGCCGATAAAGGCAGCGAGGTGAATTTTCAGGCGACCAAAGGCTTTGGTAAATATTACACCGCAGGGCTGAAATACGCGGCCTACAGCAAAGGCGATGCCGGTGCCGATACCGACAAAGCCTGGCTGTGGCTGGAAGCTAAATTCTGATATTTCACAGGTTGCGGCAGTCACTTCGGTGGCTGCCGCTTTTTTATACCGAACGGAGTAGCGTATGAATACCGATTCCGTCTTGCTGATTATCGGCAATGGCATGGCCACTAACCGGCTGTTGGAAACGCTGGATACCCACCATCATTTTGCCCGCATTCTGGTACTCAGTGACGAGCCGGCCCGGCATTACAACCGCATTATGCTGTCGCCTTTACTGGCTGGTGAAACCGATCTGGCCGCTATTACTCCGCACGATGACGACTGGTACAGCAAACGACGCATACAGATTTTTTATGGTGAGAGCGCAGTAGCCGTAAACACCCAACAACGGAATATTACCTGCGCCAGCGGCTTAACCCTGAGCTGGACGCAGCTGATTTTTGCCACCGGCTCACGCAGTTTTATTCCGTCGATTCCGGGCGCTGGTTGCAGGAATGTGCTAGGTTTCCGCACCCTGCAGGATGTACAAAACATGCAGGCCCGCTTGCCACATAGCCGCCACGCCACCGTGGTGGGTGCCGGTTTATTGGGCGTGGAAGCCGCGGTTGGTTTGCAGGCTCAGGGGCTGCAGGTCACCTTAATGCACCGCAACCCGGTATTAATGAACCGCCAGCTGGACAGCACCGCCGCACAGTTATTACACAATGCCCTGCGCCAGCGCGGTATTCAGGTGCGCACCGGTTGTGGGCCGGAACAATTACTCAGTGATAACGGCCAGGAAATAAACCGCTTGCTGTTGCACAGAAGCGGCCGCGATACCCGCCAGACCTTAGCCACCGATCTGGTGATTTTCGCCACCGGCATTATTCCTAATACCGAACTGGCAGCGCAGGCCGGCATTGCCTGCAATAAGGGCATACAGGTCAATGAGTACCTGCAAACCTCGGTGCCGGGTATTTATGCCCTGGGAGAATGCTGTGAGTTTTCCGGCACCACCTATGGGCTGGTCGCGCCTATCTGGCATCAGGTGCAGGTGCTCAGCCAGATGTTATTAAAACAACCGGCGTCGCCCTATTACGAGCAACCGCAGATTACTAAATTAAAAGTATCCGGGCTGGATATGCACAGCATCGGTGATATTCACGCCGGCCCGGACGATGGCTGCGAGCTGATGACCTTGCTGGACGAAGAAGCAGGCATGTATAAAAAACTGGTGCTGCGCCATAACCGTATTATCGGTGCGCTGTGCGTTGGCGATGTGCGTCACAGCCAGTGGTATTTTGATTTACTGATGCAGGCTGAGGATATTTCTGATCAACGGCTGACGCTGTTATTTGGCCCACAGCAGCGGCCTGAAGCGGCTTAAAAGCGGCTTAATGAAGTACATGGCTGTTTGCTTATTGTCTTTATAAAAAAACCGGGCATAGCCCGGTTTATTTTTTTGCGGCGCTTATTACCCCAGCAAAATATCCCCCTGCTCTACCCGCACCGGCCACACCTTAAGCGTTACGGAATCATCTTCCAGACATTCGCCGGTCTGCAGATCGTAATGCTGTTTATACAGCGGTGAGGCCACCACCAGGCGCTCGCCAATGGAACCGACAATGCCGCGCGACAGCACATTGGCGCCGCCAACCGGGTCGTAATTGCTGATAGCAAATACCTGCTCGCTGTGGCCCAGGCGGAACAACGCTACCTGTTCGCCTTTATGCCAGGCGCACACCCCGGTGTCCGGGGCGATATCAGTTAAACGACACACCACTTGCCAGGGTGTGGTTACCGCAACGAGATGTAATGCAGCTGAGTTCATGGTTATGCTCCTGCCTGAGTTTCAGGTTGGTTATCCAGGTTTAATAATTCAATACGTTCATCTTCGGTAGCCGGCCGGCGCTGGCCACGCTCACGCACATACAGCAACTGACTGTCGGTAGCATCGCTGTTAATAAAGTGACGGAAACGCAGTAATTTTTCCGGCGTGGCCAGCGTGGTTTTCCATTCGCACTGATAAGTAGCCACCAGATGCGTCATGGCGTTATCCAGTTCGCTGGCAATGCCGAGGCGGTCGTTCAGCACCACGTCTTGCAGATACGGCAGGCCGCCTTCCAGATTTTCCAGCCATACCGAAGTACGCTGTAAGCGGTCGGCGGTGCGCACATAAAACATCAGCACCCGGTCGATGGCCTGAATCAGCTGCTCGTTATTAAGGCCGGTGGCGAATAAATCGGCGTGGCGCGGACGCATACCGCCGTTGCCGCACACATACAGGTTCCAGCCCTGTTCGGTGGCAATAACGCCGATGTCTTTGCTCTGTGCTTCGGCACATTCGCGCGTACAACCCGATACGCCGAATTTAATTTTGTGCGGCGCACGCAAGCCCTTGTAGCGGTTCTCCAGCGCAATCGCCATCGACACACTGTCGAGCACGCCGTAACGGCACCAGGTGCTGCCGACACAGGATTTCACCGTACGCAGGGATTTGCCGTAGGCATGGCCGGTTTCAAAACCGGCATCAATCAGGCGCTGCCAGATTTCCGGTAATTCATGCAACTGCGCGCCGAATAAATCGATGCGCTGACCGCCGGTGATTTTGGTGTACAGGTCGTAATCGCGGGCAATTTCACCCAGCACAATGAGTTTTTCCGGGGTAATTTCCCCGCCGGCTACGCGCGGCACAATGGAGTAAGTACCGTCTTTCTGCATATTGCCGAGGAAAATATCGTTGGTGTCCTGCAGGCCGATGTGGTCATCCTGCAGAATATAATCATTGTGATACGACGCCAGAATAGAGCCGATGGTGGGTTTGCAGATTTCACAACCATGGCCACTGCCATGGTCTTCCAGCACCGCACTGAAGGTTTTATAACCTTTCACCCGAATAATATCGGCCAGCTCAGCACGGCTGAACGCAAAGTGCTCACAGATATGGTTGGTTACTACCACGCCCAGCGCGGTTAATTCGGCATCCATCACCTGCTTCACCAGCGCCGCACAACCGCCGCAGCCGGTGGCGGCTTTGGTGGCGTCTTTAATATCCACCACTTTGCAGCAACCACTGCGTACCGCCTCGCCAATGGCGCCTTTGCTGACGTCGTAGCAGGAACAGATTTGTGCGGTGGCCGGCAACGCCGCCACCCCCAGACCGATTCCGGCATCGTCACCATTGGAGGCCGGCACAATCAGGCTGGCCGGGCTGCCGGGAATATCCATATTATTCAGCATTAACTGCAGCAAAGTGCCATAGGCCGAGGTGTCGCCCACCAGCACCGCACCCAGCAGTTTTTTCCCATCGGCCGATACGTTCAGGCGTTTGTACACGCCTTCCAGCTCGTCATGGAACACAAAGCTGCGCGCCCCGGCGGTATGGCCGTGCGCATCGCCCAGCGAACCGACTTCCACGCCCAGTAATTTCAGCTTGGTGCTCATATCGGCACCGTTAAAAACCAGCGCCGGCTCAGCATGGGTAAATAACTGACTGACAATATGCCCGGCCGCCACCCGCGCCATCTGATAACCCGGTGCCACCAGACCGTAAATTTTGTTATCCCACAGCGCGCATTCGCCAATGGCGTAAATATCGTCGTCGGAGGTTTGGCAATAATCGTTAATTACGATACCGCCGCGCTCACCCAGGGTTAAACCGGTGTCACGCGCTAGTGCATCCTGCGGGCGAATACCGGCCGAGAACAGCACCATATCGGTTTCCAGAAAGGAACCGTCGGCAAAATTCAGGCGGTAGCGACATTCTTCACCGGCGACAATTTCCTGGGTATTTTTGCCGGTGTGCACCTGCACGCCCAGCGCTTCAATTTTTTCGCGCAATAAGCGACCGCCGCCTTCATCTAACTGCACCGCCATTAAACGCGGGGCGAATTCCACCACATGGGTTTCCAGCCCGGCTTGTTTCAACGCATTGGCGGCTTCCAGACCCAGCAGACCACCACCGATAACCACGCCGGTTTTACTCACGGCGGCAGCGGCAGCAATGGCTTCCAGATCTTCAATGGTGCGGTACACCAGACAATGCGGCTGGTCTTTACCCGGCACCGGCGGCACAAAGGGATAGGAACCCGTGGCCAGAATTAATTTGTCATAGCCTTCGGTGCGGCCACTGGCGGTGGTAATGGTTTTCTGGCGCGGATTAATGCCGGTTACGCGGTCATTTAAATGGAAGTGAATCTGTTGCTGCTGATAGTCAGCGGCGGTGGTCAACGCCAGATCGTCAGCGCTGGCGCCGCTGAAATATTTGCTGAGTTGTACCCGGTCGTAAGCCAGACGGGGTTCTTCACTGAAGGTGATCAGCTCGCACTGACCGGCCATATCACTGCTGGCGAAGGTGGTTAAAAACTGGTGTCCTACCATACCGTTGCCAACGACAAGAATGCGTTTTTTGCTCATGGGAAGCTCTCTATTTGGTCATCATCACGATTCTCCTGTCGATGCTTCGTTGCGCTGTTCCACGGCGGCTCCGTTACCGCGGTGGAATATCAAACAAGGTATTGCAACCACAATGCCAACCCGCAATAAATCCGGCTGAACCCCGGTTCCGCCGGGGTTTTAAGCGAAATACCGGCTTAAACCGGTTAATACACCGGCTGTGCATTGCGCAATAACGGCACACAACCCAGCAGGCCGGCACCAGAATGGCGCATATTTATGGCTGCATTGATGTGTTGCCGCCGGAAATACCGCCCAGAAACCAGTAATAAACAGACTGCAGATAAAAACAAAAAAGTTGGCACCGCTTTTGAATAGAACACTGCAGACACTGCGTTACCCCAACCGGTAAAACCTCCCGTTGTGTCGTTGGCATCAATGCAGATGCCTTATTGTTGTTTGTGCAACACCGAGCATTGGCGCTCACAGGTTCTGCCTGTGGGCGCTTTTTTTATGGGAAATACCGCCATGAACGCACCGGCTTCCAAGCCCACCACTGCCAGCCAGACGCACACCACCTGCCCTTATTGCGGCGTTGGTTGTGGCGTAACAGTGCAACATGCTGGCCAGCAGGTTTTACCGGTTAGCGGCAGCCTTTCCCACCCGGCCAACAGTGGCCGCCTGTGCGTAAAAGGGTCGGCCCTGCACGAAACCCTGAGCCACGACGGGCGTTTAGTGTTTCCGCAATTAAACGGTAAACACGCCAGCTGGGACGATGCGCTGAATATTATTGCCGACAAAATCCAGCAGGTGATCCACACCCACGGCCCGCAAGCCGTTGCGTTTTACGGCGCTGGCCAGATGCTGACCGAAGATTATTATGTGGCCAATAAACTCATGAAGGGTTTTATTGGCAGCGCCAACATCGACACCAATTCGCGCCTGTGCATGGCCTCGGCCGTGGTGGCGCACAAACGCGCCTTTGGCAGCGATACCGTACCCGGTTGCTACGAAGACCTGGAACTGGCCGATTTATTGATTTTTACCGGCTCAAACGCTGCCTGGGCGCACCCGGTGCTGTATCAGCGCATTGCCGCCGCCAAACAGCAGCGGCCGGATATGAAAATTGTGGTAATCGACCCACGCCGCACCGCCACCTGCGATATTGCCGACCTGCATTTAGCCATCCGCCCAGGTACCGACGCGGTATTGTTCAATGCGCTGCTGGTGTATTTAGCCGACAGCGGACAACTGGACGAAGACTTTATTGCCCGTCACACCAATGGTTTCGATGTGGCGTTAGAACAAGCCCGTAACGACTGCCAGAGCCTGCAGCACAGTGCTGATTTAATGGATACCGACGCGGCGTTGTTGCTGCAATTTTTTGATTGGTTTGCCCGCACCCCGCGCACCGTCACCCTGTTTTCTCAGGGCATTAATCAAAGTGCCAGCGGCAGCGACAAAGGCAATGCCATTATTAATGTGCACCTGGCCACCGGCCGCATTGGCAAACCCGGCGCCACCCCGTTTTCCATTACCGGCCAGCCCAACGCCATGGGTGGCCGCGAAGTGGGTGGCTTAGCTAATCAGCTGGCCGCGCACATGGATTTTTCCGGCTCCGAACGCGACCGTGTACGGCGCTTCTGGAACGCGCCCAAACTGGCCGAGCGCCCCGGCTTAAAAGCGGTGGATTTATTTCAGGCCTGCGCCCGCGGCGAGATTAAATTTTTATGGATTATGTCCACCAATCCAGTGGTGAGTATGCCCGAAGCCGATGCGGTAAAAGCTGCTATGGCCCAGTGTGAACTGGTGGTGGTATCCGACTGCATGGCCGACACCGACACCACCCGCGTCGCCCAGGTGTTATTACCCGCGGCCAGCTGGGGCGAAAAAAACGGCACCGTCACCAATTCCGAACGGCGTATTTCCCGCCAGCGCGGCTTTTTACCACCGCCCGGTGAAGCCAGGCCCGATTGGTGGGCCATTTGCGAAGTGGCTAAACGTTTAGGCTTTGCGCCGGATTTTGCTTACCAGCATCCGGCAGACATATTCGATGAACACGCCCGCCTTTCCGCCTTTGAAAATAATGGCCAGCGCGATTTTGATTTAAGCGGTTTAATCGGCTTAAGCCGTTACCAATACGATGCGCTGAAACCCGTGCAATGGCCGGTAAGCGACCAATATCCGCACGGCCGCGCACGCTTTTTCGACGATGGCCGTTTTTATACCGACAACCAGCGCGCTCAATTTATTCCTGTTAATGCACAGCTGCCGCGCCCACGCAGCGGTGGCGATTTACTGATGAACACCGGGCGTGTGCGTGACCACTGGCACACCATGACCCGAACCGGCAAAGCCCCCCGGCTGGCTCAGCACCGCAGCGAACCCTATGCGGTATTCCACCCAGCCGATGCTGCGGCACGCCGTATCCACGCTGGGCAACTGGTGCATATCCGCAATGAACGCGGCACATTACTGCTGCGTGCCAGCCTCAGTAACGAACAGCGTCGTGGTGAGATGTTTGTACCCATGCACTGGACCAGCCTGTTTGCCAGTAACGCGCGCATGGGCACCTTAATTAATAACGACCGCGACCCGCATTCTGGCCAGCCGGAATTCAAAATAACCGCGGTACAGGCCAGCCCCTGCACAACCCGCTGGCAAGGCATGCTGTTAAGCCGCCAGCCGCTGCACCCACTGCCCTGCACCTACTGGGCCGCCGGTGTCACCGAACAGGGCTGGTTTTATTTAATCGCCGGCGATAACGACGCCGCCGATTTTGTTAAAGACATACAACCGCAATTACCCGCCGGGCAATGGCAAACGCTGTCGGATCCTGCGCAACAGCACGAACGCCGCGTTTTACTTCTGGCCGGCAAACTGGAATGCGTGATGATGCTGCACCGCAAAGAACGTTTTTTAGACCGCCAATGGCTGCAGGAGCGTTTTGCCGATGCAGAAATCAGCGCCGCCGACCGCATGAGCTTATTAGCCGGCCGCCCGGCTGTGCACGTCGACACCGGCAATATGGTGTGCTCATGCTTCCAGGTCGGCAGTAAACAAATAGAACACGCCCTGCACGCTGGCCACAGCACCGTCGCCGCGCTGGGCCAACAGTTACGCTGCGGAACCAACTGCGGTTCCTGCATTCCTGAAATAAAAGCATTGCTGCAACAGGCACGCTGCGAGGTCGCCTTATGAAAACTCCATCCCGCCACCCACAACCTTCACATTCAGAAACCCAGCCCGGCACCGTCTGGCTGATTGGCGCCGGCCCCGGCGACCCGGAATTATTAACCCTGAAAGCGCTGCGTATTATCAGCCAGGCCGACATCGTGCTGTACGACAGCCTGATCAGCGACGACATACTCGCCATGCTGCCCAAGCGTTGCGTACGCCTGCACACCGGCAAACGCTGTGGCGCGCACAGCATGGGCCAGCCCGATATCAATAAAGCCCTGCACACCTCCGCGCAAAAATACCGCTGCGTGGTACGCCTGAAAGGCGGCGACCCGTTTTTATTCGGCCGCGGTGGTGAAGAACTGGAATACCTGCAGCAGCGTCATATTCCGGTGCAGATTATTCCCGGCATAACCGCCGCCCTCGGCTGCGCCGCTGCTGCACACATTCCGCTGACGCACCGCCAGTACGGCAACGCCTTAATGCTGCACAGCGGCCACAGCCAGTACGGCGATTTTGCAGCCAGCCACAGCCCCACCCGCGTGTTTTACATGGGCCTGCGTCAGGCCGGCCAGATCACCGGGCACTTACTGAACGACGGCATTGCCGAAGACACACCGGTCGCATTAATCGTCAACGGCACATTGCCCGACCAGCGCGTGCTAAAAGGCGTACTGATGGATTTACCGCATTTAGCCCAACGCTGCCTGCACGACAGCAAAGGCCCGGGGTTAATTATTGTGGGAGAAGTCGCCGCCATGGCACAGGTGAATGCCGGTATGAATGGCGATATTGATAGTCTGGAAGGATTGATTGCCAATGCCGCGAGCAGTGCGGTGGCCTGAGTGCGATAGAGGAAGTCCGGGATATAAAACCAGCCCCTGCCGTTACTTGCTGCACCGCAGACGTCAGTGCTAACATTTGTGCACACAACCAACGGGAGTCAACGATGGAAACCCGCATTCAGTTCCGGATAGCCGAAGACACCAAACGCCTGGCCCAGCAACTGGCAGAAAGCCAGGGGCGTACTCTTAGCGATGCCTGCCGTGAGCTGGCTGAACAGATGGCCGAACAACAGCGTAAGGTGTTATCACATGATGCCTGGCTTACCGAACAAGTGACCCAGGCCTTTGCCAAACTGGATTCCGGTCAGGCTGTTTTTGTTGAACACAATGCCGCTCAAGCAGCAATGGAAGAGCGTAAAGCAATAATTCGTAAGCGCCTGAACCAATGATTGCATGGGAAGAAGAATCGCTGAATGACCGCGAAAAAATCTTCGAATACTTATACCAATTCAATCCTATCGCGGCGGAAAAAACGGATGACTTAATTGTCGCAAAGGTTGAAACCCTGATTGCACAACCGCTTATGGGGGTTGAACGGGTTGGAATTCGTGGCCGATTGTTAATTATTCCTGATGTATCTCTGATGGTTGTTTATTTTTTTGATGGCAGCACGATTCGTATTCTTCGTGTTCTGCATCAGAAACAGCAATATCCCCACTCAAACTGACAACAAAACTCCCCTGCCATTCAGTTTTTCAGCTATCCCGCACCGGCGCCGTGAAGTACGACGCCAGGATAAACACCAGCAGAAATACGCCGGTACTTATCGCAATGGTGCTAACACTCAGATCACTGTAGCCCAGCCACGTTCCCATCAGCCAGCCGCTGGCACCACCCAGCCCTAGCGGTAAGCCCAGACTGGCACTTCCTTGCATAGAGATGACCGAGCGGCAGTGCGGGCAATGCAGCCCGTCTTTTTCGGACGCGCTCAGGCGCTGCCAGATCAGGTTAAAAAATGGCAGCACCTTGGTGCAGTAGGGGCAGGTTTTCAGCAACATCCCTGTTGTTCTCCGGAATAGAAAAAGAAGTTTCGCGTTAATCCGCCAGGTAGTAATCCACGGTAGAAACCACCCGCACTTTTTTCAGGTACGGCGTATTGTTGTCGCGATCTTCAATGCTGAACTGGCCCTGCCGCGCCGATTTTAATTTGCCCAGTTGGCTGTTGGAATCCGCCGCGAATTGCTCGGCCACGGCACGGGCATTGCGGGTGGCTTCTTCAACCATGGCGGGTTTCAGGTCGTTCAGTTGGGTAAACAGATAAGTAATACGCTGGCTGTATTCGTCGCCGCCAAAGGCGATGCCTTTTTTACCCAGTTCGGCTAAACCTTCCTGACTTTTCCGCACCAGATCGACCTTACCGGAATACACGGTAATGGTTTGCTGGGCGGTGTAGCGCAGGCTGGCGTTCTGGTCGGCATAACGCTCGGCCAGTTTGTCGGTGACAATGGCAGCAGCGGTGGTAATTTCATCGGCACTGAAGCCGGCATCGGTCAGAAAGCGCTGAATCTCGGCGGTATTGCGCTCAAGAGTGCCGTACAGTGCGGTCAGGTTGTTGTCGCCGGCAGCAAAACGGATGGGCCACACCGCGATATCGGCCGGTACTTCGCGCTCGGCCAGGCCTTTTACCGATACCACGCGCTCATATTCTTTAATGCGTACGGCGCTGGTTCCCAGCAGCCAGCCGGCAGTGGTCAGGCCAATGCAGATCAGTAAGCCAAGAATGAATGCAGATTTGGTATTCATAAGGTTCTCCCTGAGGTGTGTTTTGACTGAATCCGTATTCAGCGGTTATCCGGATGCTGAGGACAGCTGATCAGATGGTCGTTCACTAGCCCCATGCTTTGCATAAAGGCGTAACAAATAGTGGGGCCAACAAAGGTAAAACCCGCTTTTTTCAGGGCTTTGCTCATGGCGCGGGCCTCGGCGGTTTCCGCCACCGCATCATCCATACTGGCCAGCCGGTTAACCATGGTTTTGCCGCCGACAAAACCCCAGAGAAATTCCGCAAAATCCACGCCCTGCTGCTCCAGCGCCAGTAACGCCAGCGCATTTTTGCGGATACCGTATAACTTCAGGCGGTTGCGGATTAAGCCCGCGTCGGTCAGCAGCTGTTCAATTTCGGCATCGGTCATGCGGGCAATTTTTTCCGGCACAAACTGATGGAAACAGGCGCGGTAATGCTCGCGTTTACGCAGCACGGTAATCCAGCTTAAGCCGGCCTGCTGGCCTTCCAGACAGAGTTTTTCAAACAGACGGATACGGTCGTGGCTGGGTACGCCCCATTCGGTGTCGTGGTAGTGCAGGTAATCGTCCCCTTTGGCCCAGGGACAAGGCTGTTGCTGTGATAACGGCATTACTGGTATTTCTGCAGAATCAGTAAACGGTTATTGGCCGGCATGGCAATGTCTTTCAGCAGGCGCAGCTTTTCGCGGCGGGCGGCCAGAATAAATTGCTCGGCGTGTTTAATGCCGGACTCCGGGTCGCGCTGTTTCAGCCACTGGTCCAGCCGGCGATTGCCGTCGCTGGTGAACTTACCGCCATAGTTAAACGGCCCGTAAAACACCGCCAACCCCGACTTCTTCAGCACCCTGCGCACACCACCCAACATACTGCGCACTTTATTCCAGCCAATAAAATGCACCAGATTGGCGCTGAACACCGCATCCACCTGTTTTATTGGCCATAAATCCTGTGTCACATCCAGAATCAGCGGCGGCAGAAAGTTATGGCAGCGGGCTTTGGCACGCCAGGCGTTAATGCCGGCAATGCGGTCGGCCAGTTCAGAAGGCTGCCATTGCAGGCGCGGAAAGCGCCGGCTGAAAAACGCACCGTGCTGGCCGGTGCCGCTACCCAGTTCCAGTACCACACCGGCGGCGGGCAGTTCTTGCGCCAGCACCTCAGCAATGGGCTGCTGGTTACGCACACAAGCTTCCGATACCGGTAAATCGGCCTCAATCGGGCTGGTATGGGGGTATAAAGACGGATCGTAATGTTCGTTGGTAGCCATCACTGTCACCATCGCATTGGCAGGCAGGTTGGCGAGTATGGCACAGCCAAACCGGCGCACAAGCCGACCAAGGTTAAATTTATGTTGCAGTGGCGGCCTTGGCGTTGCAGTTGGCGAACAGAGTCAAATTGCCGCAGCGGCCGCTAACCTATAAAATCCCTGCCATTGTTTTGCCAATTTAATCAATCCACCCGTGGGATGCCTCAAGCCATGCGCGCTACCGAATTTCTGTTAACCACCGAAAAAGAAACCCCCGCCGATGCTGTGGTGGTAAGCCACCAGCTGATGATGC
This sequence comes from Venatoribacter cucullus, assembly GCF_016132445.1. NCBI lineage: Bacteria > Pseudomonadati > Pseudomonadota > Gammaproteobacteria > Oceanospirillales > Oceanospirillaceae > Venatoribacter > Venatoribacter cucullus. Next base: position 1,206,184 of record NZ_CP046056.1, on the reverse strand, counting down.
GTTCCGGCATGATCCGTAAACTGGCCGCTGGCCTGTACACCTGGATGCCGGTTGGCCTGCGCACCCTGCGCAAAGTAGAAGCCATTGTGCGCGAAGAAATGAACAAAGCCGGCGCCCAGGAAGTGCTGATGCCCGCCGTGCAACCGGCGGAACTATGGGAAGAAACCGGTCGCTGGTTCCAGTACGGTGGCGAACTGCTGCGCGTAAAAGACCGCCACAACCGCGATTTCTGCATTGGCCCGACCCACGAAGAAGTAATTACCGACCTGGCCCGCAACAACATCAGCAGCTACCGTCAGCTGCCGCTGAACCTGTACCAGATTCAGACCAAATTCCGTGATGAAACCCGTCCGCGTTTCGGTGTGATGCGCGCGCGTGAATTCATTATGAAAGACGCCTACTCCTTCCACACCAGCGAAGAAAGCCTGCAACAAACCTACGACAAGATGCACGCGGCCTACACCGCCATCTTCAATCGTTTAGGTCTGGATTTCCGCCCGGTACTGGCCGACACCGGCTCTATTGGTGGTGCCAAATCGCACGAATTCCACGTACTGGCCTCTTCCGGTGAAGACGACATCGCCTTCTCCACCGACAGTGATTACGCCGCCAACGTCGAACTGGCCGAAGCCGTCGCCCCGGCGGGCGAGCGCCCGGCAGCGACTGCGGTATTAACCAAAGTATCGACCCCGGCCGCGACCAGCATCGACGACGTGGCCGCTTTCTTTAAAGTGGATGCCAGCCAGGTTCTCAAGGCCATTGTGGTGCGCGGCGCGCATACCGATGAAAAAGCCGAAGGCGAACCGGCACCGGTGGTGCTGTTCCTGCGTGGTGACCACGAACTGAACGAAATCAAAGCCGAAAAAATCCCGGGCGTTGCGGCACCGCTGCAGTTTGCCTCCGATGCCGAAATCGAAGCCATTGGCGGCGTAACCGGTTTTGTCGGCCCGCAAGGCCTGCAAGCCAAATGCTACGTGGACCGCAGCGCGGCGCACATGGCCGACTTTATCTGTGGTGCCAACGATACCGACGCGCATTTCAGCGGCTTTAACTGGGAACGCGATGCCGCGCTGCCGGAAGTTCGTGATTTGCGCAATGTCGTAGCCGGTGACCCAAGCCCCTGCGGTAAAGGCACCCTGGAAATTAAACGCGGCATTGAAGTGGGCCATATTTTCCAGCTGGGCACCAAGTATTCAGAATCTATGAATGCCACCGTGCTGGATGAAAACGGCAAAACCCGCACCATGATCATGGGTTGCTACGGCATCGGCGTCAGCCGTGTGGTGGCAGCCGCCATTGAACAGAACCACGACGACAACGGCATTATCTGGCCGGATGCCATTGCACCCTTCCAGGTCGGCATTGTGCCGATGGGCTACCAGAAATCGGAAGCCGTTACCAAAGCCACCGACGAACTGTACGAGCAGTTAACCGCCGCCGGTTTTGAGGTGTACCTGGACGACCGCGACAAGAAAACCAGCCCCGGCGTGAAATTCGCCGACATGGAGCTGATTGGTATTCCGCACCGCGTGGTGGTATCGGACCGCGGCCTGGAAGCCGGCAAGCTGGAATACGCGGCCCGTCGTGATGGTGTGAAGCACGAAATTGCCCTGGCCGACATCGTTGCCCACCTGCAAAGCCAGGTGCAATGCTGAACGGCGCTGCAGTTAAACGCCTGCTGAAAACCGGAGTACGCCCAGCGCGTGCTCTGGTTTTTTTATGCCTTCTGGGCGGCCTGGCACCGGCACTGGCGAACCAGCAAGCCAGCCCCTCAGTTAACAGCACAGCCAGCCCGAGCGCCGACAACCAGCTGCGAAATGCCCTGCGCGAAGCCGTAAACAGCAGCGAATCCTTTGCTGATGAATACGACGCCCAGGTATGGTTGCTGGATATGTCATCGCGCTTAACGCGCTACATAAAAAACGAACAGGAACGCCTGCGTTTTTTAACCCTGGTACACCGCGAAGCCAGCCGCGCCGGGTTACAACCAGAGCTGGTACTGGCCGTTATACAAATAGAAAGCGCGTTCGACCGCTTTGCCATATCCCGCGTTGGCGCCCAGGGCTATATGCAGGTAATGCCGTTCTGGAAAAATGAGATCGGACGCCCCGACGACAACCTGATGAACGCCGAAACCAACCTGCGTTACGGCTGCACCATTCTGAAACACTACCTCGACCGCGAAAAAGGCGACTTTATTCGTGGCCTCGCCCGCTACAACGGCAGCTTAGGCCGCACCAAATACCCGGAAAAAGTGCTGCTGGCGTGGGAGCGGCATTGGTTTGTGCAGTATTAAGCGCTAAGAAAGCGCCGCATAAGCGGCGATTCATCACTGATGGTCAGCTCAAACTACTGAGCGCCGCCAGTAGTTCGGCCAGACGCTCCGTTACCATGCTTCCTGCTGGTGAAGCACGTAACTCAAGCAGCTTCAGTAGGTGCCTTTTTAAAATTATCAGGTCTGTTTGATCCACCTATTCAGGGTAACACCTAGCAACGAGCCAACGGCCCGCAAAAAACTACACCGCCCATTCTTCCGCCAGCGCTTCGGCCTGTTGTATGCACAGGTCTACCGCTTCGTCGGATTTATCCGGCGGGTATTTCCAGCGGCGCAGGGCGCGGCGTACCAGGTTGCGCAGCCGTGCGCGCACGCTTTCGCGTTCGTACCAGTCGACCGTTACCGATTTACGCAGCTCGGCGGTTACAAACTTAGCCAGCTCACGCAGGTTGTTGTCGCCCATTTCCCGCACCGCCGCCTGATTCTGAATTAACGCCCGGTAAAAGGCGATCTCTTCGGCATTCAGGCCCGACTTTTCCGCCAGCTCAGCATCGGCGGCCATGTCGTGCGCCATCTGAATCAGCTCTTCCAGTACCTGAGCGGTTTCAATAGCGCGGTTATGGTATTTGCGCAGGGTTTCCATAATGCGGTCGGAGTATTTCTTTTCCGATACCTTGTCGGTACGCATGCGGGCTTTTACTTCGTCTTTCAGCAGTTTCTCCAGCAGTTCCACCGCCAGGTTTTTCTGCTCCAGCTGCGCCACGTCTTCCAGAAACTCCGGCGACAGCAAGCCGATGTTCGGCTTATCCAGCCCCACCAGGGCGAAAATATCGTCCACCCCTTCGGCAATAATGGCGTTGTCGATAATCTGGCGCAGGGCCGAGTTCTTTTCATCGTCGCTGATGCGGCGGTCTACGCTGGCGTTCTTCATCCAGGCTTTTTTCACCGCCGCAAAAAACGCCACTTCGGCTTTATGGGGCAAGGCTTCATCCAATGTGCTGCACAAGGCAAAGGCTTTGGCCAGGCGCGCCATCACATCAAAAAAACGACGCTTGCCGTCGCGGTCTTTATCCGGCCCCGTCAGCCCGGCCAAATGGTTAATAACCCCCGGCAATAAACGCACCGCCACCGTACCGCCCTCGCTGAAGCGGGCATAGTCGAAGCCGTGCATCAGGCCGTGCAGTTTATCCAGCTCTTCCATAAACACCGCGAACGCTTCGGCGGTATCCAGCGTCGGTTTACCCCGGCCTTTGGAATCGGTGTAGGTTTTCAGCGCCTGTTTTAATTCATTGGCGATGCCGATGTAATCCACCACCAAACCGCCCGGCTTGTCTTTGAATACGCGGTTAACCCGCGCAATGGCCTGCATCAGGTTGTGGCCTTTCATCGGCTTATCGATGTACATGGTGTGGCAATTTGGGGCGTCGAAGCCGGTCAGCCACATATCGCGCACAATCACCAGTTGCAGCGGGTCGTTCACGTCTTTAAAGCGTTTTTCAAACAGCTTTTTAATGTCTTTGCTGTAAATGTGCGGTTGCAGCTTGGCTTTATCGGCGGCGGAACCCGTCATTACAATTTTGATCGCGCCTTTGTGCGGATCTGCCGCTTCACCTAATGGAGCGCCGTGCCAATCGGGCCTTAACGCCACAATGGCATCGTATAAATCGACGCAGATTTCCCGGCTCATCGCCACAATCATGCCTTTGCCCGGCATACTGGCCGTGCGCGCCTCAAAGTGCTGCACCAGATCAGCGGCTATTTGCTCTACCCGTGGCTTACTGCCCACCAGTTTTTCCAGCGCAGCCCATTGCGATTTGGTTTTTTCGCGCACGGCGGTGCCTTCGTCATCGTCGCCGGCGTCTTCCAGCACTTCGTCCACTTCGGCATTCAGCTGCTCAATGTCCTGCTGGTTAATATCCAGCTTGGCCAGGCGCGATTCGTAATAAATCGGCACCGTCGCGCCGTCTTCCACCGCATCCTGAATGTCGTACACCGACACATAATCGCCGAACACCGCGCGGGTATCTTTATCGGCGCTGTCGATGGGCGTGCCGGTAAAACCAATAAACGACGCCAGCGGCAACGCATCGCGCAGGTGCTTGGAATAGCCGTAGGTAAACTGGCCGGATTTCTCGTTGAATTTGGCCTTATCGCCATACTGGCTGCGGTGCGCTTCGTCGCTGATCACCACAATGTTGTGGCGGCTGCTGAGCACCGGGTGGGTATTTTCATCGCCCAGCAAAGCGAATTTCTGAATGGTGGTAAACACAATGCCACCGGCCTGACGGCTGGCCAGAATTTCACGCAACGCATCGCGGCTGTCGGCCTGCACCGGGGTTTGTTTCAGCGTATCGGCGGCCATGCTGAAGGTATTGAATAACTGGCCGTCCAGATCGTTGCGGTCGGTGACCACCACCAGCGTAGGGTTGTTCATTTCCGGCTGCGCCAGCAGCTTGGCGGCGTAGCACACCATAGAAATGGATTTACCGCTGCCCTGGGTATGCCACACCACCCCGGCTTTACCCGAGCCCGGCTCCACCCGTTTATGGTAATCAGCGCGCTCTTCGGCGGCGGCAGCGCGTTTATTGGCGGCAATTAAAGTGGCCTGAACCGCCGCCCGCACCGCATGAAACTGATGGTAGCCGGCCATTTTTTTAATGGTAACGTCGCCGGATTGTTCAAACAGCTGGAAAAAACGCAGGTAATCCAGCAGCAGTTCCGGGTTAAAAAAGCCCTTCACCAGCGTTTCCAGCTGGTATTCCCACGCGGGCTTATCGCTTTCGTCTTTTACCGTACGCCAGATCATAAAGCGTTCGCGGCTGGCGGTAAGGGTGCCGATGCGGGCGTCCCAGCCATCGGAAATCACCAGCGCTTCGTTAAAGGCAAACAGATCGGGAATTTCGTCTTTGTAGGTTTGCAGCTGATCGAAGGCTTTTAAAATATCGGCGTGGTTATCGGCCGGGTTCTTAAGCTCAATTACCGCCAGCGGCAGGCCGTTGATAAACACCACCACATCCGGGCGACGGTGGCCCTTGCTGCCGATAATGGAAAACTGGTTCACCACCAGAAACTGGTTATTGGTGACCGAACCAAAATCAATCAGACGGGCGTAATCGTGCTTTTCTTCGCCGTTGTCGCGGTATTCCACCTTAACGCCTTCCAGCAAATACTGGTGGAAGGTTTTATTGGCGTTAATCAGCACCGGGCTGTCGGGTTTGGCGACCTGCGCCACTACCTGCTCCAGCGTGGCCAGCGGAAGGTGCGGGTTAATGCGCTGCAACTGCTGCAATAACCGCCCTTCCAGCACCACACCGCGGTAATCGCGCCGTTCCGGCGTGTCGCCATCCGGGGCAATGTTAAGCCCGTAGGCGTACTCGTAGCCGGTTTCTTTAAACCAGTCGAGGCACAGCTGTTCCAGTTGGTCTTCGGTAATCACAGATCAATCCTTTTGGTGTGTGACTGACAGGCTTACTCTGCCTGCCCGTTCATAACCTGCCAGTGGCCATCTTTATCGGAACCCCGGCGTTGCAACGCCCCAACATCCTGCAACTTTTTGATAGCTCTGCCAATCGTGCGCAGGTCTTTGCCCAGCCTGTCGGCCAGTTGCTGCCGGGTCAGGGCCGGATTGTCGGCCAGTAACTGCAAAATGGCCTGTGGCGTTTTCAGATTTACAGGGGCGTTTACAGAGGCGTTTACAGGGGCGTTTTGCTCCAGCACGGCCACCAACGCCTGTTGAATACACCCCAGCATAAACAGCACAAAGGGCGCGGCATCGCTGGCCTTATTGCTGTTATTAATGGCGTCGTAATAGGCCGCCTGATGTTCATGCACCATGCTTTCTACCGGCAACCAGGCCAGCGCCGGATGCCACTGCGACAACAGCAAGGTTTGCCATAAACGACCCATACGGCCATTACCGTCGGCAAAGGGGTGAATAAACTCAAACTCGTAATGAAACACCGAGCTGACAATCAGCGGATGCGCGTTGCTCTGTTTTACCCAGGCGAATAACTGCTGCATAAGCTCGCGCACCCGGCTGGCCGGAGGTGCCATGTGCAGCACCTTGTCGCCCTGCATCACCCCCACACCGCCGCTGCGGTATTGGCCGGGGTTATCCAGCAAGCCGGTCATCAGCAATTTGTGCGCGGCCAGTAAATCCGCCTCGTGGCTGGCCTGCCAGTTGGGCAGTTGCTCGTATACCAGCAAGGCATTACGGGCCTCCTGCACATCACGCGGCGGTGCCAGCACCGGCTTACCGTTCAGAATGGCGGTAATCTGCTCTTCGCTGAGGGTATTACCTTCAATGGCCAACGAGCCGGTAATGGTACGGATGCGGTTTACTCGGCGCAGTCGCAAATCCATACCCTGCTCCGGCTGCGCGGTTAAACGCCCGACCTGTTCGGCAATATCCGCCACGCGGGACAGAATCTCGCTGGTCAGGGTAAAAGGCGGTTCATAAGCCATAGATCATTCTCTGCTTGGCGCATTTGTAAATACCGGTACAGTTTAACCACCCGCACGCACGCGCTGCCACGCCTGCGCCAGCCATTCCTGCAAGCGAAGACGCTCGGTAAGGTTCAGCGCGCTGAACTTACGCGACTGCAAAGGCTGAATACGGTTCTGGCTGCGGTCGATTTTAGTCATGGGCGGCACCGGGTTCGGCGGCGTTATCCGACAGATCGGTTAAGGCAGAAATATCCAGTTCGCCGGAGAGGAGTTTGGGGAGGAGTGAATCGCGGATATCTGATAGAACCTGAATATTGCGCACCATGCTTTCTGATTCAGAGAAAAAGACACCTACTGTTTCCTGAAAGACGGAAAGCACTGCAATGTCCGGGTTTAATACCTTGTGATTCTCAATTAACCCCTTGTTTAGGTTTTGCTGTGCTGAACCAGATGCCTTAGATGCCAAATCTGAAGAAGCAGAAAGAGAATTTAGATATAAAAAACTTTCAGAATACTCATATGGAATTAAGCCACAACAAGCCTGATTAGCGGACATTTCCTCAAGTAAAAGACATATCTGCCCAGCAGTAGCACCGTACATGGCAATAACAGTGGTATATTTTGGCCATAACTTAGCGCTGCTATTGCTCAAACCATCCAGAGATATCTTCTCTTTTGTATCAAAAACAAGAGATTCTCTAACCTCGCCAGAAGTCAGCCACTTTACGTCCCCGCCCCAATAATTTGGTTCCGTTCGCTTTGGCGTTCCGCCACTTTCAATTCGGACACAAAGGCTCTTTAAAGAACCAACCTCCCACCCCTTCGGGATTTCACCGAGTTCGGATTCGACCAGTTCGTCGGGGAACAGGCTGGCGGTGTGGTACAGGCGCTGGTAGTCGGCGGCGGGCATGGCATCGAGGTCGGCGTCGGTTTTGCCGCTGATGGCGCACATAGCTGCGCGGTTCATAAAGGTTTCAAGGTCGGCCTGCGTGGCCGGTGCTGGCGCGGCTGCGTCGGCAAACTCATGGGCGTAACAGACCGGTGAGGAAAACTGCGGCGCATCGTCGTGCGCGTCGCTTTGCGCTGCCTGCCGGGCCAGCCAGTCTTGTCTAGTGGCGATCTTGGCTTTTACCGGCTCGAAATCGACAAACCACGACTGGAAAATGGCCTGCGCCATCTGTTCGAGGGTTTGGTTAATCTGGCGGTTGAGTTGGATTTTTTCATCAAATCGATAAAGTATATCTGCGACTTTTATTTGATAATCTAATGAAACATACGGAACTTGCAACTTCACAAAATCACTTGAAGTAATACTGGTCGCAGCGGTTTGCTTCGCTATTCCTTGAATGGCCTGCCGACCAAAATTGGATTTGAAATAGTAATAATAAAACAATGGATACGCTTTATTCCTATCAAATCTAACTCTAAAAAGGTTAGATTCAAATATAGGAACATCCTCCACATACATTACCAATATGCAATCACCTATACCCTCAAGGTTTAAAGAGGTCCTACCAAAAAGAAGATCCCCTTCCTTACAACCAAATTTATCAATCTCACCTTCATCAACCTCTATAAGCTCAGTTTCTTGACTATCTAGGAATTCCTTTCCATAGACATCACTCATTTTTATCCACCGGCTTCCACGCCCCTGAAAATCTTTATTTTTGTAAAGACCATTACGTGGCTTTTCAGATAGTAAGTATTCAAAGCAAACAACTTTAGAATCAACACTCATAACCCAACCCCGCCAGATTCTTTTTAATCTCAGCTTCCAGGCGGGCGCTTTCAGCAAACTGCTGTCCGAGCTGTTCAGTTAAGCGCGCCATTTTATCGGCAAAGGGTTCGCCGTCGTCTTCCTGTTCTTCGGCACCGACGTAACGGCCAGGGGTGAGCACATAGCCGTTCTTGTGAATTTCATCGAGTTTGACCGCTTTGCAGAAGCCGGGAATATCCTGGTAAACGCTGGACGCCTGAGGCTGGACGCTTGAGGCTTGTGCGTCTGGCGTCAAGCTTCCGGCTTCCGGCTTAATGGCGTCTCCCGTCTCCCGTCCCGCGTCTTGCAAGCCAACGGTCTGCCACGCATGGAAGGTGTCGGTAATTTTGGCAATATCCGCCGCCGTAAAATCGCGCAGTACGCGGTCTTTCATGTAGCCTAAATTGCGTGCATCAATAAACAGCACTTCGTTTTCGCGTTTGCGTAACGGGCGGCCAGAGGCGGATACGCGTGCCTGTTTGTTTTTGGTTAAAAACCAGATGCAGGCGGGTATTTGGGTGTTGGTGAATAACTGGCCGGGCAGCGCCACCATGCATTCCACTAAGTCTTCTTCAATTAAGCGTTTGCGTATCGCGCCTTCGTTGTTGGTGTTGGAGCTCATGGAGCCGTTGGCGAGTAACAGGCCAAGGCTGCCGTTAGGGGCCAAGTGCCAGAGCATGTGTTGCAGCCAGGCGAAGTTGGCGTTGCCGCTGGGCGGGCGGCCGTATTGCCAGCGCGGGTCGTGGTCGCTTACGCCTGCGTCCCACTCTTTCATATTGAATGGCGGGTTGGCCATTACGAAATCGGCGCGTAAATCGGGATGCTGGTCGTTGGTGTAGGTGCTGGCGGGTTCTTTGCCGAAGTTAAAATCCAGCCCACGGATGGCCATGTTCATGGCGGCCAGCTGCCAGGTGGTGTGGTTGTATTCCTGCCCGTAAATGGAGATATCGCCTACTTTGCCGGCGTGTTCGCGGATGAATTTTTCGGATTGTACAAAAAATCCGCCGGAACCCATGGCCGGGTCGTACACGCGGCCTTTAAAGGGTTCGAGCATTTCAACAATTAAACTCACAATAGATTTGGGCGTGTAGAACTGGCCGCCTTTTTTGCCTTCGGCTAAGGCGAACTGGCCTAAAAAGTATTCGTAGATATGGCCAAGAATATCTTTGCTGTTTAAGCCTGCCCCTGTGAATGGGATGGTGGCAACTAAGTCGATAAGTTCGGCCAGTTTGGCCTGGTCGATCTGTAATTGGGTGTAGCGTTTGTTGAGTACGCCTTTGAGTTTGGGGTTATCGCGTTCGATGGCTTCCAGCGCGTTGTCGATGAGCATGCCGACGCTGCGGATGCGTTTTCCATCTACGTCCAGCTCGCCGCCGATAACGGTTTTGTTGTTGGCTTGCAGGAATTGCCAGCGCGCTTCCTGCGGCACCCAGAAGACGTTGGTTTCCTGGTAGTAGTCGCGCTGTTCCAGTTCGATGGCCACTTCGTCGGCGTATTCGGGGCTTTCGGCGCCGCCGAAATCATCCGGGTTGAGGAAGTATTCGTGGCTGGGGTTTAAAAAGGCGGCTTTGAGTTCGTTGCGCCGGGTGTCGAAGGCGTCGGATACGTATTTAAGAAAGATGATGCCGAGTACGGCGTGTTTGTATTGGGCGGCATCGAGGGTGGAGCGCAGTTTGTCGGCGGCGGTCCAGAGCTTTTTTTCCAGCTCGTTGAGGAATTTTTGTTCTTCGGCGTGGGTCATGTCCGTTGGGCCTGTTCCTGAATCGGTAATGTGCCCGATTATACTGAGCTTTTTGTTGGTGTCTGCCCTTGTTTTGGCGAGTTTCAGGAACGCCGATCACAGGCCCGTTCCTGCTGAGGCATAGCCTTACTGATGGTGCTGGATGGTTCGCGGGCATGGCCCGCTCCTACTACCAGATCGTGACAAGGATAGAGCCATTGCCCTGCGCGCTCAGAACCAGCTGGCAATTTCCACAAAATTTTTGTTATCGCGGTATTTATCCGGTGACCAGCCCAGCCGCACGATGACGATATTCTGGTCGGGCATTACCAACACGCGCTGTTCGCGGTTGCCCTGCGCGGCAAACACATTGCCTGGCAGGTCGGGCCAGCGTGGTTTGTCGGTGGCTTTGTTCAGCCACCACTGGTAGCCGAAGTCGCGTTTATTGTCCGAGCCGTTAGGCTGTAATGCGCGTTGTATCCAGCCTTCGGTCACGATGCGCGTACCGTTAATTTCGCCGCCGTTCAGCATTAACTGCCCTACTTTGGCCCAGTCGCGGGCGGTGGCGTATAAATACGAGCTGCCCATTAATAAACCGGCGGCGTCGGTTTCGTACACCATACGTTGCATGCCCAGCGGGCGGAAAAAATGTTCGGCTAAATGTTCTACTGCTGCGGCATTGTTGGCGGCGGTGCGTTGTTGCACCAGCTGGTTCAGCAATACGGTGCTGCCGGAGGAATAACGGTAATGGCGGCCGGGTTCGTCACGCAACGGCAGGCTCAGCATGTAGGCTGCTGCGCTGGGGTGCTGAAATAACATGGCCGGTGCGGTGGCGCCGGGGTCGTAAATTTCGTCGTAGGCTAAGCCGTCGGTCATGTGCAGCAGTTGTTCAATGCTGATGCTGCTACGCCCGTCCTGCCATTGTGGAAATAAACCGGTTTCGGTTACCTCCAGTTTGCCCTGCATTTGCAGCTGACCAATCATTAAACCGGTAATACTTTTCGCCATCGACCAGCCTAAAAACAGGCTGCGTTCGGTATAACCCGGTGCGTAGGCTTCGGCCACAACCTGGCCTTTATGCACCACTAATAAAGCGCGGGTGTCGTGGCCCAGGGCATTGTCTTCCGCCAGCATGGCCGCCAGTTTTGACTGTAACTCCGGTTTAATCGTATTCACCTGATAGCCCTGCGGCCAGTCGGCAACAACGGCTTCGGCCTGTGGCCAATGCAGGCGCTGGCGTTCGGTAAAGCCGGCATAATCCAGATAACAGCCAATACCTTCCTGCCAGCTGGCCGTGCGTTCGTAACCGGCTAACGAGGCGCGAACACGGCGCTGTTCATCGTCGTAGTGGTAATCCAGCAGCGCCAGAATGGGCGAATAAATTTTAATATCAGCGGCGGCCTGCTGCGGGTTTTGCGCCATTACATAGCGCATGGAACAGGCGAGCTTGGCGCCAATGCCGGTCGCCACCGAAGGCGCGTTGTATAAATACACCGGCGAATAGCCCAGCACCGCCCAGGCGGCGGTAACCAGTAACAGCGGCAAGGCAATTATGATTGAAAATAACCAGCGCAGCGGACGTTTCACTCGCAATTCTCCTGTTTAAAAACCACAGTCTGACGGGGTTTTATGAATGGGTGATGACCTGAAAAACAAGGCCGGTGGCGATCATCAGTAATACCAATGCCCAGACGGGTAATTTCAGCCAGCGCAATGCCATTACACCGCCCAGCATGGCCAGGCCCGGCATTACAATCTGCCAGCTGCTGTAGTGCCATAAACCGGCACTGGTTAATACCGGGTTAATAAAGGTGGCGAATAACAGCCCCACCACGGCAGCATTTACCGCCGCAACGGCGGCACGAATGCGCGGGTACCGGGTAAGCAGATGCCAATAGGGTTGCACCGCCAGCAGTAATAAAAAACCGGGTAAAAATACCGCCAGCGTGGCCAGCAGCGCCCCTGATACCGGTGCTGTGGGTAAGAGCATGGCACCTAAATAGGTTGCCAGAGTAAATAATGGCCCCGGCATGGCTTGCGCCAGTGCGTAACCGGCCAATAAGGCATCGGCCGTTAATTGCTGTTCAAACTGTTGCTGCAATAAGGGCAGCACCACATGGCCACCGCCGAATACCAGCGTACCGCTGTAGAAAAAGCCGTTAATAAGGTCAACGACTGGGGAACTTATAACGGCCAACAGCGGTAAGGCGGCAAAAGGCAATAACCACAGCAGGCTGCGGCCGTTGGGTTTTGGCAGGGTTGCTGGTGTGGCTGTTGAAGGTTGCGCGGGTTTCCACCACAGGCCGCCGGCCAGCGCTGCCAGCAGTAAACCACCCAGCGCCATAAAGCCGGTGGCCAGGGTTAAGGCGGCCATGGCCGCAGCGATAATGCGGGTAAAACCATCGGTACAGAAATTGCGGTTCATGGTCAGCACGGCGTCGGCCACCACCACCACGGCCAGCCATTTAAGCCCCAGCATAATACCCGCCAGCCAGCTGTATTGGTCACCAAGTCCGGCCAGCATACCCAGTGCAAAGGCCAGCATCAGCGCGGCGGAAGGCAGGGTAAAACCAATAAAGGCAGCGACAGCGCCGGGCAGCCCGGCCTGTACCCGGCCGATGGCAAAACCCAGCTGGCTGGAGGCCGGCCCGGGCAGAAACTGCACCAGTGCCAGCAGGCGGGAAAAGTCATCATTGCCCAACCACTGCCGACGTTGCACAAATTCGCGCTGAAAAATACCAATATGCGCGGCCGGGCCACCGAAGCTGATGCAACCCAGCCATAAAAAGGTGAAAAAAACTTCCAGGGTGTGGCGGATGGCAAGCATGGGTTACCTCATTTCAATCTGCGCCGGTGCTGCCATATTACTGGCCAGCCAGTTATTCCAGTGTATTTCCAGCGCTTTGGCGCCACCGATATAGTGCTGGTCGAGCAAATAATACGAGCGCATATTCACGCCACGTTTGTAATCCTGAAGTAAGCGGGTAATTAAGCTGCGGCCGTAATCCGTACTCAGCAGCATGTACACCAGCTGCCCGGCCATTTCCTGATTAATACCGTGCTGATGGTTGGATTTACGCCAGTGGTCGCTGCGCAGCTCGACAAATTGCAGCACCGGCATGGCCTGTTGGCGGCGGGCAAGCAAGCCGCGTTTATTGCGCGGATGGGCAGTAATCGTAAAGGCGTTACCGCTGAAACCAAGGGTTTCCATTTGTTCGGCCATGCCTTCGTTCAGCCAGTCCGGCAGGCGCCCGGTTAACGAATGCAATATGGCGTGACTGACTTCGTGGCGAATAGTGGCGTAGGTACTTTCCAGGCCGCCGGTTTTTTCCTCGTGCAGATACAGCACAATGCTGTGGGTTTTGGGCATATAAACGCCCAGGGTTTTACTGGCGTCCCATTGCGCGGTATCCCAGACATGGCGAATGTATTCGGCCCGGTTTTCCAGCAGCTGAATATTCACTGGCACAGAGCGTAAAAAATCGAAATACAGGGTTTGCTGGTAAAAGCGGTAAATGCCGTTTACTTCGCTCTGAATACGCGCCATATCCAGCGGTGCCGGGCGGTTTTGTAAACTACCGGCGGTGGTCACCTGAATGGCCATGGGTTGCCAGCCACTGGCCTGATGTTTAAGCGTTATTGTCTCGGCATTTTGCTGCAGAGGCCGGTCGGAAAAATGTACCCGGCCGTCAGCGTCCACCCAACGGTAAATACCGCTGGCACTGGCCAGCGGTATTACCAACAACAGCAGCAATGCCTTAATCAAGGCTGCGGCTGCGTTCGGCCGGCACATACAGCTGTTCCAGCAAATACTGTTTAAAGTCGTCAGCAAAGGGCTGTTTAGCGGCGGCGGTTTTCATGCACAGCAGCCAGGCATCACGCTCGTTGGGGCCAATGGGAAAAGCGCGGTGAAACGCCGGAATGGCAATGGGGCCGTATTTTTCCGAAAACAGCCGCGGGCCGCCCAGCCAGCCGCACAAAAAGCGCGTGAGTTTATCGGCGGCAGTGGATAAATCGTCCGGATGCATGGCGCGGATGTGCGCCGCTTCCGGCAAGGTATCCATAGCCGCGTAAAAGTCATCCACCAGCTGTTTAATGCCGTCGTAACCGCCGGCCGACTGGTAAGAATTATCGCCCTGCCCGTACGGCCGTTTCGCCTCGATCATGCGGAAAACTCCTCCATAAAATCCAGCCCGGCCTGATGGCGGATGGTACGGCGGTGGTTGGCCCACAGCTCTTTTACCTTGTCCTGGTTGCACTGCTGCCGGTCTACCAGTACACGGGTTTGCAGTTCGCCTTTTTTCTGGCCGCCGGTGAGCGGTACTTTGGAGAACACAAACTGGTTGGAAATCAGGTCCATAAAGGGGCCGGATTTACTGGTCGGCATAATAAACAGCAGTTGCAGGCCAAGGCTTTCGGTTAAGTAATTGATCACTTCTTTAGAGCGGGTTTCGTCCATTTTTGAGAAGGCTTCGTCCACCAGCACCATGCGCAGGTGGGTATCGCCTTCGTTGAAACGGAACGCCGAGGTAATGGCCGCCGAACGGATAATATAGGCCGGTGTTTCCAGCTGGCCGCCGGAGCCGGTGCCGTACTGGCTGAGCGCAATCGGGTCTTTGTTGGCCGGCTGCTTGTAAATTTCATAAGCGCGGTAGTTGCGGTAATCCGAAATACGCTCCAGTTCGCGCATGGCTTTTTGCTCGTCGTCGTCCAGCAGCATGCTCATTAACTGGTCGCGTACGCGCTTGGCGTTTTTCGACAGATCAGCATCGAACAGCGTGGCGCCATCGCCCAGCGACGGGTTTTTGATGATTTCTTCAAAGAACTGCCAGTATTCCTTAAATTCCGGCACCCATTCCCAATCAAACCAGTAGGTTTCGCGGTCGGCACCAAACTGGTGATGGGCCAGTTCTTTGTTCAGCTCTTCCAGAATGCGTTTGCCATCGTTAATGGCCTGATAAATGGAATGGCACAGGTTGGTAACGAAGGCGTTGTTAAAGCTTTCGCGCAGCTGGTGCAGCTTGTCTTGTTTTTCCACCAGAATATTATTTTTCAGGCGGTTATAAACGCGCTCGGCTTCACGCTCCAGCCCGCACACGGTTTTGAAAAAACCGACCGAGTGTTCCTGGCGGTAATCCGGCGTGTAGACAATGGCGTCCAGGGTCTGACAGCGCAAATTGTGTTCGGCAATGTTGCGCTCAATTTCATAAGCGGTGGAATTGAGTTCCTGGCTGATGCTCTTGCGCTGGTTTTCAATCACCTCGGCCGGGCTGTCGGCGGCTTCGGCATCAGCGGCCTGTAAGCGCGCTTCGGTATCAAACTCCGGCCATACCGATACGATATGGCGCAGGGCTTCTTCTTTGTCGTCGGCAACTTGCGCAGTGGCTTCCTGTTGGTCGCTGAGCTGTTTGCACTGTTTTTCGCTGTCGTTCAGCTGTTGCTGTAAACGGCCCAGCTCACCGTCCAGTTCTTTGATTTGCGCATCCAGATCGTCGGCTTTTTCTTTCAATGCCTCGAATTCGTGTTCGATGGCACTGAAGTCGGATAAATCGACATTGCCCAGCGCATTTTCAGCCTGTTTCAGCTGGTATTGCACGTCCAGCATGGCCTGCATCTGGTCAGCAAACGACACATGACGCAACAGATTAATGGCGTCCAGTAATTGTTGCACCTGACGCAGTTGGAAGCCGGCCTCGTTGGCTTGTTCGGTTAAGGTATCCAGTTCGGCACGTTTGGCCGCGAGTGCGCGTTCACGGGCACCTAAACCAAACACCAGTTCGCTGTCGTCAAGGTCGCAGCGGTACACCGAATAAGAGCCCGAACCCAGGCCCTCTTTGGTTAAACCACGGCGGGTCATGCGCAGGGTTTGTGCGTCGGCCACCTGCTCAACCGAGCCGTAGCTGGCCTGCAAATAAGCGCGCGCGGTGGCGTGTTCAAACGACATCAGATGCATAATCGAGTTGTCGTTCAGGCTCATGCGTTCACAGTCTTTTTTCGCTTTTTCGCCCTGAATTACCCGTGCCCGGCTGCCGCCGGGAATGGCGCGCAAAATGTGTGCGGCTTCGGCTTCAAAGGCCGGTTCCACAATAATGCTGAAACGGGCACCGCCAATGTAGCCTTCAATGGCGCTTTGCCACTGCGGGTCGGTAATTTCCACATAGTCGGCCAGTACGCGCGGATCGGCCTGCGGGCATTCGCGGCGAATGGCTTCCAGCGCCTGACGCACAAAGCCGGGGTAATTCAGCTGGCGCGCTTCCAAGCTGTCGATATCGGCCTGTTTCTGCGCAATGCGTTGCTGAATTTGCTGCAGTTTCTGTTCGCGCCGGTCGACCTGTTTGGCGACCTGGTCGCGCAGCGAAATACCGCTGCTTTCCAGTTCGGTGGAATGGAAGCGGTCACGCCATTGGTTCACCAGTAATTGCTGCTGACGGGCGTCGTCCAGATGCTCTTCCAGCGGTGATAAATCGATCCAGTCTTTGCCCAGCAGTTTGCGGAAATCCACCGCGCCCTGATCTTTAATGGCCAGTACCGCTTTGGCCTGATCGATGATTTTTTTCTGCCCCAGGGTGGGAATTTCCAGCCCGATGGAGGTTTTCTGCAGCGCGCCGTGTACCAGTTCGGTAGCGCGCAGCGAGGCCTGCAGCAGCTGGTCCTGTTCCAGCAGCGGAATGGCCAGTTGTTGCAGTTTCTTTTTGCCGTCGGCAATGGCTTGTTCGGCGGCGTCTTTATCCTGCAGCGCGTCGATACCGCGGCGGCGGGCTTCCATACCAATTAACTGCTCGCGCAGTTGTTTACGGCGCTCCTGCGCCACTTCGCGTTCTTTTTCCGCTTTGTGCAGCCGTTCACGCACGCCCTGCTGCTTTTCTTTGGCACTTAAATAAGCGCGCTGATCCTGCACAAAGCGGCTTTTGGCAGCGGTGTATTCCAGTACGTTGTAATCAATCCATTGGTCGATATAACGCTGCGAAGCGGCTTTGGTATTACTGAGAATGCTGATGGTTTCCGCCAGGGTATTGGCGTCGGATTCCATCGCATAAATGGTTTTCATCAGATCGGAAACGCTGCGGATGGCATCGCCCAGATCTTTTTGTTCCAGAATTTCCTGCGCCACAAAGCCGTTGATGCTTTTCACCGGTTTGTAGGCCATAAAGCGCGAGAAGGTGCGCGCGGCGTTCATGGCTTCGCGTTCGCTCACCGCATCGTGACGGCCACGCAGCGCACCGTATAAACGGCGCAGGTATTGTTTTTTGGTGTCGTATTTTTCAATGGCGGCAGCATCCATACGGCCTTTTAAATGGCCAGCCAGCTTGCCCAGTTCCAGCACATTACGCTGGCCCTGCTTATCGTCCTTAAGAAAATCTGACAGCGTCAGTTGTTCGGTAACGATATAAAACTGCAGGTCGTTCTGGCGCGCCACCGGCGTGCTGCCGGCGCGGTCGATACTGGCGCTGACGCCGATAATGGCGGTAAAGGGTTCACCGCTTTCGCCCTGGGTGGGGTGAAATACCGCGGCTAAATAACCCACCGCGCCACCGGGGCGGGCGTAGCTGCCGTCGTCACAGCCCAGCACATAAGAGGCCAGCGTACGTACGTTTTTGCCACGGCCGCGCTGGGTGGCTTCGTCCTGACCAGGGTTGTAATGAAACAGCGTGTCGTGGGCGGCCGTCATAATGGTCTGAATGGCGTCGGCGGCGGTGGTTTTGCCCGAGCCGTTACCGCCGGACAATAAATTAATGGGGCCGAATTCAAATTCGGTGGCGGGAATATTGCCCCAGTTAACGTAGATAAATTTTTTCAGAAACATGCTGTGTTATTCCCCGAACAGGCTGGCCGGTTTGTGTGGCTCGGCATCCGCTGCGGCGGCCCCGTTATTATCTTCTGGTTGTTCTTCTGGTTGTTCTTGTTCTGCTGGTTGTTCTGCGCTTATTCCGGCTGCAGGTTGTTCTGCCGTAGGTTCTTCAGCAGATTCTTCTTGCGCAGATTCCGCATCTGTTTCCGCAGCGGCCGTATTCTCTTCAGCAGCCACCACTGGCTCGTCTGCCGCCGGGTTTTTTTCTTCCAGCAGTTCGGCCAGTACCTGATCCGAGACATAGCTCATAATCATCGGCCGTACCCGCAGCCACATATCGCTGTTGGTTAAATCGTCGTCGTTGCTGATCTGCACCAGCCGCAGTTGTTTGAGGCGGCGGAACAGGGTTTTACGTTCGGTCAGGTTATCCGGCAGCGTACGTTTGAGCAGGTTTTTCATGGCAATGCTCAGCGCTTCCAGTGACACCATCACGCAGCCCTGCTCGTCCACCAGCCCTTCGCGCAGGGCTTTGTCGTACTGGGCGCGCAGCACCAGAATTAATGCCACTTCGTTCTGGTTTAAGCGGCTGCGGAAGGCCGGTGTGGCCTGAGCGGTTTCGTCGTCCACCATGCCCGGCACCTGCGCACCCGGCGGATACAGGCGCACAAACTGAAAGCGGCGGTCGTGCTGAATGCGGATGCCCAGCAGCGATAAATAATCGCCCACCAGTTCTTCCAGACGTAAATAGCGGTCATACAGCTGTTGTTCAATCTGGCTTTCATCACGGCAGATCACGCCGTAATCCAGCAACCGTACCAGCAGTTCGGAAAAATCCCGTTGGCTGAGGCCTTCCTGGTCTAATTCTTTGTCAATGGTGGTCAGCATAATCAGGACTCTTTCTCTACCAGCTCAAAAATAAAATGGTCTTTACGGGTGAAATATTCGGCCGCCGCGCCGCTGTTATGTTCACCCGGGTCGTAACTGATGCGGATGGTAAATTCGCTGGATAAGCCATCGGCAGCCCCCAGGCCAATGGCGTGGGCCACGGCGAGGAAATCCTGCGCATTTTCAATGGGCAGATCGCGGCTGGAGACTTTATTACCGGCACCCAGATGGCGGCGTAAATACTGTTTCAGCGCTTGCTGGTTAATTAAAAACGCCTGGTCCAGCACCTGCTGAATATAAATATCGCGGCGGGCGTCCATATCAACATCGCCCTTGCCTTCATCCACCGCGGCACTGGCAATAAAACGTTGCCGTGGCGGTGCCAGCCGTACCTGAGCCGGGTCGACCAGCGCAATTTCCGGCACTGCCATGCGTTCACCGGCCTGCTCCAGCAGCGCATTCTGTTGCGCTTCCGGCAAGCCGGCCAGATGCTTGCACACCGCCAGCACGTCGTTGTGCTGCTGCGAGGCCAGGTAGCTCATCTGGCGGATAATAATGTCGGCGCGTTTGGTAAAGCTTTGCAGCGCTTTGCGCAGCGCCGGCAACATAATGTCGGAGGCGTTGCGCAGGCGCTGGTCGATACCATCGAGAATATTCCACAGCACCGACTGACCTTCCTGCGCCAGTTCCGGCAGCAGTTCGCGCAGCCGCCGTTCGGCATTGGCTTTAAAGGTTTTATCGCGTTTGCGGATGCCGGCAATTAACTGGCTGATCTGGTCGCGGTGCTTTTCCACGTTGTCGGCCGATAAGCGCACGGACAAATCCGGCTGGAAACGGTTTTCCATAAAATCAAAGAAGGCTTCACTGGCGCGCTGCACCAGCAGCTGATCTTCCATTTCCCGCACCAGATCGCGCTTACGTTCTTCCAGCTCGGCAATCACGTCGGTGAAATCGCTGATAATGCGCTCGGAATATTCGTAGGCATCGAGCAGGTCGTAAATATCGCCACGCTCCAGAAAAGACTCCAGCGCATTGCGGGTATTGCGGGTATTGCGGTGACGGGTACGCGCCATGCTGCGGCTTTCGGCCACAAAGGGCTCGGTAAACAGCCGCCCATAGCGGGTAAACGCGAAGGTGCTCTGCAGGGTAGCCTGGTCGACCTGCTTTTCGATCCAGCCATGTTCCTGCAGCTGGTTCAGCACCCACACCGAGTGTTCACGGCTGGTACGGAAGCGGCCTTCGGTAAGGTCGTCGCTGTCGTCTTCGTCGCTGCCATCGGCCAGCGCCGGGGCGCGCACCAGCGCTTCCTGAAAGATTTCCAGCATGGTGTCGCGGGCCAGCGCCTGGCCATAATCGGCACTGCTGGAGCTGTACAGACGCTGGTACAGCTCGCGCAGGCATTCCATGACCTGAGCACGGTATTTACCGGTCAGCGGGCGAAAGAAGTGCCCTCGTTCCTGTTCAAAAAACATACATTGATTATTCTTAGGCCGGTCTGAGTGACGGGCTAGATTACTGAAAGGCTGCGCCGATGACCAGACTTGATCCCTGGCCGTTGTGGCGTGTTTCACACCCCTGCACTCCGGAGTATACTGCGGCACACTTAAGCGGGGATGCAGCCATGCAGGAACAGGTGGAATTGCAGGAGAAAGCGGCCTTTTTTCAGGTCGGCACGGAAAAATTTATTGAGCTGACGCTCTGCACCTTCGGCCTGTACAGCCTGTACTGGACCTACCGTAACTGGGAAGTGCTGCAGCATCGCGGTGAGGCCGTAAATCCGCTGCTGCGCACGCTGTTATCGCCCCTGTATCAGTACGATCTGTACCGCCGTGTGCATCAGCGCGCCATTCTGGAAAACGAAGTACCGCGCTGGACGCCAGTGCGTCTGTATGTGCTGTTTATGGCCTTCAGTCTTATTCCGGCCTGGATGCTGGTGAACGAAAACCCCTGGGGCTGGCTGTTATCCCTGCTCACCCTGCTGCCTAACGCGCTGGTGAATATGAGCATTAACGCCATTCACGACCGCCATATCCGTTTTTTTAACCTGAATCTGCAACTGTCGGGCCTGAACTGGGCGGCCATTGTCGCCGGTTTGATAGGCTGGCTGACCCTGCTGATTGTGGTTATGGCCTATCATTAACCTCTCGTGAACCTTTCCTGAACCTTTCCTGACCGGCACGCTTTCTTATGACTTTGCACCGCTGCTTTATTCTGCTGCTGACATTGCTGCTCAGCCCCATGCTGCTGGCGTCCGGCCTTACTGCTGAACCAGACGCTGAACAGGAAGCGGTGCCCGCCGCACCACCCCTGCTAACCCTGAACAACCCCGGTGACTACAGCACCGGCCTGCACAGCCTGTGGCTGGAAGATCCGGCAGCAGAACTGGATGCCAGCACGGCCATGGCCGCCAGCGGCTGGCAGCTCAGCGACCGCGACAGCCTGAACTTTGGTTTCAGCAATTCGGTATTCTGGCTGCAACTGCCGCTGCAGAACCTGACCAGCCAGCCCGACTGGGCACTGTGGATTCATTACTCGCTGCTGGATTTAACCGAAGCCTGGCTGTGTCCGCAGCCGGTTACTGGCATAAGCCAGTGCCACTATCAGCAAAGCGGCGATCTGCAGCCGTTCAGCAGCAACCGTGCCATTGACCATCCCAACACCATCCTGCCGTTGCTGCTGCAACCCCAGCAATCTTATGTACTGCTGTTACGGATAAAAACTCAGGGCACCTTTCAGATTCCGGCCAATCTTATGGATGCCGATACCCTGCAGGACAAACTCCTTACCAGCAACCTGCTGCGTGGCGGCTATTACGCCACCATGATTGTGATGGGGCTGTATAACCTGTTTATTTTCTTTTCTACCCGTGAACGCAGCTATCTGTATTACTCGGGTTTTGTGTTGTCGTTCCTGCTCTTTCACATGGTGTACGAAGGCTCGGCGTTCCAGTTCTTCTGGCCCGATGTCCCGCGTATTAACGAATTTGCCCTGCCGATATTTTTTGCCCTGAACATGCTGATTATGAGCCTGTTTGTGCCGAATTTTCTGGCCCTTAAACAGCACAGCGCCGGTGCCTTCCGTTTATTCCGGGTCTACAGCGCGCTGATACTGGTCAGCGTGTTAATGCTGCCGCTGCTGCATTACCAGGCTATGGTGCAGATTCATAATCTGCTCAGCATTACCCTCACGGCTTCGGCGCTGGTGGTGGGCATCCGCTTCTGGGCCCGCGGCCATGCTGCGGCACGCTATTTCACCATTGCCTGGGCGGTACTGATTACCGGCCTGATTCTGGCCAACAGTCGCAGCCTGGGGCTGATTCCAACCAATGTTTTCACCCTCTATGCCTACCAGATCGGTTCCTTTATGGAGGTGATTCTGCTGTCACTGGCGCTGGGCGAACGCATTATGCAGCTGCAGAAAGATCAGCTGAAAGCACGTCAGGAGTTAATGCAAAGCCAGGAAGATGCCATTCAGTATCTGCGTGACTATGAAGATCTGTACCAGAATTCTTTAACCGGCAAATTCCAGCTCGACGGCGAGGGTTATTTCAGTAAAACCAATCCGGCCTGGCGCACCATGCTGGGCTATACCGAGCAGCGTTACTTCAATGCCGATAATCCGCGCTTTAACAGCCTGTTTACCGATGCGGCAGAGCGCAAAGCCTTCTGGAAAAAACTGAAAGAAAATGGCCGGGTACAGGCCTATGTCGTCAGCATGACCCAACCGGTAACCGAAGAGCGCATTATGGTGTCGCTGACCATGCGCAAAGGCAGCAATGCCGAAAATGCCGCCTTGTTTGGCTCGGGCCAGGATGTGACCGAGGATTATCTGAAAGAACAGGCGCTTATTCAGCTGCAGAAAGAAAAAACCCAGTCATTGCGCCAGCTGGTGATGGGCATTGCCCATGAAATGAACACCCCGCTGGGCAATATCCGCATGGCGGAAACCTTCCTGAACGATAATAACCAGCACTGGACACTGGATGAACAACAGCAGCATCTGCGCCAGGGGCTGGAATTTATTCATAACGGCACCGAGCGTCTGAATGAACTGAACCAGCTGATGAAAAGTGCCGTGGTGCAGGAAAATCAGTACGCCGGCGAACTGTTGCTGTTGCGCCCATGGTTGCAGAACTGGCAACAGGAACATCAGAAACAGGATGAAAAACTGCAGTTGCGTACCGCCGTTCACAGCTATCTGGTTGACTGGCCAACCTACCCGGAAGCCTTACAGATTGTGCTCGACCAGCTGTTGGAAAACTCCTGCATTCACAACCAGGAGCTGCACGAAGCCGGTAAGCTGAAAGTGACTGTAGAATTCCGCGAGCGCGGTGATTACCTGGAACTGCATTATCGCGATAACGGTAAGGGCGTGGATAAAGACCAGCGTGATGCCATCTTTATGCCCTTCTATACCACTCGCCGTACCGTTGCCCGCCACAAGGGGCTGGGGCTGTACCAGACCTATAATCTGCTGACCGAGTTATTACACGGCCATGTGGAATGGCTGGATACCGAAGAAGGTGGGTTTGCCCTGATGGTGCGTTTTAATCTGCCACTGCCAGAACGCAATACCCCGGCGGAGCCACAACCGGTTACCGATCTGGTTCAGCAGATTACCAACGATAAAGACAAAAACGACAACGGGCACGGCGAATAACGCGGTGCCCGTTGGTTATTTAACGGCAATTATTCTGCAGTGGTTACCGCAGTTTCTTCAGCCGCGGCTTCAATCGCTTCTTCAGCAGATTCAACCGCCGCTTCGGCGGTTTCAGAGGCTTCAGCAGCCACTTCGCTCACCGCTTCAGCAGCATCAGCAGCCGCTTCTTCAACCACAGCAGCGGTTTCAGTAACAACGGCTTCCGCTTTCTCAGAAACCTGAGCGGCTTGTTCGTTGTTGCCACAGGCAACCAGGAATAAGGAAGACAGGGTCAGGGCAGCAATAGCAAAAATACGCATGGTTTTCTCCACAAGAAAATAATTAAGAAAAAAGTATTCAGGCACAGGGGTCTGCACCCTGTAACAGACTGTAACCATGCCCGCCGCAGACAGCAACCGCTATCCCTGTGACAGGCGTAGCAAATTCTCCTGTTTGTTCACAGAATACAGACTATTACCGGGTGAAAGAGCTGCCGGGGGCCCGACAGCGAAGCCATACTATGCCTGCCCTGAAGGAAAAAACAGGGGCTCTGGCGGGAAAATTTTTTTGCGCCGGCCTATTGATTTTCGTTTTTCTGTGCCGTTTCTGCCGGAGCATAAAAAAGGCCGTTTCTGTCCGGAAACGGCCTTAATTATTTGCAGAATGTCCGGCTTTTTTTACAAGCTGGCCGCTAATTCGCTGGCCAGTTTAATGGCGCGCTTGGCATCCAGTTCTCCGGCAAATTCTGCCCCACCAACCAGATGCAGACCAAAGGTTTTGCTCTCATCAGCTTTCAGGGTTTCATGCAGTTCGTTAACCGATACCTGGCCGGCACAAATCACGATGTTATCGACATCCAGTACGCGCTGGCTGCTGTCTTCACCTTTGGTAATGGTGATGTGCAGGCCCTGCTCGTCGATTTTGTCGTACGACACACCGCCGATCTGTTCCACGCCTTTCATTTTCATCACCGCACGGTGTACCCAGCCGGTGGTTTTATTCAGGCCTTTGCCCAGTGATGACGCTTTACGCTGCATCATAATGACTTTGCGCGGTGACGCTTCCACTTCCGGCTTCATCAAACCGCCGCGGGTGGAGTTGGTAATATCCACGCCCCACTCTTTCATCCAGGCATCCAGATTCAGCGTGGTGGATTCACCTTCGTGGGTCAGGTATTCACTGATATCAAAACCGATACCACCGGCGCCCATTACCGCGACGGTTTTGCCCAGCTGCAGTTCTTTATCCAGCACTTCCTGATACGACAGCACTTTCGGGCTGTCGATACCCGGAATATTCGGCATACGCGGGGCGACACCGGTGGCAATAACCACTTCATCAAAACCACCGGCTTTCAGCTCATCGGCGGATACGCGATGGTTCAGCTTCAGGTCGATGCCGTGCTTGGCAATCATGGCGTTGAAATAACGGATGGTTTCTTTGAATTCTTCTTTGCCCGGAATTTTCGAGGCGTAGTTGAACTGGCCGCCAATCTCGCCACGACCTTCAAAAATAGTCACGTTATGGCCACGCTCAGCCGCTACCACGGCACAGGCTAAGCCCGCCGGGCCAGCACCCACCACCGCCACTTTTTTCGCCTGGGTTACCGGCTTGTACACCAGTGTGGTTTCGTGACAGGCACGCGGGTTAACCAGACAGGACGCACGTTTGTTTTCAAAGGTGTGATCCAGACAAGCCTGGTTACAGGCGATGCAGGTATTGATTTCGTTTTCACGACCTTCTGCCACTTTTTTCACCCAGTACGGGTCAGCCAGCAGCGGCCGCGCCATGGAGACCATGTCGGCTTTGCCGGCAGACAGAATCTCTTCAGCGGTATCCGGCATATTAATGCGGTTTGAGGCCACTACCGGCACGTTAACAGCCGCTTTGACTTTGGCAGTAACATCAGCAAAAGCGGCGCGCGGTACGGAGGTAACGATGGTCGGCACACGGGCTTCGTGCCAGCCGATACCGGTATTAATTAAGGTAACGCCGGCTTTTTCCAGCTCTTTGGCCAGAATCAGCACTTCTTCCATATCGGAGGCTTCTTCCACCAGATCCAGCATAGACAGACGGAACATGATGATGAATTTTTCGCCCACTTCAGCGCGCATTTTACGCACAATTTCCAGCGGGAAACGGATGCGGTTTTCGTACGAACCACCCCATTCGTCAGACCGCTGGTTGGTGCGTTTGTTAATCATCTGGGTAATGAAATAGCCTTCTGAACCCATAATTTCCACGCCATCGTAACCGGCTTTCTGGGCCAGCTTACCAGCGCGCACGTACTGGTCGATGGTTTTATAAATATCGCGCGAGCTCAGCTCTTTCGGCTTAAACGGGTTGATCGGAGCCTGAATGGCTGACGGCGCCACGTTGAACGGGGTGTAGCCGTAACGGCCGGCGTGCAGAATCTGCAGCAGAATTTTGGAGCCGTTTTCGTGTACGGCATTGGTCACTTTACGGTGAAACGGCACCTGCCAGCGGCTGATCATTTTCGAGCCGAATGGCAGTAAATCGCCACGACGGTTGGGTGAGAAACCGCCGGTTACCAGCAGGCCCACACCACCGCGGGCGCGTTCGGCAAAGTATTCAGCCAGCTCGTCAAAATGCCACGGACGGTCTTCCAGGCCGGTGTGCATAGAACCCATCATCACGCGGTTTTTTAAGGTCGTGAAGCCTAAATCCAGCGGCTGCAGAATGTGGGGATACTTGCTCATCAGGTTGCTCTCACCAGTCGGTTATCTGTTGTTATAGCGGGCTGTCTGTTAGCGCAGCCCTTTACGAATGACCTGCAGTTTACCCGGCCTGACCGGCCGGTAAATGATCGTACTTAGCAATGTAATGACTATTAGTGACACAAGCCAGTGACACGGGCACCAGATTCTCCGTTACTCGTCACTGACTTCAATGGTGGGTATGGCGTCGCTTTGCGCTGCCTGCCGGGCCAGTGCCACGGCCAGCCGGCGGGCGGCGTGGCGGTACATCATCGACACTTCCGAGCAGTCATCAGCCGCCACCACCGGGGTACCGGCATCGGCCTGCACACGGATGTATTTGGATAACGGCAGCGAGCCCAGTACTTCGGTGTGGTAGGTTTCAGCCAAACGCTCGGCGCCGTCTTCGCCGAAAATATGCTCGGCATGCCCGCAGTTGGAACAAATGTGCATGCTCATATTTTCGATCATGCCCAGCACCGGAATATGCACCTTGCGGAACATTTCCACGCCTTTTTTGGCATCGGCCAGGGCAATATCCTGCGGGGTGGTAACAATAACGGCGCCAGACACCGGGAATTTCTGGCTTAACGTCAGCTGAATATCACCAGTGCCCGGCGGCATATCAATAATCAGGTAATCCAGTTCGCCCCACTGGGTCTGGGTGAGAATCTGCATTAAGGCACCGGACACCATCGGGCCACGCCACACCATCGGCGTACTTTCGGTAATCAGGTAGGCCATCGACATGCTTTTTACGCCGTGCGCTTCAATCGGCACAAACCATTTATTGTCGATGGTTTGCGGGCGGGTACCATCGGCCACGCCCAGCATAATGCCCTGGCTGGGGCCATAAATATCGGCATCCAGCAGGCCTACTTTGGCACCGTCTTTGGCCAGTGCAATGGCCAGGTTCACGGCGGTGGTGGATTTACCCACACCGCCTTTACCGGATGCCACCGCAACAATATTTTTCACATTGGCAATGGCTTCCACGCTGTTCTGGCGCTTATTGGGCTGCACGGCCCAGCGGATGTTAACGGTCGCCGTGTGGCAACCATCCAGATTTTCCAGCGCCGTCTGCAGCAGTTGTGCCACGCCGCCTTTGAGAAATTCAGACGGATAATCCAGATGAATATCCACCGCCACCTGCGCGCCGGTAATGCGGATATCGCGCACGCAACCAGCGCTGACCAGATCGGTATTCAGATAAGGATCGGTGTAAGCCGCCAGTGCGGCTTCAACCTGAGAACGGGAAAGATCAGACACGACAGAAACTCCTCGGCATACATCCGCCAACAACATAAACGACGGAATTGTACGCTGCAGCGGCGGAATTACCACCGCCACAAAGCCCCAGCAATGGCAGGGCTATTGGCTGCGGCGCAGCGCGTGCTCTGCATCCAGCCCCAGCACCACCATCCCTTGCCGCGGCCCTTGTTCCGGCACCGGCCAGGCAACTTTGATCTGAAACGAACGGGCCGATTCATCGTATTCAATCGGGCCAATCCACAGCGGCTGCTGCTGCACCACCAGCTGCTGGTAGGCCTCTTCATCCGACTGGTCAATATCACTGGTTGGCAGGCTCTGGGCCAGGTTGATGCCCTGAGCACCGGTAATATAAATTTCCCGGATCAGCCCTTCAGACTGCTGCTGCAACTCCCGCAACCAGGCCGATATCGGCTGTTGCTCTACCCGCTCCAGCAAAGGCCCGCTGCCGAGCTGTGTCTCACCGACCCACTGTTTATCCAGCGCCATTTTGGCTGCCACGGTCAGAACTCCCAGGCGTTTGTTCTCCGCTTGCAGGGCCGGCAACAGCCGGCTGGACGGCAGCTGCGGCTGCAATGTGTCCTGCAGCTGCTGACGAATGCGCTGTTGCTCTGTGTCACTGAGCTGCAGTGCCGCCGGGGCGCAACGTTTTAGCTGGTGATTAAACTGGGCCAGGAATTGCGGATGGCGACCAAGAAAATCATGGGAAAAATAAATACCCAAGGGCATGTAATGGGAAAATTCGGCGCGGAATTCAGTGGCGGGCAGTTTCATGCTGTGCAGTTGTTCCTGCACCACCAGCTCATCGCCCAGAAAGGCATCAATACGGCCACGCTGCAGCAAATAAATAAGCTGTTGCATGGAGTTTACTTCCACCGCGGCATTCAGGCCCTGGCGTTTTAACCAGCTGGCCGCATTGCTGGAACGTATCACCCCCAGGGTTTTGCCCTGTGGCTGAAAAATGCCCTCACTGCGGTGGTACCAGTGCCATTTTTCCAGCGCAAAAGGCGCAGACATGGTGGCCAGCCGGTCGAGTGCCGGCTCGGGAGTGGCGGTAAAAATACCGTCCGAGGCTTGCTGGCGCAGGTCTTCCACCGCTCTGGCCCAGGGCAGCAGGTGAATATCATAAGGCCAGTCCAGCCGCCCCATCACACAACGCAGAATATCCACCGATACGCCCGACAATTCACCATTGACCAGAAACTGATAAGGCGGGGATTGGGTGGTACGCAGTTGCATGGTTTCTGTGGCCTGCACGTTAACCGTGCAAACTGTCAGCAATAAGAGTAATCCGTAACGCATACCTGCCTCCGGCTGTTTTCGCTTGCCTCAGGGTAGCAGGCAGAAACAGGCCTGTTGCTCAGCCATTAGCAGGATCCAGCAGCCTGGGTACCGAGGCCAGCAGCTCACGGGTGTAGGTATTTTCAGCAGCGGTCATAATAGTTGCTGCCGGCCCCTGCTCGACAATACGGCCGTCTTTCATCACCGCCACGCGATGAGCGATCTGCGGAATGATGGACAGATCGTGGGTGATAAACAGATACGCCAGCCCCAGTTCCTGCTGCAGTTGTTGCAGCAACGCCAGTACCTGCCCGCGAATGGACACATCCAGCGCGCTGGTCGGCTCATCGCAGATAATCAGCTCCGGCTCCACCGCCAACGCCCGGGCAATGGCCAGACGCTGGCGCTGGCCGCCGGAAAACTCATGCGGATAACGGTCTAAATGCTCGGGTAATAACCCTACTTTTTCCAGCAGCGTGCGGGCGCGCTGTTCACGGTCGGCGTCATCGTTACCAACACCCAGCGCCTGCATACCTTCGGTAAGAATATCGCGCACACTGAAGCGCGGATTCATGGACGAAAACGGGTCCTGAAAAATCACCTGAATTTTTTTGCGTAGTGGCAAAAATTCTTTGCTGCTCAGGGTATCAATGCGCTGGCCGGCAAAATGAATGTCACCCCCCGCCAATGGTTCCAGCGCCAGAATCGCCCGACCGGCGGTGGATTTTCCCGAACCGCTCTCACCCACCAGCGCCAGCGTTTCACCGCGGCGGATATCCAGACTGATGCCATCCACGGCGCGGGTGTAATCTTTTACCCGCTGCAGAATGCCGGCACGCTGGGCAAACCAGACTTTGACATTCTGCAAACGCAGCAACGGCTCATCGTCAGCGGCGGTTAAAAACCGCGAGGTATCCGGCAACGCGGCCAATAACTGACGGCTGTATTCCTGCTGCGGGGCGCGGAAAAAATCGGTGGCACGTTCCTGTTCAATAATCTGGCCATGACGCATCACCGCCACATGGTCGGCCATTTCTGCGACCACGCCCATGTCGTGGGTAATCAGCAGAATGGCCAGCTGGCGCCGGCGGCGGATATCGTTCAGCAGGCTCAGGATCTGTTTCTGAATGGTCACATCCAGCGCGGTGGTCGGCTCATCGGCAATCAGTAACTGCGGTTCACAGGCCAGCGCCATGGCAATCATCACCCGCTGTTTCTGGCCGCCGGATAACTGGTGCGGATACCAGTCGATGCGCTGCGCCGGATCGGGAATTCCCACTTCCTGCAACAGCGCGGTCACGCGCTGGCGCAGTTCAGTACCGCTTAACCCCTGATGCCACTGCAGCACTTCGCCGATTTGTTTGCCGATGGTCTGCACCGGGTTCAGCGAGCTTTGCGGCTCCTGAAACACCATCGCTACCTGGCGGCCGCGCACATCGTTCATCTGCCGTTCGGTGAGAGCAAAGACATCGGTATCGCCCAGGGTGACCGAACCGGCACGAATGGCTAAGACATCCGGTAACAGGCGCATGAGTGCCAGTGAGGTAATGGATTTACCCGACCCACTCTCGCCCACCAGAGCCAGAATTTCACCGGCTTTCAGACTGAAGGAAATATTCTGTACCAGAGGCTGTGCCTGTGCCGAATGCTTGCCCGGCAGCACCTCAATACTTAACCCCTGAACCTGCAGTAATGCGTTGGATTCCGTCATGATTTACCTCAGCGCGAACGGGGGTCGAAGGCATCGCGGACGCGATCGGAAAACAGATTCGCCGCCAGCACCAGCACAAACATAAATACAAAGGCCGACAACACCGGCCACCACACCACCGGCTCACGCGACAATTCGGCCCGGGCTTCGTTAATCATATTGCCCCAGCTGGCCATCGACGGGTCGACGCCCACGCCGATGTACGACAGCACCGCTTCCGCCAGAACAAACACACTGAAATCCAGCACCAGCGCAATCAGCACAATGTGCATGGTATTGGGCAGAATATGGCGGAAAATAATCCGCGGTTGGCTGACACCAAAGGCCCGCGCCGCCTGCACGTAATCAAGCTGGCTGACCTTTAAGGTTTCGGCACGTAATAACCGGCACAAGCCGGTCCAGCTGGTTAAGCCCAGAATGAAACACAGGGCCAGGAATTTAAAATCGGCGCGCACCGCCGTTAAATTAAATTCCTCGGGGTGGGTTTCGATATACACATCGATTAACAGCACCGAGGCGGCAATTAACAGGATGCCCGGAATGGAACTTAAGGTGGTGTAAATATACTGCACCACATCATCCACCCAGCCACGGAAATAGCCGGCTGAAATTCCCAGCACAATGGCCAGCGGCAGCGTCAGCAGCGTGGCTAAGGTACCGATCAACACGCCGGTACGGATGGCTTTGATGCTCTGATACAGCACATCGTGGCCGACAATATCGGTACCGGCCAGATGATAATAGCCACCCAATCCCAGCACCCAGCTGCTGCACACCAGCAGTAAGGTGATGGTTAAATAGGCACTCCACCAGGGTAAGGTGCGGCCACTGTCCGGATAACGCCGACGCCAGAATATATGCAGGCCAATCAGCACCGCACTGCCCAGCAAACCCAGCACAATGGACTGCAGGCTGCGCCACAGAATATCGGCAGCCTTATCGGCATCGTCACTTAAATGCTGGCCGCCGTGACGCAGGCGCGGAAAATCGCGGTAGACCGTACCGTCGTCGGTTTGCATGTTTTCCTTGGCGAAGGAATACAACGACAGCGGTTCGGAGTAGGTTTTTTCATCGTGGCGGCGTAAATCCTGCAGCACCCAATCCAGTACGCTGCGCACATCCTGGCTGTAATGCACGCCTTCCTGTTCATCCACCGCCGGCAAGGGTTCGCGGTAATGAATGGAATCCAGCAAGGCAATCAGCACATAAAACAAAATCACCACAAAGGAGGCCATACCGGCGCGGGATTCAAACACCGCGCGCCAGCGCGCCCGGGCTAACGGATTTTTGCGCAAATGGCGGAAAAACAAGCCGATGCTCAGCACCAGTACCGCAATCAGCACATCGCTCCACAGCAGAACGGGTTTAACGGAGAGCCAGTTTTCGATCATGACAGTCGCACCCGTGGATCAGCCAATGTGTAGGAAATGTCGGTCAGAATCAGACCCAGGATGTACAGCACCGAACCCAGGAACACCATGCTGCGCACAATGGCAAAATCCTGCGATTGAATAGCGTCCAGCGTATAGCTGCCCAGCCCCGGAATACCGAAGAAAGACTCCATCAGCAGGCTGCCCATAAACAGCGACGGAATCACCACCACCACGCTGGTTAAAATCGGAATCAGGCCGTTGGGCAGAATATGGCGGAACAACACCGCCGTTTCGGAAATGCCTTTGGCACGGGCAGTACGCACATAATCTTTACTGGCTTCTTCCAGAAATAACGTGCGGTATAAGCGGGTGCCGCCACCGATACCGGCAATCACGCCGATCAGCACCGGCAGAATCAGGAAACGCCAGGCATCGGCCCCGGCCAGATAGCCGGAAATCGGCACCAGATGCCAGAGTTTGGCAAAGAAATATTGCCCACCCAGAATGTAGAAAATGCCGGAGATCGACAGCAACGCCACGCACAGCACCATGGCGGCGGTATCAATGGCGGTGGCACGGAACATCACCACAAACAGCGCAAACACAATGTTCACGGCAATGCCGATGATAAAGGTCGGAATGGCCAGTGCCAGGCTCGGCCACATGCGCTGGGCAATATCCGCTCCGATCATGCGCCCTTCATCCGAGCGGCCAAAATCGAACACAAACAAACGCACGGATTTTTCAAAAAAGATGGTGTCGGTGAGAACGCCCTGACTGCCCTCGGTGGTATTCAGAAACAGCGGTTTGTCGTAACCGCGCTGCGCTTTCCATTGCTGAATGGCTTCTTCGGTAACGTGCTTGTCACCCAGTTGCACCCGCGCCATCTGGTCGGGGGTATTCACCATAAAAAACAACGCGAAGGTTAACAGGTTCACCCCGATCAGAATCGGCACGGCATACAGCAGGCGGCGGATAATATAAGCAAGCATCACAAATCCTCAGTGGCGCGCGGCCGCAATACGTTGTTGCTGACGGCGACGCCAGGCCAGTACACCGGGCACTACAATAATCAATATCACCACCAGCACCAGACCCAGCGGCCACAGTACCGGCTGGTTCCATTGCTGCTGTTTCTGCTGGCGTAAATCCGGATCAACGGCGTAATACTTCAGCACACTTTTGCTGATGCCATGGGGCTTGGTATTGCGCACCCATTGGTTGTTCAGCACATAAGAATGCGGATGCCAGCTGGACGCCCAGGGTGTATCGCGCTGCACAATATCCAGCATGCGACGGATAATCTGCAGACGCTCCGGCGAGTCTTCCATCAGCTGCATTTTATCGAACAGACGGTTGTATTCCGGGTTATCGTAGTTGGCCGAGTTCACCCCGCTGCCGCCGGTTTTTACCTGGCTGTTAGGGCCGTGTAATAAAAACAGGAAATTCTCGGCATCCGGATAATCCGCCAGCCAGCCCCACTGAAACAGCTGCGCATTACCCGCCGACATTTTTTCTTTAAAGCGGTTGTAATCAGTGCCCCGGATATTCAGCTGAATACCCAGCTTACGGAACTGGCGGATCATCCAATTCTGGATGGCGGTGCTGCCGCCGGTGGTGGTGTCCAGATTCAGCACCAACGGCTCACCGGTGCGGGCGTGACGGCCACCCGGATAGCCGGCTTCGGCCAGCAGTTGTTTGGCAGCATCGAGTGATTTCCGCTGCGGCTTGCCGTTTACCCAATCAAATACGTACGGGTTAATACCGGCTTCACCTTCCTGGTAACCGAAAATTCCCGGCGGAATCGGGCCCTGTGCCACTTCGCCACGGCCATTGGCAAAAATCGAGATCATTTCGTACTGGTCGTAAGCAATGGCAATGGCCTGCCGCAGCTTGCGTTTGCGCGCGCGTTCAGCCGTCGTGCCGGTATCGCCCACCACCGGATCGAGCATGTTAAAGCCCAGATAATAGGTGCCCAGCACCACTTCTTTTTCCAGCGTTACGCCGCGGCTGGTCATATCGTCGCTCAGGCCAATGCCATCGGCACTGATACGCACCGCCTGATCGAAGCTGTCGCTGCCGATACCGGAACGGTCGTAGTAGCCCTGCATAAATTTGGTCCACAGCGGAATGGCTTCTTTTTCCAGCCGGTACACCGCTTTGTCGATCAGTGGCAGGGGTTTACCGGCATCGGCCAATAAACCCGCTTCTGCATCGCCTTCTGCGCCCCCGGACGGATAAAAATCGGCGCGGAAATTCGGATTGCGTTCCAGAATAATCACTTCGTTAGGGTTGTTGCGCGTCATCATGAACGGGCCGGTACCCACCGGATACCAGTCGAGGGAAATATTGCGCTGCGCCAGCCCTGGTTGGTGATAAAAAATATCCACTTCCACCGGAATGGGGGCAAAGAAATGGAACGCCAGCCAGTATTTGAATTGTGGGTATTTGCCGCGTAAGCGGATGCTGAATTCGTACGGCCCCTGCTGTTCCAGCCCGGCAAACGGAATGGTGCGTAAATCCAGCCAGGCGCCTTTGCCCTGTTCCGCTTCCAGCTGCTCCCGCGCGGTCGTTACCTGCCCGGAAAATTCTTTCATGCCAACGATGTATTCGCTCAGCAAACCGCGCAATGGCGCCAGTAATTTGGGGTCAGCCAGGCGGCGGATCTGGTACAGGTAATCCTCGGCGCGCAATTCCTGCGTACCGGTGTGGGTAAAATCAGCGATGGTGGAAAATGCCTGCGCTTCAGCGGCGCTGTTAAACCGGTATACCGGCTCGCCCTTTTCATTACGGGCAAAGGCCGGATGCGGCTGGTACACAATGCCGGGCTTAATGGCAAAGTGATAGGTGCTGAAGGCCACCGCCGGCGAATCCGCCGCCACCTCGTTGCCATTGGCATCGCTGTAGCGGATATCCGGCATCGCCGTCAGGGTATTGGGAATCAGCTCGTAGGGCCGCTTCAGGTAGTGATAATCCAGCGGCGGCTCGTAAATCTGATCGATAAAGCGCGATTCATCCGAACTGTAAGAACGTGCCGGGTCCAGATGCTTGGGCCGCTCGGCAAAGTTGGAATAGAGAATATTCTGGCCGCTTTCCGCCTGTGGATGCGGGTTATTCCAGGCCTGCTCACTGCAACCGGATAACGGCAACCAAGCAGCAGCCGCCAGTATGGCCAGCCAGCCCCTGCGCCCCAATGTGCCTCGTAATGTCATGACGTACCGATGTTCCCGACGGGAATCCTTGTTGTTATTGGGCCGGCGCCGCAGCGCTGACCAGTGCGTCGTTATGACCGCAGAGTGTGCCAAGATTTCCGGTCCCTGCAAGCCTTTCCGGCGGCCATACAATATGCCTGGCTATTTATATTGATGATCTGCATCAGCATAACGCCGGCCAATCGCGCTATGCTGCGCCAGCGAGCGGCATAACGGGGGTTGCCGGTGTAACAACGGCTAAGCTTATTCCAAATAGTATTAAGCAATGCAGAAAACCTCCTTGTATGAAATAACACAGTTTTGGGATAATGCGCGCCCATTTATTCACCCGATTCTGACTGGACACTGGCGGAACCCCTGATGAGCGAATACCTGCTGATTCTGGTAAGCACCATTCTGGTGAACAATTTCGTGCTGGTGCAGTTTCTTGGCCTGTGCCCCTTTATGGGCGTGTCCAACAAACTGGAAACCGCCATCGGCATGGGCGCCGCCACTACCTTCGTGCTGACGCTGGCGTCGCTGTGCAGCTACCTGGTGTACACCTACATTCTGCTGCCGTTCGACCTCGCCTACCTGAAAACCATCAGCTTTATTATGGTGATTGCTGTGGTGGTGGGTTTTACCGAACTGGCCATCCGCAAAACCAGCCCGCTGCTGTACCGGGTACTGGGGATTTTCCT
This sequence comes from Venatoribacter cucullus, assembly GCF_016132445.1. Lineage (NCBI taxonomy): Bacteria > Pseudomonadati > Pseudomonadota > Gammaproteobacteria > Oceanospirillales > Oceanospirillaceae > Venatoribacter > Venatoribacter cucullus. The sequence continues at coordinate 1,170,432 of NZ_CP046056.1, read as the reverse complement.
GCCGCTGATTACCACCAACTGTGCGGTACTGGGCGTAGCCTTGCTTAACATCAAACGCGATAACAGTTTTGTCGAATCCATCCTCTACGGTTTTGGCGCCGCCGTGGGTTTCTCGCTGGTGATGGTGCTGTTTGCCGCCCTGCGTGAACGGGTGGCGGTGGCCGATGTGCCCAAACCCTTCCAGGGTTCTTCTATTGCCATGCTCACTGCCGGTCTGATGGCGCTGGCGTTTCTCGGTTTCACCGGTCTGGTCAGTATCTAGGAGATTCCATGACACCTGCTCTCTGGACCATTGTGATTGCGGTCAGCGTGCTGGCCATTCTGGCCATTATCTTTGGCGCCGTGCTGGGCTTTGCCGCTGTGCGTTTCAAAGTGGAAGGCAACCCCATTGTTGACCAGATCAACAACCTGCTGCCGCAAACCCAGTGCGGTCAGTGTGGCTTTCCGGGCTGTAAGCCTTACGCCGAAGCCATTGCCAACGGCGAGAAAATCAACAAATGCCCACCCGGCGGCGAAAGCACCATTGAAGCACTGGCCGATCTGCTCGGCGTTGAGCCGGAACCACTGGACGCCGAACACGGCGCCGAAAAAGCCGTGCCCACCGTCGCCTTTATCCGCGAAGACGAGTGCATTGGCTGCACCAAGTGCATTCAGGCCTGCCCGGTCGACGCCATTCTGGGCGCGGCCAAACAAATGCACACCGTAATTGCTGAGGAATGCACTGGCTGCGACCTGTGCGTAGAACCCTGCCCGGTGGATTGCATCGACATGATTCCCGTCGGCGTGGACACCACCACCTGGTACTGGCAGGCGCCCACCAGCGGTGTGGAACTGATCGCCACCGACCGTCACCATCACCAGGCCGGAGACGCAGCATGACCAACCTGATCCGTCTGCACAGCTTTGATGGCGGTATTCATCCGGCCGAGAACAAAGCTCAGTCCACCCAAACGCCGATCCGGGTCGCCAGCCTGCCGGACGAACTGATTCTGCCGGTGCATCAGCACATTGGTGCCGCAGCCCGCCCGTTGGTGCAGGCCGGTGATACCGTATTGAAAGGTCAGCGGATTGCCGAAGCGGAAGGCTTTGTCTCGGTGCCGCTGCACGCGCCAACCTCCGGCACCGTGGTAGCCGTGGAAGATCGCGCGGTACCGCACGCCTCCGGTCTGGAAGAATTGTGCATCGTGATCCGTCCCGATGGCCGCGACCAGTGGCTGGAGCACCAGAGCCTGTATGCGCAGCTGGGCGTTGAGCATCTGGCCGACATCAGCCCGCGCCAGCTGGTTGAGCACATCCGCAACAGCGGTATCGCCGGCATGGGCGGCGCCGGTTTCCCCACCGCGGTGAAACTGAACGTCGGTCAGAACCCCATTCATACCCTGATTCTGAACGGCGCGGAATGTGAGCCGTACATCACCGCCGATGACATGCTGATGCGCGAACGCGCCGCCGAAATTATTCAGGGCGCGCTGATTCTGCAGCACATTGTCGGCAGCAAGCGCTGCTTAATCGGCGTGGAAGACAACAAACCCGAAGCCGTGGCCGCGCTGGAACAGGCGCTGGTACAGCTGGACCAGCAGCATCATATCGACGTGGTGAGCATTCCCACCAAATACCCGTCCGGCGGCGAAAAGCAGCTGATTAAAATTTTAACCGGCGAAGAAGTTCCGGCCGGTGGCATTCCCGCCAACCTCGGGCTGGTGTGCCAGAACGTCGGCACCGCCGCCGCTGTGTATCGCGCGGTGCAATTCGGCGAGCCGTTAATTTCCCGCATCACCACCGTCACCGGTGACGCGGTGCAGCAACCGGGCAACTTTGAGGCCTTAATCGGCACGCCGGTGGCGCACCTGCTGCAACTGGCTGGTTACCGCGCCCAAAAGCGCGAGCGGGTGATTATGGGCGGCCCGATGATGGGGTTTGCCCTGCCACAACTGCAGCTGCCGATTACCAAAACCAGCAACTGCCTGCTGGCGCCGACCGAGCAGGAACTGCCGCCTAACGACATCGCCATGGCCTGTATCCGCTGCGGCCTGTGCGTTGATGCCTGCCCGGCCGACCTGCTGCCGCAGCAGCTGTACTGGTTCAGCAAGGCGCAGGAATTTGAGAAGGCCGAACAGCACAATATTTTCGACTGCATTGAATGCGGTGCCTGTTCATACGTGTGCCCAAGCCATATTCCGCTGGTGCAGTATTACCGCTACGCCAAAGGTGCCATCCGCGAAGACCGTGCCGCCAAAGCCAAAGCCGAGCGCGCCCGTCTGCGTTTTGAAGAACGTCTGGCGCGGCAGGAACGCGAAGCCGCCGAAAAAGAAGCCAAACGTAAAGCCCGCGCGGAAGCCGCAGCCAAAGCGCAGGCAGAAAAACCCGCCGTCGCCGACACCGCTGCTGCATCAGCCGCCGCCGTCAGCAGCAGTGCGGATCTGGACAAGCTGCAGAAGCAACTGGACGCCACCCAGAGCGCCATTGCCAAAACCAAAGAAAAACTGGAAGCCGCCCGCGCCGATGAGACTCAGGCCGATAAAGTACCGGTACTGGAAGCAGCGCTGGCCAAAACTCAGGACAAACTGAAAGCGCTGGCCAAAGACATCGCCGCGGCGAAAAAAGCCGCCAAGGCCGCAGAGGCAGCGGCTCCTGCAGCGGATGCGGCCCTGACCGCCACCGATAAAGGCGACCCGAACAGTCCCGAGCGTTTGCAGCGCAAATGGGAAACCGCCAAAGCCCGGCTGGATACCGCCCTGCAACGACTGGCGGAAGCCCAGGCACAAGGACTGGATACCATCGCCGCGCTGCAGGCGGGCATCGACAAACAGCAGGAGCGCGTTAACGAAGCGCACGCCGCCTGGCAAGCCGCCCTGAATGGCGAGGCTCCAGCCGCTACTGCCGCGCCGGATGCGGCCGCTCAGGCTCAGGCCAGTGCGGACGCCATCGACGCTCTGCAGAAGAAAATTCTGGCGCAGCAGGATCGCGTCACCAAAATGCAGGAACGTCACGACATGGCCAAAGCCGAAGGGCTGGATACGGTCGAGGCACTGGCGCTGGGCGTGCAGAAGCAACAGGACAAACTGCATCAACTGCAACAGGAACTGGCCGCCTTACCGGGCCGTTCCACACCGGCGAATGAGGCCTGATCATGGCATTGCTGACACTGTCTTCCCCCCACACCCACGGCAGCAACAGCACCCCACGGCTGATGCTGACCGTTACGCTGGCTACCCTGCCCGGCCTGCTGGTACTCACCGGCCTGTTCGGCTGGGGCACACTCATTAACGTAGTGCTGGCAGCGCTCACCGCCATCGCCAGCGAGGCGCTGATTTTAAAACTGCGTAAGCGCCCGCTGGGCTTTTTCCTGCGCGACAACACCGCTCTGCTCACCGGCGTGTTACTGGGCCTGGCGCTGCCGCCCTTTACCCCCTTCTGGGTCACTATTGTGGCGGTGAGTTTTGCCATCGTCTTTGCCAAGCAGCTGTACGGCGGCATCGGCAATAATCCGTTTAACCCGGCCATGGTCGGCTATGCGCTGGTGCTGGTGTCGTTTCCGGTGCAAATGACCACCACCTGGGCCTTATCGGTACAAATGAGCGGCCAGCCGCTGCTGAGCTTCGCCGATACATTGCAGGTGATTTTTGCCGGCATACCGGTAGCCGATGGCTACAGCGGTGCCACGCCGCTGGATGCTTACAAACATCTGATCGGTACCGGTACCGCCGACAGCGTACGCGCTACCGCCACCTTTAATGGCTGGCTGAATGGTGGCTGGGAATGGGTGAATCTGGCGTTTCTGGCCGGCGGTCTGTTCCTGCTGTGGCGGCGCATCATCAGCTGGCACATTCCGGTCTCCATGCTGCTGGCGCTGAGCCTGTGTTCGCTGCTGTTCGGCTGGGACGAAGACATGTACACCCCGCTGTCGCTGCATCTGCTGAGCGGTGCCACCATGCTGGGCGCGTTTTTCATTGCCACCGACCCGGTGTCAGCCTCGACCACACCACGCGGCAAACTGATTTACGGCACCGGCATCGGCATTCTGCTGTATGTGATCCGCACCTGGGGCGCCTACCCGGATGCCGTGGCTTTCGCCGTGCTGCTGATGAACTTTGCCGCGCCCTTTATCGACGCTTACACCCAACCGCGCAGCTATGGTCATGCCAAAGCCAAACGCGGTTTACCGCCGAAGACGCGCTGAGGATTCCGTATGAACGACTTACTGCAATCCATCCGTCGCAATGCCATTGGTCTGGGCTTATTTGCCCTGGTGACCGCCGGCGCCATTGCCGTGGCCAAGGTGGCCACTTCAGAGCGTATTGAGCGCAACATTGAAATGGCCCAGGCCCGCGCGCTGAATGAAATTGTCGCCGTTGGCAGCTACAACAACGACCTGCTGAACGACACTCTGGCCATCGACCAGCGCTTTAATCAGCAATTATTAGGGCCGTTAAAAGCCAGCGATAAAATCCACCTGGCGCGCCGCGATGGCGAAGTGAGCACCGTGATTCTGCCGGTGGTAGCACCCGATGGTTATACCATGGAAATCCGCCTGTTGGTTGGCATTCATGCCGATGGCAGCATCGCCGGCGTGCGCATTACCGAACACCGGGAAACCCCGGGACTGGGCGATAAAATCGACCTGAAAAAATCCCCCTGGGTGCTGGAATTTAATGGCAAAAGCCTGAGCAATCCGGCCGAAGAACGCTGGGCGGTGAAAAAAGACGGCGGTGATTTCGACCAGTTTACCGGCGCCACCATCACCCCACGCGCGGTGGTGAAAGCGGTTAAACACGCGCAGCTGTTTTTCCGCCAGCACCAGAATATTCTGCTTAACCGGCAGGTGGCCAAACAACCGGCCACGGCCACCGGAGAATAATCATGTCGAGCAAATCCTTAACCGACATCACCGTCGATGGACTGTGGAAAAACAACCCCGCGCTGGTGCAGCTGCTCGGCCTGTGTCCGTTGCTGGCGGTCACCGGCTCGGTGGTGAATGCGCTGGGCCTGGGGCTGGCCACCATGCTGGTCCTGGTAGGGTCTAACTTCTCGGTGTCGTTAATCCGCAACCACGTCCCCGATGCCGTGCGTCTGCCGGCGTTTGTGATGATTATTGCGTCGTTCGTCACCGTCGCCGAACTGGTGATGCAGGCCTTCACCTACGAACTGTACGAAGTGCTGGGGATTTTTATTCCGCTGATCGTTACCAACTGCATCATCCTTGGTCGTGCTGATGCCTTCGCCTGCAAAAACCCGATTCTGCCGTCGGTGGTCGATGGTTTTATGATGGCACTCGGCTTTGGTCTGGTACTGGTGTTACTGGGTGCTATGCGCGAAATTCTCGGTCAGGGCGTGATTTTTTCCGACATGCAACTCCTGTTCGGCCCGGCCGCCGCCAGCTGGAAAATCGAACTGGTGAAAGACTACCCCGACTTCTTATTCGCTATTCTGCCGCCGGGGGCCTTTATGGCAATGGGGCTGATTATTGCGCTGAAAAATATCATCGATGATCAGCTGAAGCAGCGGGCGCTGGCGCGCCAGCAGCCGGTGACTGCGGGCAGTAAGCGTGTGCGGGTGACCGGAAAAATCAGCTGATTTTTCCCGGCTTTTCAAGCCTTAAATGCTGCACGCCAGCCCTGCCGGGCTGGTTGGCTGTTGTGGGAACGGGCCATGCCCGTGACACCAGCGCTGCGCGCTGGCCTTGCAGGCTGTCAGCCCTATAGGGCTGATTGGCTGCCATTGCATGGCAGCTTATGCGGGGCTCCGCCCCCGCGCCCCGGATGCAAGGGGAAAATCCCCTTGCGAACCCCTTGGCCCGCGTTCCAGCTGATCCTGGCTAAAAAAATCCGCTTACGCCCACGGATCGTAAGGCACGTCCTGTGCCACGATCCTTACCCGGAGTCATCCGGGCATGGCTACCGGCTTTTTTTACCTGCGGGCTGGCCCGAATGGGCCGGGAAAACCGCAGCAACCTGAATCGCTTTTGGCGGCCTGAGGCCGGAAGAATTTTTTATTTTTTTATTTTTGCTTTTTGCTTTTTGCTTTTTGCTTTCAATTTTGCGCGCGCAGGGCGCCCAATAAGACCACGCCGGCGTAGCCGCCAGGGTTGTTCCGGCCCATTCGTTCCAGCCCGAAGTTTGGCAAAGCCAATAGCATCGTTTGGATGACTCCAAACGAGTGGCCAGGGGCATGGATGCCCCTTGGCCGCGTATGCTCAATTGGGTTTGGTAAACGAGGATAAAGCTGGAACGCGGGCCAGAGGGGTTCGCAAGGGGATACCTCCCCTTGCACTGGGGCGCAGGGGCGGAGCCCCGCATCAGGCCGCCAACGGCGGCCTGTCCAGCGGCCGCAGGCCGCATAAGCCGTCACGCAGTGACGGCTAAACCAGCCCAACGGGCTGGCGTACAGCCTGCAAGGCTGGAAACAGCCAGCGCGCAGCGCTGGTGTCACGGGCATGGCCCGTTCCCACAACAGCCAAGCGCCTGCAGGCCGTTAGAAACCGGCTGCAACAGCAGCCACTCCGGCAGGCTGGCAATAACCTCCGCCTCCGCCACTTCCAATAACAACCCCCGATGCAACCGCAAACCATCCCGCCAGCGCAGCCCACCCGGCAACCCCGGCCCGGGTTTAAATTCATACGCCATGCAGTCCTGCTCATGCACCGGCTGCCACCACAGCCGTAACTGCTCTGCATCCAGCTGTAGCCGCAGGGTACCGGCAGCGGTCATCACCTCCCAATCGCCACGCAACTGCGCACGCTGCTGATAATCCGGTGCGGGCTGCGCTGCTGGCCATAATTCGTCAGCGGACAGTTCGGCCAGCCAGTCGACTACCTGTGCATCGTTATCCAGCAACCCATCCACAATGGCCCCGGCAGGCAGCTGCAGCCGGTAGTCCAGTGGCTGCACGGCAAACCAGCGCGACACGCCCAGCCGGTAGTTACCCGCTGGTAACGGCCCATCAATATGCAAACGGGTGCTGCCGGGCTGGTATTCCAGCCACAGCGGCAGGTCTTCGGCATAGGGTTGGGTGGCGCGTAAAATCCGGCCGTCAGGCAGCTGCAGCCACACATCCACCAGACTGGCGCCGGAATAGGTCAGGCTGACGGTGTTCGACCATCCATGCAATATCCAGCACCCCAACACCACGGCCAGCCAACAGCGCATAACGCCTCCCGGTAAAAACACTGAAGCGCTACGCTAAAAGCCTCACCCGGTTTGTCCAACCTGCAGACCGGGCAATTCAGACAGCTGCCCTATTCCGACTGCGACGGTCGGATTAATTCGCTATAATCCGCGCCCGCCGCGACCGGCGGCCTGATTTAACGCCATAACGCACCGGATTTACGTTCCGGCCAGCTGAGGACTGTATGAGCAATACCCAACCGACTCCGGTCGTGGTGTGCGCGCTGTATAAATTCGCCACCCTCGACAACTTTGAACAACTGCGCCAGCCGCTGCTGGACGAAATGCTGAAACTCGATGTTAAAGGCACATTGCTGCTGGCTGTGGAAGGCATTAACGGCACCGTTGCCGGCAGCCGTGAAGGCATTGATGCGCTGCTGAACTGGCTGCGTCAGGATGAGCGTCTGGCCGATATCAGCTGGAAAGAATCCTACGACGATGAGATGCCGTTTTACCGCACCAAGGTGAAGCTGAAAAAAGAAATCGTCACCATGGGCGTAGAAGGCATCGACCCCAAACGGGTGGTGGGTACTTACGTCAAACCGCAGGACTGGAACGCGCTGATTTCCGACCCCGAGGTGGTGCTGGTGGATACCCGCAACGATTACGAAGTGGACATCGGTACCTTTAAGGGCGCGCTCGATCCGCGCACCAAAACCTTCCGCGAATTTCCGCAGTATGTAAAAGAAAACCTCGACCCGGCCAAACATAAAAAAGTAGCGATGTTCTGCACCGGTGGTATCCGCTGTGAAAAATCCACCGCTTATTTAAAAGAACAGGGCTTTGACGAGGTTTACCACCTGGAAGGCGGCATTCTGAAGTATCTGGAAGAGGTTCCGCAGCAGGAATCCCTGTGGGAAGGCGAATGCTTTGTGTTCGATAACCGCGTGACGGTGAATCACCAGCTGCAGAAAGGCGATTATGACCAGTGTCACGCCTGCCGCCGGCCCATTACCGAAGCCGACAAAGCGCACGAACATTATGTGCCGGGCGTCAGCTGCCACCATTGCTTTGATGAATACGACGAAGAACAGCGCGAGCGTTTCCGTCAGCGCGAACGCCAGATGCAACTGGCGCGAGAACGCGGCGAGCAGCATTTGGGCAACGACCTGAGCAGCATTATTGAGCAACGCCGGCAGGAAAAACTGGCGTTTAAAAATAAGCAGCGCCAGCAAAAAGACGCATAAGGAATCGGCAATGGCACTGAAAGCCACGGTTTACAAAGCAGAGCTGACGGTTTCCGATATGGACCGTCACCATTACCACACTTACCCGCTCACCATCGCCCAGCATCCGTCGGAAACCACCGAACGGATGATGGTGCGGCTGGCGGCTTTTGCCTTCAATGCCAGCGAGCAACTGGAATTTACCCGGGGCATCAGCACCGACGATGAGCCGGATTTATGGACGCATTCGTTAAGTGATGAAATTGAGCTGTGGATTGAACTGGGGCAGCCGGATGAAAAACGCATCCGCAAAGCCTGCAACCGCTCGAAACAGGTGATTATTTACCTGTACCACGGCCGCTCGGCGCAAATCTGGTGGGAGCAAATGGAAAGCACCTGCCGGCGTTTCCGCAACCTGAGCGTGCTGGAATTTGATGCCACCGCCATCAGTCAGCTGAATGCTTTGTGCGACCGCACCATGCGCCTGCAGGCCAGCATTCAGGATGGCAGCCTGTGGCTGGGTAACAGCGACAGCAGTGTGGAACTGAACCTGCAGGTGCGGCAGCGCCCCGAATAAACGGGGCCACGGCGATTACCGATCAGTCGATCTGCAATAATTCCACGTCAAAAATCAGCAGCGAGCCGGGCGGAATACTGCCGGCACGCTGATTGCCGTAAGCCAGCTCCGGCGGAATAAACAGCCGGGTTTTCTGCCCTTCCACCATGGTTTGCAGGCCTTCGGTCCAGCCCGGAATCACCTGGTTCAGAGCAAAGCGGATAGGCTCTTTACGCTCAACCGAGCTGTCGAATACCTCGCCACTCATTAACGTGCCGTGGTAATGCACCAGCACCGTATCGGTAGCCTTCGGATGCACCTCCCCCTGGCCCGGTTGCAGCACTTCGTACTGCAAGCCCGATGCGGTGGTAACTACGCCCTCGCGCTGGCCGTTAGTGGCCAGAAATTCAGCCGCTTTGCTGCGCTGCCTGGCGGCGATTTTATTGCTGCCGACACCAGCCCGGTACAGTGCATAAATAACCAGCGCAGCGACTAATAGCCAGAAAATAAGATTGGTCATGGTGCTTCCTTAAAAACGGGATAATTCTTTATCGGTTACGAATAATTTAGTGCCAACATTTTCCACTTTTTTCATAGCATCCAGTACCGTAGAGTGAAATTCGCGCCGGTACAGTACCAGCACCACCAGCGCCGATGTAACAATAAACAACAACGGGTGCAAAAACCAACTGAGCACCGCCAGCGAAAAGTAATAGGCGCGCAAGCCAAAGTTATAACTGTGGCTGGCCTGATCAATCACTTTGGCTGCATAAATCGCAAAGCTGCGCCGTTCTGCTGCCGTCACCGTGGTATCGCCAGGAATGGGCGCAGCACCCACCAGCACCGAGGCAAAGCCGAACTGGCGCATCGACCAGGTAAAGGTGAAAAACGCATAAATAAAAATAACGATCAGGGTCATCACCTTCAGTTCCAGCTCCAGCACACTGGAGCTGATCGCAAAGGAAATGCTGCTGAGCACCCCCTCAAGCTGAGCCACCGCCGTTAATGCCGTGACCAAAGCCGCCAGAATCAGCACACAGGAGGAGGCAAAAAAATTCACATTACGTTCAATATTGGCCAGCAATGCCGCATCGCCTACCCGCATTTCCCGCTGTAATAACCGGCGCATCCAGTTAATACGGTGTACGTGCATCACCGACGCCAGACAAGCACTCTTTTTCGCCATGCGCCGGGCAAATAATGAATAACTGACCCAGCAGAATAAAAACCAGCCCAGACTGAACCAATTCAGCCACCCGATCTGTGTGTCCAACCCATCACCTCGCAGCCACAGAAAATAAACCCGAAAAAGACTTACAATACACGCCGGCTGCCCCATTCGCTACGTCCGCAAGCGATCAGACCCTTACATTCAGGGGCAATAACGGGTAACGTCAGCGCATCATAAGCATAAGTAAACAGGTCGATTCATGAACCACCCCAGCTCCCCTTCCGGCTACCACCTGATTGTGTTCGGCGCCACCAGTTTTGTTGGTCAGATTCTGGTCCGTTATCTGGCCACCACCTATGGTGTTGATGGTGATTTACGCTGGGCCATTGCCGGTCGTTCACAGGCCAAACTGCAGCAGGTAAAAGACGCGCTGCAACCCGTGCTGGGTGATAAAACTGCTGCACTGCCCGTGCTGCTGGCCGATGCCGGCAACGAAGAACAACTGCAGGCGCTGTGCGCGCAAACCCGCGCCGTAGTCTCCACCGTTGGCCCTTACGCGCTGTACGGCGAAACCCTGGTTAAAGTGTGTGCGGAAAGCGGTACCGATTACTGCGATTTAACCGGCGAGCCACAGTGGATACGGCTGATGCTGAACCGCTACGAAGCCGCGGCAAAAACCTCAGGCGCGCGTATTGTGCATTGCTGCGGCTTTGATTCCGTGCCCTCTGACCTTGGCGTGCTGTTTCTGCAACAGCAATGCAGCCAGCGTTTCGGCGCTCCGGCCAGCCAGGTACAGATGCGCTTTAAAGCCGGTAAAGGCGGCTTGTCGGGCGGCACCTACGCCAGCATGCTGCAACTGACCAAAGAAGTGATGGCCAACCCCGCGCTGCGCAAAGAACTGGCCAATCCCTACTCTCTGTGCCCGCCCCAGCATGGCTTTAGCCGGCGCCAGAATCCAATGAGCGGCATTGGTAAAGACACCGATCTGCTCAGCTACACCGCGCCCTTTATCATGGCTGCCATTAACACCCGCATTGTGCACCGCTCCAACGCCTTACTGGGCAGCAGCTGGGGCAAAGATTTTTCCTACAATGAAGCGGTACTAACCGGGCGTGGTTTTAAAGGCTGGCTGGGGGCAGCCGTAATGACCGGCGGTATCAGCCTGTTTCTGCTGGCCGCGGCACTGCCGCCCACCCGCTGGCTGCTGGAAAAATTCCTGCTGCCGAAACCCGGCGAAGGCCCCAGCCCGCAGGCGCAGGAACAGGGCTTTTTTGATCTGCGCTTTGTTGGCCGCACCAGCAAACGTGAAACCCTGATTACCCGGGTAAAGGGTGATAAAGACCCGGGCTATGGCTCAACCGCCAAAATGCTGGGCGAAGCCATTGTTTCGCTGGCCTGTGATCTGCACGATCCGCAAGGCAACAAAACCGGCCGCGAAGGTGGTTTCTGGACTCCGGCCTCAGCGCTGGGCGAAGGCTACCTGACCCGCCTGCAAGCCAATGCCGGCCTGACTTTTGAGGTACTGAGCTGAACGCATGAAAATTCCGAAACGTCTGCAGCCGTTGGTGGACGATGGTCTGATCGATGAAGTGCTGCACCCGCTGATGAGCGGCAAAGAAGCCGCGGTATTTGTGGTGCGCTGCGGTAATGAGATCCGCGCCGCCAAAATTTATAAAGAAGCCGATAAACGCAGTTTTAAACAGGCCGTGCAATATCAGGAGGGGCGTAAAGTCCGCAACAGCCGGCGCCAGCGGGCGATGGAAAAAGGCTCAAAATTCGGCCGCAAACAACAGGAAGACGCCTGGCATAACGCCGAGGTGGAAGCCCTGTACCGGCTGGCCGCCGCTGGTGTGCGGGTGCCACAGCCTTACGGCTGCTTTGATGGCGTACTGCTGATGGAATTAATAACCGATGACCAGGGCCGTGCTGCGCCGCGCCTGAACGATGTCAGCATGACCGCTGAACAAGCCCGGGAAGACCACGCCGAGGTGATGGAATACGTCAAACTGATGCTGGTTGAAGGGTTGGTACACGGCGATTTATCCGAATTTAACGTGCTGGTAGACGATTACGGCCCGGTCATTATCGACCTGCCGCAGGCGGTGGATGCCGCTGCCAATATGCACGCCAAAAGCATGCTGCAACGTGACGTGCGTAATATGACCGAATACTACGGTCTGTTCGCACCGGATTTATTGCAGACCGACTATGCCGGTGAAATGTGGGCACTCTATGAAGCCGGCGAATTAACCGCCGACAGCGTCTTAACCGGTGAGCATGAGGCCGACGAACACGAAGCCGACGTCGGCAGTGTGATGGAGGAAATACGCGCCGTACTGGCTGAAGAAGAAGCGCGCCGGCAACGGCTGCTGGAACAGGAAGAGGCGGACGATTAATCCGCCCCGGTACTGTCATGGTATTACTTTCGGGCTTTCTGAATGGCTGCCCCGGCGGAACGACAGGCATAAAAAAAGCGAACCCGTCGGTTCGCTTTTTCTTCGTTCTGAAGCTGCACCAAGGTGCAGCGGCAGAAAGATTAAGCCGGAACGATGTTCTCAGCTTGCGGGCCTTTCTGGCCTTGAGTAACAGTAAAGGTTACACGCTGACCTTCAGTCAGAGTTTTGAAACCAGTACCGGTGATGGCTTTGAAATGTGCAAACACATCCGGGCCGCCTTCACGCTCAATAAAACCAAAACCTTTTGCTTCGTTGAACCATTTTACGGTGCCGGTGATTTGATTAGACATAATCAGTATTCCTGTATTTTTTCAAAAGTAGTGGCCATACGGCCGGTATGCTGGAAGACGGTCTGAATACTTATGGAAAACAAAACAGGATGAAACGCTTACGGCTTAAGCCACTGGCAGGACATCTGGAGATGAACATAAATAAAAGGTCGAACTAACAAGCTGGGGGCAGTCTATACCCATTCCCCAGCCTGTCAACGTTTATTTTTTAAACAGCGTTTTTATTTCTACCCCATGTTCAGCGGTACTGGCGTAAATACCAGTATTCAAAAAAGCGCTTGGCAAAATGCAGCAGCCGTAACGGTGGCAGCATCAGGCTTTTTTCTTCCGTGCGTTTTATCAGCATGCCGTGCGACAGCGTATCCACAATGCACAGCAATTCGTGTTTAAAGGTTTCCCGGGCCGGCTGGCCCTGCAATTCAGCCACCAGATTACGCGCTGCCGCCACCGCCTGCAGATCAGCCATGTGTGCCTGTTTAGCCTGCCAGTCGGGGCCGGGATAGCTGCCGCTGTCACCCGCCACATACACCGCCGGCAAACCTTCCACCTGACAATGGGCATCGGCTTGAATCAGACCACCCGGCGATTTTGGCAAGGCAGACTCAGCCGCCCAGGCCGGGCCGGTCATACCCGGCATAAATAAAATCAGGTCAGCGCTGATCTCACCACCTTCGGTAAGCACCTTATCCGCGGCAAAACCCAGCATTTTATGACCCAGATGCGTGCGGATATCTTTCTCTGCCATCATCTTCAGTACCGCTTCCGGCACCGTATCCCCCAGGCGCTGCGCCGGGCGCAAAGCCGGATTAAAAAACACCAGTTCAAAGCGCTGCCGGCGGCCTTGCCGGCGCAGCAAGGTATCGATGCCAAACAAAAACTCGAACATCGGGCCACCGCGCATCGCCGCCGGCTCATTGGGATTACCGGCAAAACCAATGGCAATGGTGCCGCCCGGCATGGCCGCCAGCCGGTCACGGATGGCCTCGCCGGCCTTAATGCCTTCACAGGGGGTAATCACATGCTCAATGCCCGGCAGCTTTTTCAGAAAGCGGCCACCACTGGCGATAATCAGACCATCGTTGGCAATATCCCCGGCGTCGGTATGTACCGTGCGGCCATCGGCGCTGATGCTCTGTACGGTGGCGGCATGGTGCTGTACGCGCTGACGGCGGAAGAAATTCGGTAATGGAATGCGCAGATCACTGCCCTTACGCAATCCGGACGGTAACCAGATAAGACTGGGCAGATAAATCAACTCCGCTTGCGGCGATACCACCGTAATCTCGGCCTGCGGGGCTTGTTTACGCACCTCTTTAACGGCGGTCAGGGCGGCAAAGCCCGAGCCAAGAATGGTGATGTTCATACGCTGCTCCATTGTTCCGTTTCGTTGTTCAGCACTATAGCCAATATAACCAAACAAGAATATAGAAGCCGTCGTGGCGGTGAAAAGATCAGCCGAAACGGAACGCGGAAATGGTGGTTTCCATCACCCGCTGCGAATAAATCTTTTCGCCCACCTCATCATGCCCGGCACCGGCCGCCACCATTAAGGGAATAAGATGTTCTTCGTGCTGCGGCGGGTGGCACTGGTAAGCATGGGGAGCCTGCGCCCACTGTTGCAGCATGAGCTCACGTTCAGCAGCAGGGCTGGCCACGGCGGCGGTTAACCAGTGGTCAAATTCATCGGACAAGGGTGAGAAACGCCGGTCGCCATAAGCGCGCATATTATGAAAACTCATGCCGCTGCCAATAATCAGCACCCCTTCATCGCGCAGCGGCGCCAGTGCCTTACCGGCCTGAATATGCGCCTGCGGGTCAAGATCCTGCCGTAACGACAGCTGAACAACCGGAATATTGGCGTGCGGAAACATCAGCTTCAGCGGAATAAACATACCGTGGTCAAAGCCACGGCTGGCATCCACGGTTGCTGATTCGCCCTGAGCGCTCAGCAAGGCGGCAACCCGCCCGGCCAGCGGCGGCTGACCAGGGGCCGGGTAGGTAATGTCGTAAGTGTGAGCCGGAAAACCGTAATAATCGTAAATCAGTTCGGGCTGCGCGTGGCCGGTAACACTGAACCGGGGCGTCAGCCAGTGCGCCGACACCATCACAATGGCTTGCGGTGGTTCGGGCAGCGTGGCAGCAAGGTTGCTGAGGAAGGCAGCCATGCCCGTCCAGGTATCGGCCGGTGTCCAGTCCATAAAAAAACACGGCCCGCCGCCGTGGGGAATGTACAGCACCGGTTGTCGCTGGGTATTCATAGCCGTAACCTCAGATTATTCACGTAGAGCAGAAAGCCTACGCTCTTTGCCCAGAATCACCAGTGCGATGCCACCTAAAATGGCAACCGACGCCAGCAATAACCTGGGTGTAATGGGTTCGCCCAACAGCAACACACCGCCCACGGCGGCGATCACCGGCACGCTCAGCTGCAGGGTGGCGGCATTGGTGGCTTTTAACGCCGGCAATACGCGGTACCAGATGGCATACCCCATGCCAGAAGCCAGCGCCCCCGAGGCCACGGCATACCAGAAACCCGCACTATCAAACACGGCCTGATCGGGCAACAGCAAGCTCATTACCAACGCCAGCGGTACGCTGCGCAGGAAATTGCCGCTGGTGACCCGGGTCGGATCCCCCGCTCCTTTGCCGCGCAACGAATAAATACCCCAGGCTACCCCAGCCCCCAGCATCAGCAGCGAGCCGGCCAGCGGCGGTGCCGATAAGCCCGGTAACAACAATCCCACCAATCCGGCCAGTGCCAGCACCAACCCCAGCCACTGCGCACTCTGCAACCGCTCACCCGCGTACAGACCAAAACCAATCATGGTGGCCTGCACAGCACCGAACAACAGCAATGCCCCGGTGGCGGCCGGCAAACTGATGTAGGCAAAGGAAAAGCCCACCGCATAAGCAAACAACGCCAGCGCCGACGGCCAGTTGCCCTTGCCCGCCGGCAGATTGCGGCGCACGGCAACAATCAGACACAACACCATGGCTCCGGATACTAAGCGAATGCTGGTGAAGCTGGCGGCATCTATGGCGGTATCCTGCAGCGCCAACCGGCACAGCAGCGAATTACCGGCAAAGGCCAGCATGGCCAGGGTTGTTAAAACAATAATACGGGCAGCAGACATGGACGTGTTCCTTGGCGTAGCGCAGACAGATTAATACAGCAGGCAATGGCCGAACCAATAAAAAAACCACCCGAAGGTGGTTTTAAGCTGGGCCCCCATCGGTTGATGATGCTCGCAGGCTCGGGATATTTGTAAAGCGTATCGCTACGGGATACACTCCAGCCATGATCACAGGATTCCAACATAAAGGGCTTGAAGCCTTCTACAAGACTGGGACGACCCGAGGCATTCAGGCGGCACATGCGGCCAAACTAAGTCGTATCCTGGCGTTACTGGACGTTGCCGCCAGCCCGGACGACCTCAACATTCCTTCGTTCAGACTGCATCAGTTGAAAGGTGAGCTGAACGGGCACTGGTCAATTCGGGTAAACGGCAACTGGCGTGTGACCTTTCGATTCATTGGAGTGGATGTCGAATTGGTCAATTACGTCGATTACCACTAAGGAGAATAAACCATGATGATGAACCCTCCGCACCCTGGCGAATTGCTGCGCGAAGACGTTATTGCTGAACTGGGCCTGTCCGTTAAGGAAACGGCTGAGCGACTGGGTATGTCCCGTGTCGCTCTGTCCCGTGTATTGAATGGCCGGGCGGCGATCAGCCCTGATCTTGCTCTTCGTCTTGAAATGGCAGGAGTGAGCACGGCCCGAGCATGGCTCGCCATGCAGGTGAACTATGATCTGGCCCAAGCCAGGCAGCACCCACAACCACCGGTCAAGGCGCTACAACCAGCTGGTTGATACCTTAATCCGGCATGATTTTGCTGGGCGAACGTTTAATCGAGATAAAGAGGCAGGCATTACCACGCGGAGCGTGGGAGCGAGCCATCGAGATAAAGAGGCAGGCGCTACCACGCAGAGCGTGGGAGCGAGGCGGAAGCGTGGGAGCGAGCCGGAACGTCTGTCCTGACGTTTTGTCACCGAGTGAGAATAAACCTAGCGGTTTATTCCCACTCTATCGTTGCTGGCGGCTTACTGGAGACGTCGTACGTAACGCGGGAAACGTGTTCAATCTCGTTAATGATACGGTTCGACACTTTTTCCAGCAGTTCGTACGGCAGGTGCGCCCAGCGCGCCGTCATAAAGTCGATGGTTTCCACGGCACGCAGCGCGATTACCCATTCGTAACGACGGGCATCACCCACCACACCGACGGATTTCTGCGGAATAAAGACCGCAAAGGCCTGCGAGGTTTTGTGGTACCAGCCAGCGTTGTGCAGTTCTTCAATAAAGATGGCATCGGCTTCACGCAGAATATCGGCGTATTCTTTTTTCACTTCGCCCAGAATGCGCACGCCCAGGCCCGGGCCCGGGAACGGATGGCGGTACACCATGTCGTAGGGCAGACCGAGTTCCAGACCGATTTTCCGCACTTCGTCTTTGAACAGTTCGCGCAGCGGTTCGACCAGCGCCATTTTCATATCGTCCGGCAAACCGCCGACGTTATGGTGCGATTTAATCACATGGGCTTTGCCGGTTTTGGCAGCGGCCGACTCGATCACATCCGGGTAAATGGTGCCTTGCGCCAGGAAGTTTACGTCGGTCAGTTTGGTGGCTTCGGCATCGAAGACTTCGATGAATTTACCGCCAATAATTTTACGCTTGGCTTCCGGCTCGGCTACACCGGCCAGCGCGCCCAGGAACAGTTCTTCGGCATCGGCGCGAATCACTTTGACGCCCATGTTTTTGGCAAACATGTCCATCACCATGTCGCCTTCATTTTTGCGCAACAGGCCGTTGTCCACGAACACACAGGTCAGCTGATCACCAATGGCTTTGTGCAGCAGGGCCGCCACTACCGAGGAATCCACCCCACCCGACAAGCCCAGCAATACTTTCTGCTTACCGACCTGAGCGCGGACTTTTTCAATCTGGTCTTCAATAATTTTGGCCGGCGTCCACAGCGCTTCGCAGCCGCAGATTTCCAGCACAAAATGCTCCAGCAGGCGCTGGCCCTGCAGGGTATGGGTTACTTCCGGGTGGAACTGCACACCAAAGAAATTTTTCTCTGCATGGTACATACCGGCAATCGGACAGCTGGGCGTCGAGGCCATCAGCTCGAAGCCTTCCGGCATGCGCACCACTTTGTCGCCGTGGCTCATCCACACATCCAGCAGTGCTTTGCCGGTGGTCGCGTCCACATGGTCTTTAATGTCGTGCAGTAAACGGCTGTTGCCTTCCACCTGAATCTGGGCGTAGCCAAATTCACGAATGGTAGAGCTTTCTACCTTGCCGCCCATCTGTTCGGCCATGGTCTGCATGCCATAACAAATACCCAGTACCGGCAGGCCCAGTTCAAACACACATTGCGGGGCGCGCGGTGAACCGGCTTCGGTTACCGATTCCGGGCCACCGGCCAGAATAATACCGGTCGGGTTGTAGTCACGGATTTCCGCTTCGTCCATATCCCAGGCACGAATTTCAGAAAATACGCCAATTTCGCGCACGCGGCGGGCAATCAGCTGGGTATATTGCGAACCGAAATCCAGAATCAGGATACGTTGAGCGTGAATGTCTTGAGACATAAGCGGAAAATTCCTGCACTTAATAGTAATAAGGGCGACTCCTGGCCACCCCGATAAAAACTGCCTGTTGTAATGGTTCGGCGTTCAGCATTCCGGGTGTAAGGTAAGCCCTACCAGCACACTCAGAACGCTTAACACGGAAACCGGAAACGCTTAACCCAGACGGTAATTCGGCGCTTCTTTGGTGATCTGCACGTCATGCACGTGAGACTCTTTCATACCGGCGGCGGTAATACGCACAAACTGCGGTTTGGTGCGCATGTCTGCGATGGTGCCGCAACCGGTGTAACCCATGGAGGCACGCACGCCACCCATCAGCTGGTGCACAATGTTGGTCAGCGGGCCTTTAACGGCGATACGGCCTTCAATGCCTTCCGGCACCAGCTTATCAACGCCGGCTTTTTTGTCCTGGAAGTAGCGGTCAGAAGAACCCTGGCTCTGGCCCATGGCGCCCAGTGAACCCATACCACGGTAAGACTTATAAGCACGGCCCTGGAACAGTTCCACTTCGCCCGGCGCTTCATCAGTACCGGCCAGCATCGAGCCGACCATCACCACACTGGCACCGGCAGCAATGGCTTTGGCGATGTCGCCGGAGAAACGGATGCCGCCGTCAGCCACCACCGGAATACCGTATTTTTCCATCGCGGCGGCAACGTTGGCGACCGCAGAAATCTGCGGCACACCGACACCGGCAACGATACGGGTGGTACAGATAGAGCCCGGGCCAATACCCACTTTCACACCGTCAGCACCGGCTTCGGCCAGCGCGATGGCGGCTTCAGCGGTGGCAATGTTGCCGCCAATCACCTGCACCTGCGGGAAGTTTTGTTTCACCCAGCGCACACGGTCAATCACACCGGTACCGGATGGGTTGGAGGTATGGCCGTGAGCGGTGTCCACCACAATCACGTCAACACCGGCTTTTACCAGTGCTTCAACACGCTCTTCGGTACCGGCACCGGTGCCGACGGCAGCACCGACGCGCAGGCGACCCTGATCGTCTTTGGCGGCATTCGGGAAAGCGCGGGCTTTGTCGATGTCTTTAACGGTCATCAGGCCAACCAGTTTGCCCTGCGCGTTCAGCACCAGAATTTTTTCAATGCGGTTGATGTGCAGCAGCTCCTGCACTTTTTCAGCGCTGGTGCCTTCAGGTACGGTGACCAGTTTCTGTTTCGGGGTCATCACGCTGGCGACGGTGGCGCCGAGGTTTTTCTCAAAACGCACGTCACGGCTGGTCACAATGCCCACCAGTTCGTCGCCATCGACGACCGGCATACCGGAAATATTGTAGGTGCGGGTCAGTTCCAGCACTTCACGGATGGTGGTGGTGCTGGACACAGTAATAGGATCTTTCACCATGCCACTTTCAAACTTTTTGACCTTGCGGACTTCAGTGGCCTGTTCTTCGATGGTGAGGTTTTTATGCACAATACCCAAACCGCCTTCCTGCGCCAGCGCAATGGCCAGACGGGCTTCGGTAACGGTATCCATGGCGGCAGAAATCAGCGGAATATTCAGCTCGATTCCCTTGGTCAGGCGGGTTTTCAGGCTGACCTGATTGGGCAGTACTTCGGAATAACCGGGAATCAACAGCACATCATCGAAGGTGAGTGCATCCTGAGCGATTCGCAACATAAAGTGCCTTCCAGAACGTGGGGTGGGAAAGGCGTCGCATTATAACGAAAGGCTAAGGCAACGGAAAGCTCAACAACCACCACTGTGCATAAACGCCAGCGTCGCCGCGCGCAGTTCCGGATACGCGAACGAGGCGATATGCGGCCCCTGGCTGTCCAGCCAGCACAGCGGCGCACGGCGTTGCTGTTGCTGCCAGTGTTCAAACAGCCGCCGTCCCTGCTGATAACGAACCACCGCATCGTCGGGGCTGTGCAGCATCAGTACCGGCACATCCGCCGGCAGGGTTTTATCCTGCGGATCCCAGTCAGCGGGCACCAGCACGGTGAACGGCCACACCAGCCAACCCAGCCAGCTGCTGCTCATGGCATCGCGGGCCACCGTCCCGAAGCCGGTAAACGAGGCATCCAGAATAAGCCCCTGCACCTGATACTGCGGGCCGGCCGCGGCCACAAAATTAATTGCCAGCGCGGTACCCATGCTCTGTCCCAACACGATGAGTTTTTTGTGCGGAAAGCGGCTGCGCAGCCAGGCGGCGGCGGCTTCCACATCCTGCAGAACGGCCGGTAACAGCGCCTGCCCTTCGGAGGCGCCAAAGCCACGGTAATCCAGTGCCAGCACACTCACCCCGGAGGCCGGCAACCAATATATGCTGCGGCTGTGGCTGCTGATGTTTTCCGCGTTGCCGTGCAGGTACAGCACCATCATACCGGTATCGGGTTCATCCCATTGCGCCGGCAGCCACCAACTGTGCAGCTGCGTACCGTCAGCAGCGGTCAGCCACACATCCTCATAGTGCAAGTCCGCGTCGGCCGGGGTGGCAATCCAGACCGTCTGCGGATAAAAAAACAGCCCGGTGGTGGCCGTGCAGGCGCTCAGCAAGGCCGTCAGCAACAGCACCAACAAAGCCTGCTGCCAAGGCATTTAAAAATACCACTGCACAGCAGCCGACACTTCGTTCACCGCGGTTTCTGCACTGTCCTGCTCAAACCACTGGCGGCTGGCTTCGGCGCGCAGCTGAACATTATTGCCCAGACGCCAGCCCAGCTGAGCGCTCAGCTGCGTGCGGTCGGTATCGTCACCCAGGCTCAGCGGCTGCCAGTTGGCTTCCAGCTGCGCCTGCAGACGGCGGCCCTGCCACAGCCAGCCCAGCCGCGGGCCAATGCTCCACTGGTAGCCCTTATCAAACTGGTTATCAGCGCGCAGCTGGGTTTCGGCCAGCCCATAAAAACGGCCGGCACTGTTCAGCCAGGCGCGACCCAAAGCCACATGTATAAAGCCGTGCAGTTCAGCCTCCCGACCATTAAAACGATCCAGACCACCGCTGACACCCCAGGCGACCGGCCGCTGAAAAAACGTCCGGTGACTCAGCGATAACACATCCACCACGGTGAAATGCTGTACCTGCACATCGCCGTCATCCCACACCCGCACATCCAGCTTACCCATCTGAATCTGCGAACCAGGTACAAAACCCTGCGGCAGATCCAGTACGTCGTGGTAGGCCGCCCGGAAGCGGAGGTCGACAAATTCAGCCTGATCATCACCGGATAAAGCCCCGGCCCGGATACCGGCCCGGCGGCTTAAATGGCCTTCATCATCGCGGTAAGCCGGCACCGGTATCTCACTGAAACCAGCCGTTACCGGCCGTTTGGCGCGGGCCGACAACAAGGCAATGGTACGGGCGCGCAATACCGGATTCGCCTGTTTCTTTTTAATCGCCAGGTAGCGCGCATAGGCGTGTGCCAGCTCCAGCGCCTGTACCTGCTGCTGTTGCGGCAGCGGTTGCAGCAAGGTTTCAATAGCAAGGCCGGATTCCACCAGTTCGCGGGCCGTGTTCAGCACCGCTACCGGGGCTTCGCTGCTTTTATGTTCCATATCGCTGGCCGCTGACGCACGGTATTCGCTGTAAGCCACCAGGTTATTTTTCTGCAGCGCACGGATGGTTTCCACCGGCACCGCCGTCAGCACAAAATCATCGGTCATATCCGCGCGTTCAGAGCTGGCGTCAAGTAACGCCAGCAAACGGTACGAGCAGTTTTCATCAAAGAAAAAATAATCAAAAAAGGTGTCATCCGTTTCCCAGATATGGCGGACAAACTGATCGACTTCCGCCTTGCTGAAATTCAGCCGGTACTCCCACACATCGCGGTATTCCATGTGCTGGTATTCGTTGGTTTTCACGTAATACGGCATTACGGATACCACCCCCGGGTAGCCACCGGTAAGGCCTTTCCAGGTAAACACCAGTTCATTATCGGTGGTATCGGCATTGGCGGCGAAGTTCACGCTGTAGGCCAGCAACTTGCTGCGGCTTTCATCTTCGCGGTCCAGCCGCACCAGCGTGTGACCGTACATGGAAGATGGCGAATTAATATGCGACGCAGGAAAAATAAGGGTTAAATAATGCGCGTCCAGCTCATCACGCCAGGCGGTAAATTCCGGACAAGGCTGATCCACAAAAGCCACCTCCGGCAACTGTTGTTTCAGCCAGAAATAGCGGGCCGGAAAGCGGCACTGAGCCGATTCGTTATCCGCCAGTCCGGTGTGCAAAAAAGCCTGTAAATCGGTGGTTAATTCGCTGAGCAGATTGCGCTTGCCATCGGCCGCCAGAAAAAATTCCGGGCTGTCATTCTGGCTCATGGTACGGTCGGTAAAAGGGTGCAAACGATAATGCAGCAAATGCTGCCATTGCTGGCTGTCGGCCAGTTGCTGCAAACGCTGGGTATCTGGCATGGCGGCCGACACCACCGAAGAAACTGCGGGTAACAATACAGATAAGAACAGAACCACGGCACCGCGCATGCGGAAGACTCCCTGTTTACAAGCTGGCGATCATCATGTGCGCATAAAACGACAAAATAAAGACAATAAAAAAGCGCGCCGCAGCGCGCTTTTTTACTACCGGGTAAAAATTAACCCAGGTATTTCTGCAGAGCAACGTCAGACGCCATAGCGGCTTTCATGGCTTCATAAGCAGAGCCAGAAGTGGCTTCGGTGCTGAACAGGTTATCAAAGTTAGACTGCAGAGTGCGATTGAACGCAGCAGTATCCTGAGCTTCTACGCCGATCACTTCAGCCAGAGCAGCCAGAGTTTCGCCTTCGCCACGAGCTACGTCAGCAGCCAGCTGGTCCATGTTGTCTTCCATGAAGGCCTGAGCCAGTTTCAGCGGGCCATTGGCACCTTCACAACCCAGAGTGCCGGAAGTCATACCGAAAGTCTGGTTGCCAGAAGTAGCGTTAGTGGTGGCTGCCAGTACGTGCTCGTACCATTCGTTGGCATCCGGGAACACAACAGCAGTACCCAGACCACAACCAGCCGGACCGTTAGCGAAAGCCATGGTGGAAGCGGAAGCTAAAACTACACCTGCAATAATTTTTTTCATGGGCTGTATCCTTTAAAAGCCTTTTTTAAACTGCCAGCACCTGCTGACATGGAGCCACCCTAATATCTTTTTTTATGGCTGTCTACGTCCCCATACTGCCAGTAAGACTATTGATCAAACTCTTTGTGACACAATGCAGATTCTGCCCGGCAACTGGCATCCACAGCGGCTTCGTGGCACCCTTTACCCCAGTTTTCGCCGGATTATTAATGTTGTGAGCACCCTTCCTGCCGTTTTTACCGTCAGTCAGCT
The DNA here is from genome assembly GCF_016132445.1 of Venatoribacter cucullus. Lineage (NCBI taxonomy): Bacteria > Pseudomonadati > Pseudomonadota > Gammaproteobacteria > Oceanospirillales > Oceanospirillaceae > Venatoribacter > Venatoribacter cucullus. The sequence continues at coordinate 1,146,699 of NZ_CP046056.1, read as the reverse complement.
GAATCAGCGCGCCCGTCAGTTGCTGGAGATTTCATTTGCCAGCGTGCGGGTGGAAGGTGAAATTTCCAATCTGTCCCGTCCTTCCTCCGGGCACTGGTATTTCACCCTCAAAGACAGCGCCGCCCAGATCCGCTGTGCCATGTTCCGGTCGCGCACGGCGCTGCTCAGATTTCAGCCAAAAGAAGGCGATAAAATAGAGCTGCGTGGCAAAGTCAGCCTCTATGAAAACCGTGGCGACTATCAGTTAATTGTCGACAGCATGCAGCCGGCTGGTGAAGGGGCGCTGTTACTGGCGTTTCAGCAATTAAAAGAGCGGCTGGCGCTGGAAGGTCTGTTTGATCCGGCCTGTAAAAAACCCCTGCCGCCAGTGCGCCGCATCGGTGTGATCACCTCGCCGACTGGCGCCGCCATTCACGACATTCTGACCGTTCTGGCCCGCCGCGACCCGTCACTGGAAGTGGATATTTACCCCACCGCCGTGCAAGGCAAAGAAGCGACGGCCCAGATTGTGGCGGCCATTGAACGGGCCAACCGTGACCAGCGTGTCGATGCCTTAATTGTCGGCCGTGGCGGCGGTTCGCTGGAAGACCTGTGGTGCTTTAACGAAGAAGCGGTGGCCCGGGCCATTTTTCAGTCACAACTGCCGATGATCAGCGCCGTCGGCCATGAAGTGGACGTTACCATCGCCGATTTTGTCGCCGATGCCCGCGCCCCCACCCCGTCGGCCGCCGCCGAACTGGTCAGCACCGACCGCAACGAACGCCTGCAACAACTGCAGCAGCTGCAGCAGCGGCTGAACCACAGCCTGCAACGCCTGCTGCCCCGCTGGCAGCAACAACTGCACTACTGGCAACAACGGCTGCGGGCACCGGGGCAGCTGCTGCAGCAACGCACCCAGCAGCTGGATCAGCTGGAACTGCGCCTGCAGCGCGCCCTGCACCAACGGCTGCAACAACAGCAAAGCCGGGTAAAGGCCGTACAGCAAGCGCTGAAACAACAACACCCGCAACGGCAGCTGCAACAACAACAGCTGCGCCTGCAGCAACTGCAACAGCAATTGTTACGAGCCCAGCGCCAACAGCTGCGCCATGCCCAGCAACAGCTGCAGCCGTTACCGGCACGATTGCAGCACAGCATGGAGCAGCAGCAACAACAGTGGCAGCAACAGTTGGCAGCGCAAGCCAAACTGCTGCACAGCTTAAGCCCGCTGAACGTACTGGCGCGCGGCTATTCTATTACGCAGTTCAGTGATGGCCGGGTGGTCAATAATGCCGCCGACGTGCAACCCGGCGACCGTATCCGCACCCGCCTGCAACATGGCTGGCTGGACGCCGAGGTTACCCGCAGCCAGGCCAGCCCGGAGGAATAAATAATGACCCTAACCATTCTGCGTATTGCCCTGACAACACTGCTGTGCCAGACCTTTCTGGTACAGGCCTCGGCACTGCCCCAGCAACAGCTAATTCCCGGTGGCTTGGCCGTGCTGGAATTACCGGCTAATTTCAGCGGCGAAGCACGCTTCAATAACCAGCCGCTGATGATCATCCGCCCCGGTCCGCAACAACCGGCGCTGGCGCTGGCCGGCATTCCGCTCAGCCAGAAACCCGGCCCGGCCACGGTGCAGCTGGGCGACCAGCCCCATACGCTCAACATTCAGCCGCACGCCTATCCGGAACAGCGGTTAACCGTACAAAAGAAGCACGTTAACCCCGACCCGCAGCAGCTGGCCCGTATCCGCGAGGAAATGCAGCGCATGCTGCAGGTGTATAAAAGTTTCAGCCCGGCGCCGGATTTTCAGGCCATGATCTGGCCCCTACATGGGCGTGAAAGCAGCGCCTTTGGCTTGCGCCGGTTTTTTAATGGCGAAGAACGCAACCCACACAGCGGTCTGGACATTGCCGCCCCTACCGGCACCCCCATTGTGGCGCCGGCGGCCGGCACCGTGGTATTAACCGACGAGTTCTTTTTTAATGGCAACAGCGTTTTTATTGATCATGGCCAGGGCTTAATCAGCATGCTTTGCCACCTGCACAGCATTGACGTAAAAGAAGGAAGCGAACTTCAGGCCGGCGATGTTATTGGCACCGTCGGTGCCACCGGCCGCGCCACCGGCCCGCACCTGCACTGGACCGTCAGCCTCAATAACGCCCGCATTGACCCGCGTTTATTACTGGCCACCGACCAGCCCCACAGCCCGGCCGTTGCCCAACCTTAACGGGAGCATAACCATGAAAAAACACCCCGGTACCGCTGGCAGCATGCCGGTAAAAGGCACGGGTTGCGGCATCCGCCCCGACCTTGATGAGCTGGGCGCCGATACCGGTTTTGATTTTTCCGCCGCCGCCACATTGTTGCCAGCGCAGGAAGAATCTGTTGCAGAAAAACCCCAGCCATCACCAGCCAGCAACGGCTGGAAAAAGCCGCCCAACTGAAGCCCGACCAGCAGGCCCGCACCAGCGTGCAGGAAGAATTGCGCAAAGCGCACAAACTGTCTGACGATGAATTTGCCGTTATGCGTCAGCACGTGGTGTTAAGCCGCGAATTGTTAAAACAAACCCCCGGCGTGGGTGAACTCACCATTAAAGTGGCGGCCCAGCACCATGAACGCATTGATGGCTCGGGCTACCCCGATGGCCTGCACGACTGCGATATCTGCCGCGAAGGGAAAATGTGCGCCATTGCCGATGTGTACGATGCCATTACCGCCGACCGCGTCTATCACAAGGGTTTACCGCCGACCATGGCGCTGAAAAAACTGCTGGAATGGAGCGGCACCCATCTGGATGAAAAACTGGTGCACCGGTTTATCCGCTCAATGGGTATTTATCCGGTCGGCACGCTGGTTAAGCTGAAAAGCGGCAAGCTGGCGGTGGTGCTGGAAAACTCTGACAGCGATCAACGTTCGCCGGTGGTTAAAGTGATTTACCACGCCACCAGTAAGCGTTACCTGCCGGTGGAAATTATCGATCTGAGCAAACCCAGCGTGCAGGACGAAATTGAGCGCGCGGTGGATGCGGATAAATGGAATATCCGCCTGAATGACTTTTTAGGCTGATTTCAGCCGTATAAGCCCTTACCCCTGCGGCCGGGCAGCATGCCGGGCTTCCCGCTCTTCTTCCGCCAGCCGTTTGGCCCCCAGCAGTTCAATTTTCGCCAGCACTTCCAGAGGTGCAACCGGGGTTTCCGGTTGTTCCATCCCGGGCAGCTGCTGATAGCGGGCAATGGCCTGTTGTAACGCCCCGAACGACCGCACTTTACCGCCTTTCAGCATGGCAATACGGGCCAGCGCCTTGGCGTGTAAACGCCCGTCCACCAGAAAACGGTGCTCCATATAAAAGTATTTTTTATCCCAGTGCAGCACCCGGCTTTCCACATCCACTGCCGCCAGCGGCTTGATTTCTCGCACAAAGGTGAGGGTCTGGCTGGCCAGCACCGAACGCCAGCCAAAGCGCACAAATAAAGGCCCGGCACCAATGCGCAGAAAAAATTCTGTGCGCGCCAGATCCAGCCATTGCGGATAGCGGCCATTGGTTAAGTGAACATTCAGATCACAATCCCAGGGCATTACCCGGAAGCGATGACGGGTGACACTAAGCGCCGACATCGGCCGGCGCCACGGCCGCGCCAGCAACAACAATAACGACCGCATCATGCCGGCTTTCCGGCTGCCGGCACTTTACGGATTAAGCCTTCCTGTGCCACCGAAGCCACCAGTTCACCGGCCTGATTAAAAATCTGCCCCCGGCACAAACCCCGGCCGCCGGCTGCCGCCGGGCTGTCGATGGCGTACAGCAGCCATTCATCCATACGGAACGGCCGGTGAAACCAGATGCTGTGATCGAGGCTGGCCACCTGCATATCTTTTTGCGTTACCGATACCGCATGCGGGTGCAGCGCGGTCGGAATTAAATTGAAATCGGTGGCATAGGCCAGCATGGTCTGGTGTTCGGTGCGGTTATCACCCATCGGCGCATCGGCTTTCATCCACACATATTTCAGCGGCTCTTTTTTGGTTGGTGCAAAAATATTCACCGGGTCCAGTACGCGCATTTCAATGGGTTTATCGGCGGTATAAATATCGCGCACGCGCTCAGGAAAATAATCCCGGAACATCCGCGCCAGTTCCAGCTGCGAGGGTATTCCGTCCGGGCCTTTAACCTGCGGCATCGGCGCCATATGCTCAAAGCCCTCTTCCGGCTGCTGAAACGAACACAGCATGGTCAGAATGGCTTTACCGTTCTGGCTGGCGGTTACCTGGCGGGTGCAGAAGGTACGGCCATCGCGGACTATTTCCACTTCAAATTCAACGCTGTCCTGCACCGTACCCGGGCGCAGAAAATAAGCGTGCAGCGAGTGTGGCACCCACTGTTCATCCGGCAGGGTTTCCATGGCGGCCGACAAACTCTGCCCCAGCACCTGGCCACCAAACAGATTGCGGAACCCCAGATCCTGGCTATGGCCGCGAAAGCGGTTAACGCCAATGGCCTCCAGTTTCAGCAGAGACAGTAATTCCTGTAATACGTCGCTCATGGTTACCTCGTTTGAAACAGACACGCGCAGAGCGCGCACGATACGGATAATACGCCGTGGAACATTGGCCGAAATGACGTTAACCGCTGCCACAACTTACCTAACCGCCCGGCCTGACCGGTTAAAAGATGCACAACCGGGTGCAGAAACTGCCGCAATCCGTATAATACCGGCCCATTTTTCAGTTCCGGGTCGGCCCGTTCATGCAGCAGCTTGAGATTTACCAACATAACGTCAACACCGCCGAATACCAGAGCCTGCTGGACGAAAAAGCAGGCTGGTTGCGCCAGCGGTTTGCGGAGTTCAACCCGCCAGCTCTGCAGATACACGCCAGTGAACCCAGCCATTTCCGCCTGCGCGCCGAATTCCGTCTGTGGCACGAAGGCGAGCGCTGCTTTTACGCCATGTTTGAGCCGGGCAACAAAAGCAAAGCCTACGAAGTCCTGGATTTCCCCATCGCCAGCCAGCTGATCAACCGGCTGATGAAAGAATTGCTGAACGCCATTCAGCCGCATGAGCTGCTGCGGCAGAAATTATTTCAGGTGGAGTTTTTAACCACCCTCAGCGGCGATGCCTTAATTACGCTTATTTATCACAAGCCGCTGGACGACGACTGGATTGCCGCCGCCGAAGCCCTGCAACAGCAATTGGGTTTTCCCATTATCGGCCGCTCACGCAAACAGAAAATTATGCTGCAGCGTGACTGGGTAAACGAAACCCTGCACGTCGATGGCAAAGCCCTGCACTACCGGCAAATGGAAGGCGCCTTTACTCAGCCCAACGGTGGCATAAACCAGCAGATGCTCAGCTGGGCGCGCAAGCAAGCCAAAGCCATTATTGCCAAAGCAGGCGAGCATGATCTGGTTGAACTCTATTGCGGCAACGGTAATTTTTCCGTGGCGCTGGCCGATTGCTTCCGCAAGGTGCTGGCCACCGAAATTGCCAAACCCTCAGTACAATCGGCACAAATCAACATTGCCGACAATGGGTTGGATAATCTGATTATTGCGCGCTTATCCAGCGAAGAATTTGTGCAGGCGCTGCGCGGTGAACGCGAGTTTGAACGCCTGCGCGACGTCGATTTAAACCAGTACGATTTCCGCACCATTCTGGTTGACCCGCCACGCGCTGGTCTCGACGATGAGTCGGTGCGCCAGGTACAGGCGTACGAAAACATTATTTATATTTCCTGCAACCCGGACACCCTGTTCAATAACCTGCAGGTACTGACCCAAACCCACGAAATAACCGCTTTTACGCTGTTCGATCAGTTCCCCTACACCGATCATGCCGAAACCGGTGTGGTATTAACCCGGAAAACATCCGCATGACCGATACTTCTTTTGCCAGCTTAGCCACGCTGAACAGCGCCCAGCTGGAAAACCTGCAGCGCATGGGTTACACCAGCATGACCGCCATTCAGCAGCAAGCCTTACCGGCGGCGCTGGCGGGTAACGATATCCGCGCGCAGGCCAAAACCGGCAGCGGAAAAACCGCCGCGTTCGGTATTCCGTTATTACAAAAACTGAACCCGCGCTTTTTTGGTGTGCAGGCGCTGGTGCTGTGCCCGACCCGCGAACTCAGCACCCAGGTGGCGGAAGAGCTGCGCAAACTGGCGCGCTTTCAGGCCAATTTAAAAGTGGTGGTGCTGTGCGGCGGGGTGTCCATTGGCCCGCAAATCGCCTCACTGGAACACGGTGCGCACGTGGTGGTGGGCACGCCCGGCCGCATTCAGGACCACCTGCGCAAAAACACCTTGCGCATTGATCAGGTCGAAACCCTGGTGCTGGACGAAGCCGACCGAATGCTGGACATGGGCTTTGCCGACGCCATTCAGGATATTGCCGCGCTCACCCCGAAAAGCCGCCAGACCCTGCTGTTTTCCGCCACCTACCCGGACAATATCGAGCAACTGAGCAGCAACCTGCAGCGCAACCCGGTGGCCGTTACGGTGGAAAGCGTGCATCAGGCCAGCAGCATCGAACAGCACGTGATTCTGTGCGAGCGTGGCAACAAAGACGCCGTAATGGCGCGCGCCCTGCAGCACTTTGATATTCAGCAGGCCGTAGTGTTCTGCAACACCAAACAAGCGGTGGAAGACACCACCCACAGCCTGCGCAACCTCGGCTATTTAGCCCTGGCGCTGCACGGCGATTTAGAACAACGCGACCGCGACGAAGTGTACGCCCGCTTCAAACAAAACAGCGCGCACTTTCTGGTCGCCACCGACGTCGCCGCCCGTGGCCTCGACGTGGATGATTTACAGGCGGTGATTAACTACGAATTACCGCGCGATCCGGAAGTGTATGTGCACCGTATCGGCCGCACCGGCCGCGCCGGCAAACAGGGTTTGGCGCTGAGCCTGGCCACCGACAAAGAAGACTACAAACGCGCCGCCATCGCCGACCAGATGGGCCAGCACATTCCGCTGCTGGCGGCTGACGAATTAACCGGCCGCAGCGACATCTGCAAACCGCCGATGGTCACCCTGTGCCTGGCGGCCGGCCGCAAAGACAAACTGCGCCCCGGCGATATTCTCGGCGCCTTAACCGGCAAAGGCGGCATCGATGGCAAAGCGGTGGGTAAAATCGACGTGCTCGATTACGTGGCCTATGTGGCCATCGAGCGGTCGGTGGCCAACGTGGCGTTGGCGCATTTGCAGCAGACGCGGATTAAAAACCGCGCGGTACGGGTACGGCGGGTGTAACCCGCCTGGCCCTTTACTGCCTGCCCGGCTGACCACGCTGTACGCCAGCCCGTTGGGCTGGTTTAGCCGTCACTGCGTGACGGCTTTTGCGGCTTACAGCCGCTGTTTAAGCTGCCGCTACGCGGCAGCTTATGCGGCCTTCGGCCGCTGGTATTGCAAGGGGAGGTATCCCCTTGCGAACCCCTCTGGCCCGCGTCCCAGCTGTTACTCGCTTCGCTCGCCCTTCGGGCCAGCCTGCGGCTGTTACTCCCGCTGGTCGTTGCCTTGCTGAAAAAATCCGCTGACGCCCACGGATCGTAAGGTACATCCTGTACCACGATCCTTGCCCGGCATCCCGCCGGGCATGGCTACCGGCTTTTTTCATCAGCGGGCTGGAACGAATGGGCCGGGAATAACCGCAGCAATGTGAAAGAATTTTGGCGGCCTGCGGCCGGATATTTTTGGGTTTCGTTTTTTGCGCGCGTAGCGCGCCCACTTAAATTTTGCCGGCGTAGCCGCTGGGGTTTGAATCGCGCCTATAGCACGCCGAAATGAACCGTCATTGACAGGCCCGCCCGGATGGACCGGGCGAGGATCGTGGCGCACGACGCGCCTTACGATCCGTGGCCGCAGGCAATGACGGTGAATGAGGAAATACGTGCTATACAGCGCAAAGCTGGAGCGCGAGGATAAGTTCCTCGCAATCGGGGCGCGGGGGCGGAGCCCCGCACAAGCTGCCACGCAGTGGCAGCCAATCAGCCCGATAGGGCTGACAGCCTGCAAGGCTGGAATCAGCCAGCCCAGCAGGGCTGGCGTACATCATAAAAGGCGTCAGCCTTTCAACAACAGGCTGATGCTAATGGCCACACAAACAGCCACGGTCATCAACCGGATAAACCCCACCCCCTGTTTCAGCGCTGTCGCCGCGCCCAGGCGGGCACCAATGGCCTGCCCCACGGCCATGCTCAGCCCCACCAGCCAGACGATCTGCCCCGACAGAATAAACACCGTCAGCGACACGATATTGGTGGTGAAATTCAGCAGTTTGGCGTGCGCTGTGGCCTGCACCATGTTCAGGCCACGCAGCTGGCAATAACTTAGGGTAAAAAACGTACCGGTACCGGGGCCGAAAAACCCATCGTAAAACCCCACCGCCGGTACGGCGCTGCTGTTAAACGCGGCGTTATTCAACCGGGGTTCGCTGATGCTGCGGCCCACGTTGCGGGCCAGCAACAGGTACAGAGCAATGGCCATTAACGCAAAAGGCATGGCCTGCATTAATAAAGCGGTATCAAACCACTGAATCGTCAGCGCCCCCAGGGCCGCGCCAATGCCGGTGGCCAGCACCGCCCAGCGCTCGGCCCAGGGTTTAACCAACCCGGCGCGGACAAAAAAGCGGGTGGCGGTAAAGCTGCCAAAACTGGCCTGCAGTTTATTGGTGGCCAGTGCCTGCACCGGATTAAGCCCCGCCAGCAGCAAAGCCGGAATGGTCAGCAGCCCGCCACCGCCGGCAATGGCATCAATAAATCCGGCCAGCATGGCCACCAACGCCAACACCACCAACCACTCCACTGCCAGTTCTGCCACGCTGCTGCTCCCGCTGAAAAAGTGCATTCTAACGAAAATCGGCCATAAAGCCGCTGCCGCATTTGACGCAGCGCCGGCGGTGGCTTAGCGTTGCCGTATTCCCCCGCTGTAACGGAGTTTTTATGCCTGCCGGACTTAATGATTTTATCGAACAACTATCAGCCAACCCGTTTTTATACAGCCTGGCAGCCCTGAGTGGGTTATTGGTACTGGCCTGGCTGGGTAACTGGATTGTTAATCGCATTCTGCTGCGCGCTATTTTCCGTGCTCTGCGTTCGACGCCGGTGCGGCAGCTGGAACAGGACGGCAATCTGAAGTTTATCGCCCGCCTCGCCAATGTGGTGCCGGCGCTGATTATTTCGGAAGGCATTCTGTTTGTCCCCGGCTTGCCGGAAGCTCTGACCACCGTGGTCAGTAACGTCGCCCGGGCCTTTACCGTATTAACCGTGGCGCTGGCCATCAGCCATGTTTTAACCCTGCTGAATACCCTGTACGAGCGCCGGCCCGATGCCCAGCATAAGCCCATTAAAGGCTATCTGCAGGTGGTGAAAATCGTGGTGTTTGCCATCGCCACCATCATGATGATTGCGTTGTTAATCGACCGTTCGCCGCTGATTCTGTTGTCTGGTTTGGGTGCCATGGCGGCGGTGCTGATGTTAATTTTTCAGGACACACTGCTGTCGCTGGTTGCCAGTGTGCAAATTTCCTCCAACGATATTGTACGGGTGGGCGACTGGATCGAAGTGCCGCAACTGAATGCCGACGGCGATGTTATCGATATTGCCCTGCACACGGTCAAAGTACGCAACTGGGATAACACCATTACCAGCATTCCGACCAAGCGCTTTATTACCGATTCGTTCAAAAACTGGCGCGGTATGCAGGAGTCCGGCGGCCGGCGGATTAAGCGCAGCCTGATGATTGATCAGCAAAGTGTGCATTTTCTGAGCGCTGACGAAAAACAGCATTTGCGCCGCTTCCGTTTATTAAAAGACTACCTGCAGGAAAAACAGCAGGAAATAGACGAGTGGAATGCCCAGCTGCAGGAACAGGGCAAAGAGCCGGTGAACACCCGCCGCATTACCAACCTGGGCACCTTCCGCGCCTATGTGAACCATTACCTGCGTAACCACGCCGGTATCCATCAGAACATGACCTTGATGGTACGTCAGCTGGCCCCAACCGCCGATGGTTTGCCTCTGGAAATATACTGCTTTACCAACACCACGGCCTGGGTAGCCTATGAAGGCATTCAGGCCGATATTTTCGACCATTTACTGTCGATTATTCCGGAGTTTGGCTTGCGCGTGTATCAGCACCCCAGCGGTCAGGACGTGCGGGAAATCCAGCACGGCCTGCGGTCGCTGCAGGGCTGAACACAATGACCTCGGATATTCATCACGATGAACAGGGCAAACCGCTCAGTCATTCTGAGAGCGAAAAACGGCGGCTGGAACGCGAAGCCGCCAAGTTTTTTATGCGCGCTTATGAAAAACAATTTCATCAGCCCATGCGCCATATCTGGCACAACCAACCGGCCAAGCCGGATATTTCCTGCTTTCTGAACGGTGAAGAACTGGATCTGGAAATTGCTCATTTATACGCCAGCGAGCAGGAAGCCCGCATTGCCGCCGGCGACAACCCGCCCCCTGCGGCGGCCGACCAGTATCAGGGCGAAGAGCATTTTTGGGCTTATTTGGCTGACCTGGCCAGTATGGAAAGCGGTCGAAAACTGCATACCGCGTTGCAGAGAATATTAACCAGCAAGGCACGCAAACGTTACCACAGCAACCGGGTATGGCTGGTTATCCGCAACGCCAGCCCGCTGTGGCAACATGACGATTTTCTGCCCATCGTACGGCACCTGGTCTTACCACCGCATCATTTTGAACAAATCTGGCTGCTGACCGATTTTAATGGTGAAAATCCCCTGCTGCGGCTGGGACCGGGTTATCAGGGTTGTTGATCGTCTTCCCAGCGGCGAACCGCTTGCACCAAACCAGAAAACCCATTCCAGAACCCCAGCAGCAACGCCAGCCAGGTAGCACCGAACAACAACGCAGCCAGTATCAGTAAGCCTGACGAGCCAAGCACCACGGCCATAAACCCCAGCAGCAGCGACGCGGCTAATAACAACAGCGGGAATGTGGCGTTCATCGCTCTATTACGCCTTCTGGTTCCTGTTGAACATCACTCATGCGCCACGTAAATCAGCTGTTCGGTATCAAACCCGCGCTCGCGGGCGGCTTGTTTAAAGGCGTCCAGCACTTCCGGAGCAACTTGCGGAGTACGCGCACGCCGCCATCGTCGCGCAGGCTGTATTCCGCCTGAATACGGGTTAAGCCACGTTCAAAGGAATGGTCGAGGCGGGCTATTTCGTACCAGGTGCCCAGGTACCTGCCGAGTTCAAAGTTGTTCACCGGCTGCTCGGTTTTGGGCATGCCCAGGCAACCGCCCAGCAGCATGGCCAGCACCACCATCATGACTTTATTCATAACATTTCCCCGCTAAACCAAGAGTCTGGCATTTTGCCAATGCTTGCCGGATTATGGGTTGGTTACCCGGAATTACCAATAAGGAAGGCCCATGCCCGAAACCGAACTGACTGTTTTAATGAGCGGCCATACCGAAACCGCGATGCAGTTACTGGTGGCCTTGTTACTGGGTGCGCTGGTAGGGCTGCAGCGCGGCTGGGTGGTGCGTGAACAGCTGCCGGGAACGCGGGTGGCCGGCATCCGCACCCACGCGTTAACCGGCTTAACCGGTGGTATTGCCACCCTGCTGGCCATGCAGTTAACCATCTGGCTGTTGCCGGTATTTCTGTTGATTGTGGCGGCTATGGCCATTGCCGGTTACCGGGCGCAGGCGGTCAGCACGCAGAATTTCAGCATTACCGGCATGGTCGGCCTGCTGCTCACCTTTTGCTTTGGTGCGCTGGCGATGGCCGGTGAAACCGTTACCGCAGCAATGGCGGCGGTGGTGACCACCATGATTCTGGATAACAAGCAGGAAATTCATAACGCCCTGCGCAAACTGCAGGAACACGAACTGGACGCGGCACTGAAGTTACTGCTGATTTCAGTAGTAATGCTGCCGCTGCTGCCCCGTCAGGGCATTGGCCCGGGGGAAGTGATTAACCTGTATGAAATCTGGTGGATGGTGGTGTTAATCGCCTCGGTGTCCTTTATTGGCTATTTTTCGGTGCGCATTGCCGGGCCGGAAAAAGGGCTGTTATTTACCGGTTTTTTTGGCGGTTTAAGTTCATCCACCGCCACCACCCTGCACTTTTCCCGCCTGGCGCGCAGCGTTCCGCAAAGTTCTTCTCTGCTGGCCGCCGGTATTTTACTGGCCTGTGGCACCATGTTTCCGCGGGTCTTGCTGTATGGCTATTTAATTAATCCGGCGCTGCTGTCGTTATTACTCTGGCCGATGCTGGTGATGATGCTGGCCTTGTATCTGCCCGCCGCCTTAATGCTGTACCGTTACCGCGGCGTGGCGGTAGAGCATCCGGCGCTGGCCAGCAACCCGCTGGAATTACGTTCGGCCATGATTTTAGGCGCACTGGTGGTGATGATTCTGCTGCTGGCCGAATGGCTGCGCGAAGGCATGGGCGATCAGGGTATGTATTTATTGGCGGCGGTATCGGGCGTGACCGATATTGATGCCATTACCCTGTCGCTGGCGCGTCTGTCACTGACCGATGCCTTCAATACCGAAGCCATTGTGGTGGGCATTTTTATTGCCGCCAATATGAATAATCTGTTCAAAACCCTGCTGGCGTTCAGCATTGGTAAAGCGGCGCTGGGTATTAAGGTTGGCGGGGCCATGCTATTGGCACTGTTGCTGGGCGGTGGCCTGTTGTTCTGGTCATAACCGCCTTAACGGCCATAAAAAAACCGGGCATTGCCCGGTTTTTTTATCATCACGACTTATTTAGAAGCCGCTTTTTCTTCTTCCGATTCCTGCGGATCAGCAAACATAAACTCATCTTCGGTTTTGTGTTTGCCCATCAGGCGCGGACGTTCGATCAGGAAGTACAGTGCCACACCGATAATAACGGCATAAACAGTGGATTTCGGATCCGGCATCGCCAGGGTTACTGCCACAATACCAGCTACTCCACGCTCAGCCGGGTTTTTCAGCTGCTCCATGCCCACCATAATACAGATGTAAGCCGTCAGGATCAGAGTCAGTGACAGGGCAATCGGCAGTACCGGTTTGAAGATGCTGACCAGCGGCAGAATAAAGACCGCAATCATACCCATAATCCAGAAAGTACCGCCGCCGCTGTAGATGGAATCCATGGCTTTACGGCCCATGGCATAACGCTCAGCCACCGTCGCGTGTGCCGCTGTCCACAGCGGACCCGCCAGACCCGGCCACGGCGCAAAGAAAGCATGGATGGCGTTACGGATCGCAGTCACTGTGTGTACGCGGTTAACGTTGGTTTCAATCACTTCGTCTTTACGCACCTGGTCAACACGCTCACACAGGGTGAAGCCCACAATGATGTCACCAAAGGCTATAACATAAGCGATCAGGGCGGTCGGAATCGCCAGCAGGAATACATCCCAGCCCGGGAAACCCAGGTTAAATACCAGGTATTGAGCCATCAGGCCGAAATCCGGCTGAGTAATGCCCCACTGGATATCCGGCAGCGGGTATTCACCCACGCTCCAACCCACGATCATGGCCAGAATCATGCCCGGAACCATACCGAAGTTGGCGATTTTACGGGCGATAGCAGACTGCTCCAGAATGTTTTTAAACGACATGGAGAACAGAATGTAGGCAGATAATACGGAGCCGACGATCAATGAGATCGGGGTGTTATCCACACGACCACCGGCTTTCAGCTCGCCCATCATGGCAGCGATACCGGCACCGATAATAATACCGGCCTTCAGTGAGTTCGGAATTACCTTAACCAGCTTGGCACCCCAGCCAGTCAGGCCGAGAATCAGGAAGATCAGGGTAACCAGAATTTGCAGAGCAAACATGGCTTTAATGGCTTCAGGACCCGGTTCAAAGGCACTGAGGAACAGTATCACGACCGGAATTGCTGGCGTAATCCAGCCCGGCACCAGCGGTACACCCAGCAACGCCGGCAACAGGTAACCGATACCGGCAATAAAGGTAAAGGCCAGTGCGGCTTCGTAAGGCATACCCAGATATTTTTCCAGCAGCGGAATCATGGCCAGGCTGACCACGAACATAACCATCGCCTGCATGGCTTCCGGCCATTCCCAGCGGTAGTGGATAAAGGGCAAACGGATCTTGAAGGGACCAGCCGGCCAGTAAGGCTGTTCGGCACCGTATTCACGTTCAATAGCCATGAATATGCTTCCTGTTGTGGGTTATTTCAGAAGCTGCGCACAGTAAAGAAGAGCAAGGAATGAAGCGAGCAAAGCGCCCTACACCTTAGTCTTAAAACACCACTAAGGTCGTAGGAAAGATGTCTTAGACGAGGCCTTAAAAGGCCTCAAAGGGATAAATAGATTCTGCGTACAGCTGTAAATCCTGCACCCACTGCAGTTTAACCGGGTCATCCATTACCTGTTGGGCGGCCAGCTGCAACTCCTGAGCAAAGCGTTCAAAGTTCAGCAGCGGCGAGTCGGGGTTATTATGCAGTAGCCGGGCAACCCGGTGTTGCTCCCAACGTTCACGCTCGGTTTCGTTGAGGGTATCGGGGTAATTGCGGGCGCGGAAACGGAACAGCATTTCCTCTCCCCGCTTATCCTTAAACGGCGCCGGCCAGTCGGCCAGATCCCAGGGCGACAGCTGATGCACGGACTGCATGGCCTGTTTATCGGCGGGCGGGAAAAACCCATCGTACAGCTGCACGTCGACATCGGTGGCCGGGGCAAACTCCCGGCCGGAAAATACCTGCTGCAACACAGCGGTTAAATCCGGGCCGTTTTTCAGGCTGGCTAAATGCTGGCGTAACACATCACCGCTGATGGCCCAGCGTTCAGCCTGCTCCGGCGTTAAGGTTTTGGCCGGTGCCAGTACCGGTGATTTATTAATATGAATTTCTTTCAACGGTAAGCGGCTCTGGCCTTCGGCCAGATCGGCATTTTTCACAAACAACCGTTGCTGAATCTGCTCGGCGCTTAACCCCACCAGCTGAGCCGGGTCGTGCTGCAAATCCCACACAATCACCGAATTTTTATTACTGGGGTGCCAGCACAGCGGCACCACTACGGTCATGCAGCCCTGCTCCACCGGGTACATACCGGAAATATGCACCAGCGGTTTGTGGTTATTCACATCAATCAGGTCCGCTACGGCCTCTTTACGGCGCAGGCCATATAAATACTGAAACAGTTTGGGTTGGCGGTCGCGCAGCAGCCGCGCCAGGGCAATGGTGGCCCGCACGTCGGACACCGCGTCGTGGGCCTTGCCGTGGTCAAGGCCATTGGCGGCGGTTAATAATTCCAGCTTAAAGCTGATACGGCCCTGCTCATTGCGCGGCCATTCAATACCGTCCGGGCGCAGCGCATAGGCGCAGCGGGCCACGTCGAGCAGATCCCAGCGCGAATTACCGCCCTGCCACTCGCGCGCATAAGGGTCAAAGAAATTGCGGTACAGGCCGTAGCGGGTAAATTCATCATCGAAGCGGATGCTGTTATAGCCGGCGCTGCAGGTACCAGGCACGCTGAACACCTCATTAATGCGACGCATAAATTCGTGTTCGTTCACGCCCTTGCTCTGGCAATCCTGCGGCACGATGCCGGTAATCAGCACCGCCTGCGGATGCGGCAAATAATCGTCCGCCTGACGGCAGAAAATTTCGACCGGTTCTGCAATTTCGTTCAGCTGTTCATCGGTGCGGATCGCCGCAAACTGCGCCGGGCGATCCCAGGCGGGTTGAGCACCAAAGGTTTCGTAGTCGTACCAGACAATACTGTTCAAACGCTGTTCCTCAGGCCCCCGCCCATGCAGAGGCTTTATTAATTACCCATACTCACCGGCATGGAAAAAAACTGCCCGGTCTGCAGAAAAATATGCGCATCGCGGGCGCTCTGTACCGGCAGCTCTTCCATCGGCAAATGACCAACCCCTTCGTACGTCACCACACTGGCCACCGGTAAATCGCGGCGGAACTGTGCCAGTACATCCAGCGGTACCCAGTTGTCTTCTTCGCCCCACATCAGCAGGGTCGGGGCTTTCACCTGTTTTACCTCATCCCCCAGCTGCGGGTTGCGGCTTTGTTCTTTCATGGTGCGGAATACCTGCACCAGTGCCTTACGGTTGCCTTGGCGCAAGGTCAGATCGTGGTAACGGCGCACCAGCTGGCTGCTCACTTTATCGCTGTCGCCATAGGCCGCTTTAATATTATTACCGACCATAAAGCGCGGCATCATCAGCTGGCTCATTTCACCAATTACCGGTAAGGACGCCAGATTCATAATAAAGGGCATATCCTGCGGATAACCGGCGGCATCGACCAGAATCAGCTTGTCAACCCGTTGCGGATGCTGCACCGCATACTTCCAGCTGATATAGCCGCCCAGCGAATTACCGGCCAGATGGGCTTTTTCAATATTCAGCCGGCTTAAAAAGGTATCCAGCGTCTTCACCATATAACCAATGTCGTAACGCTTACGCGCCAGATCCGGCCCGGTTAACCCATGGCCGGGTAAATCGAGACGGATAATACGGTAGTGCGGCTGCAGCTGTTCTACCCAGCCATCCCAGGTGTGCAGCGACGACGCCACACCATGCAGCAACACCAGCACCGGGCCCTGCCCTTCATCCCGGTAATGGATATTGAGGCCATCAATATTCACAAAACGTGACTGCTGATTGGTGTAATGCTGCGTCAGTTCGTCCATAGACCGTGAACCGATGCCCATGGAGGCACAACCAGTAAGCCAGATAAAGCTGAACAACAGCCCGAGTCGGAAAATGTTCATACGGATCCCCGCGATGGTGAGTATTTTTTATTGTTGTGTCCCGCCGCCCACCGTTGCGCGACAGAATTGCGCCAGACTTTACCATAAGCCCGGCGGATTCGTCTGCCCTGCGCCATCATTGGCCTGCCCCTTCCTTATTCGGGGCTGGTGGGTACAATGGGGCGCGTTTTTTCTCCCATCGCTGGACGGATACCATGGCATTTTTCAGTAAGATTTTCCGGGCAAAACAACCTAAAAACGAACCGCGCCAGGACAAAACCCCGGCTCCGGCCGCCGTACCGGCAAACCCCGACAGCATTCCGGCCGCCCAGCTGCCCGACTGGCTTCTTACCGTTACCGATGCCAGCGTTGCCCTGCAGGGGCTGGCCCGTCTGAGCACTGCACAACAGCGCCTGCCCCTGGCCATGCAGCACAGTGTGGCGCAGGTGCGGCTGGCGGCAGCCGAAGGCATTCACGACCGCGACTTACTGCAACAACTGCAGCAGCATGCCAAAAGCAAAGACAAAGCCGTGTTCCGCTTATGCAAAGAACGCCTGGCCGCCCTGCGCGCCGGCGAGCAGGAACAGCAAGCGCGCCAGCAACGAATCGAACAGTTACTGGCTCAGGCCCGTTACCTGAACAAAATTGGCTACCACCCGGAATTTAACGGCAAGCTGCAACTGCTGCAGAAAGAATGGCCCGAGCTGCAGGCCGACGCCGATGCCGCCACCGTCAGCGCGATGCAGGCCGAACTGGCCAGCGCCAGTGCGCTGTTGCAACAGCACGCCGACGAAGAAGCCCGCCGGCAGGCCGAAGCCGCCGCCCGCGAAGCCGCCGCTCAGCAACAACAGCAGATTCAGCAGCAACTCAGCCAGCTGCTGCAGGATGCCGCTCAGACCGATACTGAAACCTTAAAAACCCAACTGCCGTCGTTGCAGGAACAGTGGGACAACAGCCTGCGTCAGCACAAGCCAGAGCTGCAAACCGGGCGGCAGGTAGAACAACAACTGCAGCAACTGCGCAGCATTGTTAACAGCCTGCAGCAATATCAGAGCGTGGCGGCGGACTTAAGCTCCTGGTTAAGCCAAAGCCACAGCGATGCCGCCAGTCTGGCGCAACAACTGCAACAAGGCAGCCAGTGGTTACAAAACATGAGCTGGCCGGCCGGCGTGGCTCAGCCCGGCTGGTATCAGCAACTGCTGCAGCGTATGCACGAATTACGCGGGCAGGAGCATCAGCAGCAGGCGCAACAGAAATCCCGTCAGCAGCAGGTCACCGAGCAGTTAACGGCTCTGGAACAGGCGCTGAACAATGGCCAGGTGAAAGACGCCGGCAAACTGAATCAACAGATTCAGCGACAGCTGAAACAGCTAGATAACCAAAGCGCTGCGCCGCTGCAGCGTCGTTTACGGGCACTGAATACCCGCCTGCAGGAAATGCGCGACTGGGCCGGCTTTGCCACCCGCCCGAAAAAAGAAAGCCTGCTGGCAGCCATGGAAGCCTTAATCGGCGCCGACCTGGCACCGGCCCTGCTGGCCGATAAAATTCATGCCCTGCAGGAAGAATGGAAAGCCCTGTCCGGACTGGCGGCCGACCACGACCTGTGGGAACGCTTTCAGCAGGCCGGCGATCAGGCCTTTGAACCCTGCCGGGCCTGGTTTACCGAACAGGCCGAACAACGACAGCGCTTTGTGCAGCTGCGTCAGCAGTTAATTCAGGAGCTGGACCATTACGAACAAGCCCTGGACTGGGCCAGTGCCGACTGGAAAACCGTGCAGAAAACCCTGGATACCGCCCGCGATGCGTTCCGCACTTACGGCCCGGTGGAACGTCATCTGCACAAATCGACCCAGGATAATTTCAACGCCGTCTGCGACCGCATTTACGGCCATCTGAAACAGGAATACGACCGCAATCTGGCCGCCAAACAGGCATTGCTGCAACAAGCAGAACAGCTGGCCAGCAGCGATGACCTGCGCGGCGCCGCCGATCAGGTCAAACAACTGCAGGCGCAATGGAAAGCCGTGGGCGTTACACCGCGCCAGCCCGACCAGAAACTGTGGCAGCAATTCCGCAAACAGTGCGACGCCGTGTTCGCCCGCATGGACGAACAGCGCGAAGCGCGTAAAGCCGAACTGAACGAAGTGGTGGCCCAGGCCGAACAACAGGTCGCTGCGGTACTGAACGAACTGCCGGACGATGCCAACGCCGCCCGCCACGCCATCAACGACGCCCGCCGCCAGCTGCAGGAACTGAACCTGCCGAAATCCGCCCAGCAGCGCTTACTACGCCAACTGCAGGACAGCGAGCAACAACGCCAGCAACAACAGCAGGCGCAGCAGCAACAAGAACAACAACAACGCCGCGCCGGCCTGTTTGCCCGCCTGCAACACCTGCGCGGTGACGACGCCCAATGGCAGCAAGCCTGCGCCCTGCCGCTGCCGGAGGGCATTGCGGCTGAATGGTTTGAACAAGCCCGCGCGCAGCAGCCGGACAACAGCGCTTCCGCTGCTGACCTGTGCATTCTGATGGAAATTCTGGCCGACCAGCCCAGCCCCGACAGCGCCAAAGCGCGCCGCATGGAACTGCAGGTACAGCGGCTGGCCGACGGCCTCGGCAAGGGGTTAGATGCCCGGCAGGAAATGCAGCAATTGCTGCAGCGGTGGCTGCAGGTCAATGCTGACTTACAGCAGCAGGAGCGCTTTATTCAAGCGCTGGAGAAACTCAGCGCCTGAGCGCTGGTTATGCGGTATGCCAGCCCTGCCGGGCTGGTTGGCTTCTGTGGGAACGGGCCATGCCCGTGACACCAGCGCTGCGCGCTGGCTGTTTTCAGCCTTGCAGGCTGTCAGCCCGATGGGCTGATACGGCCGCCGCTGCCGCGACTGGCCTATTGCGGGGCTCCGCCCCCGCGCCCCAATGTAAGGGGAGGAATCCCCTTACCAACCCCTCTGGCCCGCGTTCCAGCTGATCCTTGCTGAAAAAATCCGCTAACGCCCACGGATCGTAAGGTACATCCTGTACCACGATCCTTGCCCGGCATCCCGCCGGGCATGGCTACCGGCTTTTTTCAGCGGCGGGCTGGCCCGATTGGGCCGGGAAAAACCGCAGCAACCCGAATAGTTTTCTGCGGCCTTCGGCCGGAAGAATTTTTCTTTTTTCTTTTGGGCTGTGCGCGCGTAGCGCGCTCAATTAAACCCAGCCGGCGTAGCCGCTACTGTTTTTTCGGCCCATTCGTTCCAGCCCGAAGTTTGGCAAAGCCAATAGCATCGTTTGGATGACTCCAAACGAGTGGCCAGGGGCATGGATGCCCCTTGGCCGCGTATGCTCAATTGGCTTTGGTAAACGAGGATCAGCTGGGACGCGGGCCAGAGGGGTTGGCAAGGGGATACCTCCCCTTGCACTGGGGCGCAGGGGCGGAGCCCCGCATAAGCTGCCATGCAATGGCAGCCTGTCCAGCGGGCGCAGCCCGCAAAAAGCCGTCACGCAGTGACGGCTAAACCAGCCCGACAGGGCTGACAGCCGGCAAGGCTGAAAACCCAGCCCGGCAGGCTGCCGGTTAAATAACCCCTAAAGAACGCTTCAGCTCAGCGTCATTGAACATATAAGACCACAGCCGTCCGAGCGCATCATTCACCCACTGCTGGCTGTATTCCTTCACCGGCGAGGTCGCCAGCGACCGCATTTCATTAATGCCATAGGGCTTGGTAAAGGTTTTCTCACCGTCTATAACGGTTACCTGAAAGCGCATCGAGATACTGCATTCATTCACGATAATGCCTTCGTTGCACTGGTACAGAAACTCTTCCACGGTCAGCTGTACGCGCAGCGGTTGCGGGTCATTGGCCGCACCAAAACCCAACGCCGCCAGGCTGTTTTGTAAGCGCGCGGTTAACGCCTGGGTCAGGGGTTTATCGGCCAGTAACGGCGAGTTTTCCGGTGCGCGGCCGCCGCGGTGGCCCAGCACATCAAAACCAACCTGGCGTTCGTCCACCACCCGCACCAGCGCCTCACGGCCCGGTGAGGTCATGCCCTGAATATCAGCCTGTTCGGCCAGGGAAATGGTTTGCGGCGCCAGCACACAACCACTTAATAACAAGGTAACCAGACCCGCTACAACCAACATCAGTTTACGCATGAGGGATATCCTTCTCTGCTCGTTTAAATACCAGGGTGTCGCCACGGGAATCTTCTTCACTGAAGCGATAACCGGCAACGTTAAAATCGGCCAATAAGACCGGTGAATCCAGCTGCTGTTCAATGATCCAGCGGGTCATCAGGCCACGGGCTTTTTTGGCGTAAAAACTGATGATTTTGTACTGGCCATTTTTTTCATCTTTAAACACCGGGGTAATCAGCCGCGCCTGCAGCTGTTTTGGTTTGACCGCACCAAAATACTCGTTCGACGCCAGGTTCACCACCACGTCAGCCTGCTGCTGCGCCAGTTCGGCATTCAGCGCCGCGGTGATTTTATCGCCCCAGAAGGCGTATAAATCTTTCCCCTGCGGGTTCGCCAGTTTGGTGCCCATTTCCAGCCGGTACGGTTGCATTAAATCCAGCGGCCGCAGCACCCCATACAAACCGCTTAAAATGCGCACATGCTGCTGAGCAAATGCCAGTTGCTGCGCGGTTAAGGTATCAGCATCCAGACCGGTATACACATCGCCCTTGAAGGCCAGAATGGCCTGTTTGGCATTCTCCGCCGTAAACGGCAGACGCCAGTCGTGAAAACGCTGCACATTCAGTTGCGCCAGCGCCGGGCTGAGTTTCATTAACGCACCCAGCTGATCCGGGGAGTAGCCTTTCAGAATATCCACCAGCGCCGCCGAATCATCGGTAAATCCGGGCTGGGTGGCTGTTGTGATAACCGGTGGCGTGTCAAAATCCAGCGTTTTCGCCGGCGACAATAACGTCAGCATGGTGTTTCCTGTAACGGGACGTGGTAAACAGCCCCTATGATAACGACAGACCGTCCGGCGCCCAACTGCCACGCCATAGAGTTTTTGCATCAGCCTGATTACATCGTCCTGCATCTGCCTGAACGCTGGCCAATTCTCAGCTCGGCCGTACTCAATGGCGGTTTCAGTAGCGCGCGCAGTTTGCTGAATCTGCGCGTCGATGCCAATGCCCCGCCACCCTGGCCACCGGCCGCCCAAACGCTGCAGCAACAGGCACAGCAACTGCATTTAAGCGCACCCTGCTGCGGTATGATGACCGCCGCCTCCATGCAATCACTGGGTTATGCCCGCAGCGGTGATACGCATTTTACCGCCGAATGTTGGGTTACCGCCGGGCTGGCCAATCTGCGCCGCCCCGGCGACCGGGCCGATGCACCGCCGCGGGCGGGTACTATTAATATCTGGCTGCTGCTGCACCAGCCGTTAACCCCGGCGGCCATGACCGAAGCCTTAATTCAGCTGACCGAAGCCAAGGTCACCGCCATCCGTGATCTGAATTTACTCAGCCCGGTATCCGGCCTGCCCGCCAGCGGCACCGGCACCGACAGCCACGCCGTGATCTGCCCACCGGCCAGCGCTGACACTCCGGCGCTGGCGTTCTGCGGCAAACATACCCGCGCCGGTGAACACATTGGCCGGGCGGTGTTACAGGCTTGCCGGCACAGTCTGCAGCAATGCCTGCGCGTAGCCGACTGACCGAACCGCCCACCGGCCTTGGCCACTGCTGCCAATGCTATTGAGTTCTGAATCCGACAACCTCGGCGCATAAGAATAATGACTGAGGCAGTATTGATGGCACAGGACATTCAGGGCGTCGGCTTACGGCTGGCCAGCCGCTTCGCCGGCAGCCGCTGGGCAGAAAAATACGGTCTGCGCAAACCGGTTGAGCGCATCGCCTATTTATCCACCCGCGCCGGTTTCCGCTTCGCCGGTAAATTGCTGCAAAAGCGCCAGCAACCCGATCCCACCCCCGGCGAACGGCTGCCCAACAGCCGCGAAAAACAGCTGTTTGATTTAAGCCTTACCGACGAACAGCAGATGATTAAAGACAGCGTGCGCGCCTACGCCAGCGATATCGTGCGCGGGCTGGCTCACGACGCCAACGAAGCCTGTGCCCTGCCCGACACTTATCTGCAGGACGCCATGGCACTGGGGCTGAATCTGTTTGCCGTGCCCGAATCCATGGGCGGTGCCGCCAGTGGTTACAGTCCGACCACCAGCGCCATCATTGCCGAAGAACTGGCCTGGGGCGATTTATCCCTGGCGTTTGCCACCCTCGCCCCGGTGGCGGTGGCCAATGCGCTGGTACGCTGGGGCACCCAGCAACAGCAGCAACGCTGGCTGCCGTTATGGCTGGGCGAACAACCGGTGCAGGCCGCCATTGCGGTGCAGGAACAACACCCGCTGTTCAGTGCCGACAAACTCCGCTGCAGTGCTACCAGTCAGCGCAAAGGCTTTACCCTGAACGGTGAAAAAACCCTGGTGCCGCTGGGCGGCAAGGCGCAGCTGTATCTGGTGGCGGCGCATTACCACGGCAAGCCACGGCTGTTTATTGTACCGGCCGACACCGCCGGCCTGAGCTTTGCAGCGCAACCGGCCATGGGCCTGCGTGCAGCAGCAACCGGCACCCTGACTCTGGACAACGTCAAACTTGACCACAACGCCCTGCTCGGCGGCGAGCACAGCGATTTTCACTACCGTGATTTTCTCGATCTGGGTCAGCTGCACTGGTGTGCGCTGGCCACCGGCACCTGCCAGGCCGCGCTGGATTACCTGATTCCCTACTGCAATGAACGCGAAGCCTTTGGCGAACCCATCAGCCACCGGCAGTCAGTGGCCTTTATGCTGGCCAATATGGCCATCGAACTGGAATCCATGCGCCTGCTCACCTGGCGCGCGGCGGCACTGGCCGAACAGGGCAAAGCGTTCCACCGCGAAGCGTATCTGGCGCATATTCTGTGCGCCGACAAAGCCATGGAAATCGGCACCAACGCCGTGCAGTTACTGGGTGGCCACGGTTTCACCAAAGAACATCCGGCCGAACGCTGGTACCGCGATTTGCGCGTGCTGGGTTGCATCAACAGTGGTTTGCACCTGTAAGGAGAACACTCATGCTGAATCTGGAAGTTCCGAAAAAATTCCGCCCGCTGGTGCAGCAGGCGCGGCAGGTGGCCAACAACGTATTCCGCCCTATTTCGCGTAAATACGACCGTAACGAACACGCCTACCCGGTCGAGCTGGATATACTGGCCGCCATAATGGATGGCATGAACGACGGCACCATGGGAGAAGGCGCCGGCGCCGGTAAATTAAAACAGGATAAAAAGCACGCCGATGGCATCGTCAACAGCACCAATATGTCGACCGTGCTGGGGCTGCAGGAACTGTGCTGGGGCGATGTCGGTTTATCCCTTACCCTGCCCCGTCAGGGTCTGGGCAACGCCGCCATTGCCGCCGTGGCCGATGCCGAACAATTCGCCCGTTTTGGTAAAAAATGGGCGGCCATGGCCATTACTGAACCGGGCTGCGGTTCCGATTCCGCCGCCATCCGCACCACCGCCGTTAAAGACGGCGACCATTACGTTCTGAACGGCGAAAAAATTTACGTCACCTCCGGTGAGCGCGCCGAGGCAGTGGTGGTCTGGGCCAGCCTCGACCGCAGTATCGGCCGCGCCGCCATCAAATCCTTTGTGGTGGAAAAAGGCACCCCCGGCATGGACGTGGTGCGGCTGGAAAAGAAACTCGGTATCAAAGCCTCCGACACCGCTGCCATTACCTTTACCGATTGCCGCGTCCCTGCCACCAACCTGCTCGGCAGCCCCGACATTAACCCCGAACAGGGGTTCGCCGGCGTAATGCAAACCTTCGACAACACCCGCCCGGTGGTCGCTGCCATGGCGGTGGGCGTCGCCAAAGCCGCCCTCGACCGCAGCTGGGCCATTCTGAAGGAATACGGCCTGCAACCGCAGTACCGTCATGACCTGAAAAATACCAGCCATCTGGAAGCCCAGCTGTACCGCTTTGAGGCCGACTGGGAAGCCGCCCGCCTGCTGACCTTAAAAGCCGCCTGGATGGCCGACAACGGCATGCCCAACTCCAAAGAAGCCTCCATGGCCAAAGCCAAAGCCGGCCGCACGGCCAACGCCATTACCCTGGGCTGTGTCGAGCTGCTGGGGGCGCTGGGCTACAGTGAAGACGAATTACTGGAAAAATGGGCACGCGACTCAAAAATTCTGGATATCTTTGAAGGCACCCAACAAATTCAGCAGCTGATTATTGCCCGCCGTTTACTGGGTAAAAGCTCGGCTGAATTACGCTGAAACCAACAATAAAAAATTAAGGTAAATTGCTTATGACCACCACCTCTCCGGCACCGTTACAACCCCGTCATGTCAGCCTGGTGAATATTCTCGGCAGTGTCGTACAGGGCCTGCCCGAACTGGGCGTAACCTTAAAAGGCGTGGCGGCACTGGTGACCACCAAACCGGAAAAGAAAAAATCCATTGGTTTATTACTGGAAAAACACGCCGCCAGTCAGCCCGACCATATTGCCATCCGCTACCAGAATATTACCTGGTCGTATCAGCAGCTGAACGAAGCCGCCAACCGCATTGCCCATTTATTAATCAGCCAGGGCATCGGTGCCGGAGATAGTGTTGGGGTAATGCTGGAAAACCGCCCGGAAAGCCTGATTTCCGTAATGGCCATTGTAAAACTGGGCGCCATTGCCGGTATGATCAATACCTCGCAGCGCGGTGAAGTGCTGGAACACAGCATCAACCTGATTCAGCCGAAAGCGTTGCTGATCGGTGAAGAAATGCTGAATAACCTGGCCACCGTCGAACACGCTCTGCCGCGCGCATTAAAAGCGCAACTCTATTATGTGAAAGACACCGGCCAGCGCGACTGTCCGGCGCATTATCAGGATCTGCACGCTGCCTGCGCGCCACAACCCGACAGCAACCCCGGCACCACCGCGGCCGTGCAGATGCACCAGCCCTGTTATTATATTTTTACCTCCGGCACCACCGGCATGCCAAAAGCCTCAGTAATGACCCATTACCGCTGGTTTAAATCCATGGCCGGTATGGGCCTGGCGTCCATGAAACTGCGCAAAGACGATGTGCTGTACGTCAGCCTGCCGCTGTACCATAACAACGCCTTAACGGTTTCCATGGCCGCGGTGCTGGGCGCCGGCGCCTGCATTGCCATTTCGCGTAAATTCAGTGTGTCGAAATTCTGGGATGAAATCCGTGACCACGGCGCCACCGCTTTTTGCTACATCGGTGAACTGTGCCGTTATTTACTGAATACCCCGGCCAGCGACAACGACCGCCAGCATAAAATCCGCGTAATGATCGGCAACGGCTTACGGCCAGATATCTGGATGGAATTCAAACAGCGTTTTGGTATTAAACACATCAACGAATTTTACGGCGCCAGCGAATGCAACCTGGTATTTACCAACGCCTTAAATCTGGATAAAACCGCCGGTATCTGCCCGCTGTCGTACAACATCGTCGCCTACGATATTGAAAACGACGAACCGCTGCGCAATAAAAAAGGCTTTATGGTGCCGGTTAAAAAAGGCGGCACCGGCCTGCTGATTACCGAAGTGAACGACAAACAGCCCTTCGATGGTTATACCGACGAAGACGCCAGCCAGAAAAAATTATTCCGCAATGTGTTCAAAAAAGGCGACTGCTGGTTCAACACCGGGGATCTGGTATTAAACCAGGGCTTCAAGCACGTCGCCTTTGCCGACCGCCTCGGGGACACCTTCCGCTGGAAAGGTGAAAACGTCGCCACCACCGAAGTGGAATCCATTCTGATGGAGTTCGACGATATCGAACACGCGGTGGTGTACGGCGTGGAAATACCCCACACCGATGGCCGCGCCGGCATGGCCGCCATTACCCTGAAGCCCGGCGCCAGCCCGGACTGGGGTGCCCTGGCCCGCCATTTACGCGAAAAATTACCCGCCTACGCCATTCCGCTGTTTTTGCGCCTGCGCGAACAGGAAGAAGTGACCGGCACCTTCAAATACCGCAAGGTGGAGCTGAAAAACGAGGCTTACCATCTGGATAAAGTCAGCGAGCCGGTGCTGGTTTTGGTGGGTAAGCAGGCGGCTTACGAAGCGCTGACGGCGGAGGTGGAAGCCGCCATCAATGCTGGGGAGATCAGTCTGTAGCGCCAGACTGGCTTGCTTTTTCCGCGCTGCGCGCTGGCTTTGCATTGTGTACGCCAGCCCGTTGGGCTGGTTGGCTGCCATTGCATGGCAGCTGGTTTAGCCGTCACTGCGTGACGGCTTTTTGCGGCCTTCGGCCGCTGGTATTGCAAGGGGAGGTATCCCCTTGCGAACCCCTCTGGCCCGCGTTCCAGCTGGTTCCTCGTTTACCAAAGCCAATTAAGCATACGCGGCCAAGGGGGAGACTTCAGGCATCCTGCCTTTCGCCCTGCGGGCCAGCCTTCGGCTGTTCAATTTTGTTCCAACAAAATTGTCCATGCCCCTGGCCACTCGTTTGGAGTCATCCAAACGATGCTATTGGCTTTGCCAAACTTCGGGCTGGAACGAATGGGCCGTAAAATAGTAGCGGCTACGCCGGCTGGGTTTAATTGAGCGCGCTATGCGCGCAAAACCAAAAACCAAAAACCAAAAACCAAAAGCCAAAAGCCAAAAGCCAAAAGCCAAAAGCCAAAAGCCAAAAGCCAAAAGCCAAAAGCCAAAAGCCAAAAGCCAAAAGCCAAAAGAAGAAAATTCTTCCGGCCGCAGGCCGCTAGAAAATATTAAATTTGCTGCGGTTTTTTCCGGCCCATTCGGGCCAGCCCGACGATGAAAAAAGACGGTAGCCATGCCCGGCGGGATGCCGGGCAAGGATCGTGGTACAGGATGTACCTTACGATCCGTGGGCGTTAGCGGATTTTTTCAGCAAGGATCAGCTGGGACGCGGGCCAGAGGGGTTGGTAAGGGGATTCATCCCCTTACATTGGGGCGCAGGGGCGGAGCCCCGCATCAGGCCGCCAACGGCGGCCTGTCCAGCGGCTGCAAGCCGCAAAAAGCCGTCACGCAGTGACGGCTAAACCAGCACGGCAGCGGCGGCCGTATCAGCCCGGCGGGCTGAAAATCAGCCAGGGCTGTCTCTCCCCCACCCTTGTGGTAAAATCCGCCGCTTTCCCGCTGGCGGCATTGCCACCAGCCAAATCCGCACGAGGACGCAGAATGACCGTACCGGTTGGAATCATCATGGGCTCGAAGAGCGACTGGCCCACCATGCAACACGCTGCCGATATGCTCGACAAGCTGGGCGTGGCTTATGAAGTGAAAGTGGTGTCTGCCCACCGTACCCCGGATCTGCTGTTTGACTACGCCAAAACCGCGCAGGCCCGTGGTATTAAAGTCATCATCGCCGGTGCCGGCGGTGCTGCCCACCTGCCCGGTATGTGTGCCTCGCAAACCTCGCTGCCGGTGCTGGGTGTACCGGTTAAATCCCGCGCCTTAAGCGGTCTGGATTCCCTGCTGTCCATCGTGCAGATGCCCGGTGGCGTGGCCGTCGGCACGCTGGCCATTGGTGATGCCGGGGCGAAAAACGCCGGCCTGCTGGCGGCTCAGATTCTGGCCACCAGCGACAATGAATTACTGGCCAAAATCGACGCTTTCCGCGCCGCTCAGACCGAATCTGTACTGGCCGAACCCGATCCGCGCACTGCCCTGTAAGGCAGGCCTCTGAAGAGTATTGACCGCATGAAAATTGGTATTTTAGGGAATGGCCAGCTGGGCCAGATGCTGATGGACAGTGTCCGCGACCTGCCGGAACTGGAGATCAGCCTGTACGACACCCGCGCGCACAGCGATGAAGCGCTGGATGCTTTTCTGGCCTCAGTTGACCGCGTGTCCTACGAAACCGAAAACATTGCGGCCAATATCGTCGCCCGGCTGGAAAACGTCGCCGACAAGGTGTACCCCAGCCTGAAAGCCCTGAAAACCTTCCAGAACCGTTTGCTGGAAAAAAATGCCCTGCGTGATGCCGGCATTGCCACCACCCGTTTCTGTGCGGTGAATTCTCTCGACGATCTGCAAACCGCCATCAGCACCCTGGGTCTGCCGATTGTGCTGAAAACCACCACCGAAGGTTACGACGGCAAAGGTCAGTATGTGCTGCGCACCAGCGACGACGCCGGCCCGGCCTGGCGTGCCATTGGCAACCGCGAATTAATCGCCGAAGCCTTTGTGGAATTCGAGCGCGAAACCTCCGTGATTGCCAGCCGCGATGTGAACGGCAATATCGTAGTGTTCCCGATGACCGAGAACGTCCACCACGAAGGCATTCTGCGTTATTCCCTGTACCCGGCCGCCAACCTCAGCGCCGATAAAGTGGCTCTGGCCGAACGCTATATCCGTCAGCTGGCTTACAGCCTGGATTACGTCGGCACTATTACGCTGGAATTGTTTGAAACGGCTGAAGGCTTAGTGGCTAACGAAGTAGCACCACGCGTGCACAACTCCGGCCACTGGTCGATTGAAGGCGCGACCACCAGCCAGTTCCGCAACCACATGCTGGCCATTGCCGGCCTGGCACTGGGTGCGGCCGAGCCGAAATACCCGGCCGTGGCGATGCTGAACGTGATTGGCGATGAAACGCCAGCCGAACAAGCCGCAACCATTGCTAATGCGTTCCGCCATTCTTACGGCAAAGAAGCGCGTCCGGCGCGTAAACTGGGTCACGTCACCGTGGTTGCCGACAGCACTGAAGAACGCGACGCCACCATCGACCAGCTGGCAGATCTTATTCCGGCCGGCGTGTGGCCACCCAAACACTGAGGCGCACATGGCAAAGTCATTACAGGAACAGCTGCTGGCCGCCGGCCTGGTGGATAAAAAGAAAGCCAAAAAAGCGGCCAAAGAACTGAAGATGCAGGATCACCTGCAGCGCACCGGCCAGGCCAACGAAATTGATGCCGCCAAGGCCAAAGCCGACGCCACGCGCAAAGAAAAAGCCGAGCGCGACCGCCTGCTGAACCTGCAGAAAGAACAGGAAGCGCAGAAAAAAGCCATTGCCGCGCAGGTCACTCAGCTGGTGCTGACCAACGCCATTAAAAGTGAACGTGGTGATATCAAATACCAGTTTGTGGATGGCAAAAAGATCAAACAGCTGTATGTGGACCAGGCCATCTGGGACCGCTTAAGCCGCGGTCAGCTGGCGGTAATTGCACTCGATTTACCCGGCGAGAAAAAATACGAAGTGGTGCCGCTGCAGATTGCTGAAAAAATCCGCCAGCGCAAAGACAACCACTTTATTTATATTGCCGAAAGCACCGCCGCCGCCATGGCAGAGGATGATCCGTACGCCGCTTATCAGATTCCCGACGATCTGATGTGGTAAGGAATTTCCTGTCCGCTGTCTTGTTTCGCTGAAAGCCCGCTGTGCGGGCTTTTTTGTTGGCGGCAAAAGCTCTAAGGTAAGGCGATCAATAGCAAAGGACATGACCGTGAAAAAAGCCCTGCTCGCTGTAACCGGATTCGCTGCCCTAAGTGCCTGGTGGGTATTACGCCCGCCGGCTCCGGTAGACATTAGCATGGCCAGCGTCAGCACCGGCAATGTGGAAGCACTGGTGGCCAATACCCGCTCGGGAACAGTACGCGCCTGCAACCGTTCACGGTTATCCCTGGCCATGGGTGGTCAGGTCAGCAAGCTGCACGTCGATCAGGGCGATAAAGTCGCCGCCGGTGCGCTGCTGCTGGAGCTGTGGAACGAGGATTTAAAAGCCTCACTGCAGCAATCACAGGCACAGATCCGTATTGCCAGCCTTACCCGCGATTCCGCCTGTCGCAAAGCCGAAGCCGATACGCGGGAGCTGCAGCGCCAGCGTGAATTATTCCGTAAAGAGCTGTCCTCGGCCGAACAACTCGACCGTATCGAAACCAGTGCCGAAATGAGCCGCCTGAATTGCCTGCAGGCCGATGCTCAGGTCGCGCAGGCCCGCGCCAGTGCCTTAGTACAACGGGCGCGGCTGGATCAGACCCAGCTGCGGGCGCCCTTTGCCGGCGTGGTGGCCGAAGTGAACGGCGAAGTGGGTGAATACGCCACCCCGTCACCGCCAGGGGTGGCCACCCCGCCCGCCATTGATTTAATCGACGATGTCTGTCTGTACGTGCGCGCCCCCATTGATGAAGTCGACGCCGCCAATATCCGTACCGGCATGCCGGCCCGTGTCACCCTGGATGCTTTCCGCGACCGCGCCTTTACCGGCACGGTCAGCCGTATTGCTCCCTATGTGCAGGATCTGGAGCGGCAGGCGCGTACCGTCGATGTCGATGTGCGCTTTGACCAGCTGCCCGATGATGTCCAGCTGCTGGTCGGCTACAGCGCCGATATTGAAGTGATTACCGACCACCGGGATAACACCGTACGCATTCCCACCGAAGCCTTATTAGAAGGCAACCAGGTGCTTACCCTCAGTGCCGATGGCACCACCCTGCAACAACAGGCAGTTACCATTGGCCTGAGCAACTGGACCTGGACGGAAATTCTGGCCGGCTTAGCAGAAGGCCAGAAGATTCTGACCCGGCTGGATAACCCGGCCGCCGTGGCCGGCGCGCGGGTAACACTGGTGCCGGAACCAGGCCAGCAACCATGAGCAGCCAGCAACCCGATGCCAACCCCCTGATCCGCGTCAGCGGTGTGCATAAAACCTTTTTGCTCGGCGACGAACCGGTACACGCGCTGAACGATATTCAGCTGAGCATTAACGCCGGCGAATACCTGTCGGTGATGGGGCCGTCCGGTTCCGGTAAATCCACCCTGCTGAATATGCTCGGCCTGCTCGACGTGCCGGATAAAGGCAAATACTGGTTAAGCGGCACCGATACCGTGCCGTTAAGCGAAGAGCAGCGCGCTGTGTACCGCCGCAACGAAATCGGGTTTGTGTTTCAGTCCTACCATCTGATTCCACGCTTATCTGCCGCCGAAAACATTGAATTACCGCTGATTCTGGCCGGCATCGCGCCGGCCGAACGCCAGCGTCGCCTGCAACCGGTGCTGGAACGGCTGGGTCTGACCGATCGTGCCGGGCATTTACCTAATCAATTATCCGGTGGTCAGCGCCAGCGGGTAGCCATTGGCCGCGCCATTATTATGCGGCCGCATTTATTGCTGGCCGATGAACCCACCGGCAACCTCGACAGCCAGTCCGGCGCCGAGGTGGTGGCCTTACTGGAAGAGCTGAACGCCGATGGCATTACCCTGATTGTGGTCACTCACGATGCGGCGCTGGGCAAACGCGCCCACCGGCGTGTCCGCATGGTGGATGGCCGTATTGTCAGTGATGACTGCAGCAGCACCCCGGATAACAACCACCGGAGCGGGGCATGATCCGCCCGGCTGATCTGCTGCGTTTTAGCCTGCGCGCCCTGCTGCGCCAGCGTTTCCGCACCGTTATGCAGCTGCTGGCCATGAGCATTGGCGTGCTGGCGGTGGTGGTACTCACCGGCATTGGTGAAGGCGGCCGCCGTTACATCAACCAGGAATTTGCCATCATGGGCAAAGACATTCTGGCCATGCTGCCGGGGCGCAAAGAAACCACCGGCGGCATGCCGCCGATGACCGGCGAAGGTGCCCGCCCCATTACCCTTGACGATGTCGACAGCCTGCTGCGCATTCCTGGCGTCGAACAGGTATCGGCGGTGGTCGCCGGCAATTCCCGCGTGGTGTATGGCAGCCGTAACCGCAGCGCACCGGTACTGGGCGCCGACCATCTGTTTTTTCAGATCCGCCAGTTACAGCTCAGCCGGGGCCAGGGGCTGCCGGATATTCCCCGTACTCAGGCCAGCCCGGTCTGTGTAATCGGCAATACCCTGCGGCAGGAATTATTTGCCAACCAACCGGCGCTGGGGCAATGGCTGCGGGTTGATCATTACCGCTGCCGGGTGATCGGCATTCTGGCTGAACGCGGTGTGGGCATGGGCATGGATTTCAGTGAAAGCCTGTTGTTGCCGGTGGCCAGCGCCATGCAGCTGTACAACACCGAAGGCGTGTTCCGGGTGATGATCGATGTCCGTCATCCGGCCGAAATGCCACGTATTATCCGCGCCGCAGAACAGCTGATGCAGCAACGCCATGACGGCCATCTGGACGTGACCCTGATGACACCGGATTCGCTGCTGCAGGCACTGGATAATATTCTCGGCGTCATTACCCTGGCCATTGCCGGTATCGCCGCCATCAGCCTGATTGTGGCCGGGGTGCTGGTGATGAACATGACCTTAATCAGCGTCACCCAGCGCACCGCCGAAATCAGTTTACTGAAAGCACTGGGGGCCTCGGCCCGCGAAGTGCGGCAGATATTCATACTGGAAGCCATGCTGTTGTCGCTGGCCGGCGCCGTGCTGGGGGTGCTGCTGGCCAACCTGCTGCTGTGGTTTGGCCGTCAGCAACTGCCGGCCGTACCGCTGTTCGCACCCTGGTGGGCAACACTGGCGGCGGTGGCCATGGCGGCGCTGTGCGGGCTGTTGTTTGCCTGGCTGCCGGCCAGTAAAGCCGCCCGCTTACCGCCGGTCGCGGCCTTACTGCAGCAACGCGGAAAATAGGAGGCCAGTATGCGCGTACAGGATTGGCTGGTGCTGGTGTTATCGTCGGTGCGTTTTAACCCGCTGAAAAGCCTGCTGACGGCCCTGGGCATTGCCATTGGTATTGCTGCTGTCACCCTGTTAACCGCCCTCGGTGAAGGGGTACGCGGTTATGTCGTGGACAATTTTTCGCAATTTGGTACGCGCATTATTTCCGTTACGCCAGGGCGCAGCGACACCGCCGGCATGGGCACCATTTTAAGTTCAGTACAACTGCTGACCATGGCCGACCGCAACAGCCTGGCGCGCCTGCCCCATGCGGAATACGTGATTCCCAGCCTGCAGGGCAGCGGCAGCATCCGCTATGGCGAGCGCAGCCGCAGCACCGAAATACATGGCACCTCGGCCGACTTCACGCGCGCCTGGAGTTTCCCGCTGGCGCAGGGCCGCTTTCTGCCCGACAGCGGCGGTGGCCCCTCCCCGGCTTTTGTGGTGCTGGGCCATACCGTCTGGCAGGAATTGTTTCAGGGCCAGCAGGCACTGGGGCAGTTTATCCGCGTCAGTGGTCAGCGTTTCCGGGTGGTGGGCGTCATGCAGTCGAAGGGGTCCATGCTCGGGTTTGATCTGGACGATATGGTCTACATTGCCGCCGACCGCGCCTTAAGCCTGTTTAACCGCGAAGGCTTAATGGAAATTAATCTGGTGTTCGGCCCGGGTACCAACGCCACCGATATGGCGCAACGCATCCGCACCCATCTGACCGAACGCCACGGCCAGGAAGATTTCACCATTATTACTCAGGATGAAATGCTCAGCAGTCTGGATAACATTCTGTCGGTATTAACGCTGGGGGTCGCGGCGCTGGGTGGCATTTCGCTGCTGGTCGGCGGGGTGGGTATTTTTACCGTCATGACCACCAATATCCGCGAACGCACCGCCGAAATCGGCCTGCTGCGCGCCATTGGCAGTTCGCGCCGCCAGCTGCTGAGTTTGTTTCTCGGCGAAGCGGTTATTCTATCCCTGCTGGGGGCCATTACCGGCATGCTGGCGGCGCTGGCCATTCTGTTTGGGCTGGCATTACTGTTGCCCGGTTTACCTCTGCAACCCAGCCCCTTCTATTTGCTGCTATCGTTACTGGTATCCGCTTTCATCGGCTTAATAGCTGGTCTCGGGCCAGCCTGGCAGGCTTCCCTGCTCAGCCCGATTGAAGCTTTGCGGAATGAATGACGATTAATCGTCAAAAACTTATACAAAAATAAATATTGTACAAGAATGGCCGATACAGGGAGAATCGTCTCCCCCCTGACCCTATCGAGGTATCTCATGTTCAGCCTCTCTGCTTTACGCCGTGCCGGTGATGTGTTTCATGCCATTGATAAAACCCAGGGGGTGATCGAGTTCGATCTGGATGGCACCGTTCTGAGAGCCAACCAGATTTTCCTGGATCTGATGGGCTATCAGGCAGCCGAAGTCATCGGTAAACACCACTGTGTCTTTATGGATCCGGCCCAGGCAGAAGGACAGGACTACCGGCATTTCTGGAATGACCTGCGTGCTGGTAAAGCACAAAGCGGTTCGTTCATGCGACTGAGCAAAGACGGCCGGCAGATCTGGATACATGCGACTTATACCCCGATTAAGCGCGCTGGCCGGGTGGTACGTATTATTAAATTCGCCACTGACGTCACCGACAAGGTTAACTGGCGCGCCGACCTGGAATCGCAGATTAATGCCATCCACCGTGCCATGGCCGTTATTGAGTTCACCCCGGATGGTCAGATCTGTTCTGCCAACAGCAATTTCCTGAAATTAATGGGCTACCGGCTGGAAGAAATTAAGGGCCAGCATCACCGGATTTTTGTGCGTGAAGAAGAAGCCAAACCCAGCGCTTATGCCGAATTCTGGGCCAGTCTGCAACGTGGAAAATTTCAAACCGCAGAGTATCCACGCATTGCTAAAAGTGGCCGCGTGGTCTGGATTCATGGCACCTATAACCCCATTCTGGATGGATTGGGTAATGTGGTAAAAGTGATTAAATTCGCCAACGACATTACCGCCGAAGTGGAACGTAAACAGGAGTTTGAACTGCTGTCGCTGGTGGCCGATGAAACCAGCAACTCGATTATTATCAGCGACCCGCAGGGCCGAGTGCAGTATGTTAACACCGGCTTTACCACGTTAACCGGTTACAGCCTGGAAGAAATGCGCGGTAAAAAACCCGGCCCCATTCTGCAGGGTAAAGCGACCGACTCAGAAACCATAGAAGCCATCCGCTACCATCTGCGTAATAAAAAACCGTTTTACAGTGAAATTCTTAACTACAACAAACAGGGTGAACCTTACTGGATTTCGCTGGCGATTAACCCGGTCTTTGATGAGCGTGGTCAACTGAGCCACTACATTTCGATCCAGACAAACATTACCAGTACCAAGCAACGTTCGCTGAATGCTGAGCGCCGCTTTGATGCCATTGGCGTGAGTAATGGTGTGGCGGAATGGAACACCGATGGCCGCCTGGTGCAGGCCAACGCCTATATGCTGCAACACCTGGGCTTTAATCAGGAAGCCGACCTGCTGCAAAAAAATTACAACCTGCAACAACTGATGGGCGACAAAGTGTTCCGTCAGTTATTGGACGGTGAACAATACGTTGGTAATTTTGTGGTGCCCAACAGTGCTGGCACCCGGATGCAGTTCAAAGGTACGCTCTGCCCCATTACCGATGCCGAAGGAAATATCAGCCAGATTGTCAGCTACGGCACCGATGAACACGCTCAGCACGAAGCAGCCCTGGTAACCGAACGGGAAATGGGTCTGGTGCAGGATTCCAGCCGCAAAGTGGCCGATATTATCGGTACCATTAACAGCATTACCGAAAAAACCAACCTGCTGGCGCTGAACGCCGCTATTGAGGCGGCCCGCGCCGGTGATCAGGGCCGCGGTTTTGCCGTGGTAGCGGATGAAGTGCGTAAACTGGCGCAACAATCGGCCAGTTCAGCCGCCCAGATTAACAGCCTGATTAAAGAATCGAATGAGCGTATTGAACGCCTGAGTGATTCGTTGCGTAATTTGCGCAACAACGGCTGAAGAAGAGCAGAAAATAAAAAAGGCCAGCGTGTTACCGCTGGCCTTTTTTATGAATTCTAAGTTGGTCGGGACGGAGTGATTCGAACACTCGACCCCTTGCACCCCATGCAAGTGCGCTACCAGGCTGCGCTACGCCCCGACACAATTCTGAAAAGCTTCAGAAGCCGCGAATTATACTTAAGCCACTGAAAAGTTAAAGGTTTTTTTAGATCGGAGTCAGAAGATCAGCCAACTCTTTCAG
The DNA here is from genome assembly GCF_016132445.1 of Venatoribacter cucullus. Lineage (NCBI taxonomy): Bacteria > Pseudomonadati > Pseudomonadota > Gammaproteobacteria > Oceanospirillales > Oceanospirillaceae > Venatoribacter > Venatoribacter cucullus. Next base: position 1,110,152 of record NZ_CP046056.1, on the reverse strand, counting down.
TTCGCTGATCATATTTTTGATTAAGGCCTGATCCATCGCCACCGCGTTGGAATTGCCCTCTTCGCTCAGACGCTGACGCGCACCGCCAATGGTGTAGCCTTCCTGATACAGCAACGCACGGATTTCACGCACCAGAATCACATCCTGACGCTGATAATAACGGCGGTTACCGCGACGTTTTACCGGGCTGAGCTGGGGAAACTCCTGCTCCCAATAGCGCAGCACGTGCGGTTTTACCTCGCACAGCTCACTGACTTCACCGATGGTAAAGTAGCGCTTGGCCGGTATGGGCGGCAGTTCGTTATTGTGGCTGGGTTCCAGCATAGGCCTCGACCCTTACCTTAAGTTTCTGGCCGGGCTTGAACGTAACCACGCGGCGGGCGGAAATGGGGATTTCCTCACCGGTTTTCGGGTTACGGCCCGGACGTTGGCGTTTGTCGCGCAGGTCGAAGTTGCCGAATCCCGACAACTTCACCTGCTCATTGCGGCTCAGGCTTTCGCGGATCTCGTCAAAGAACAGATCCACCATGTCCTTCGCTTCGCGCTTGTTGAGACCAAGATCCTCGAACAGTTTTTCAGCCAGTTCTGCTTTGGTCAAAGCGGTCATGCTAACCCCTCAGCGTTGCTCCCAGGCTCTCTTGCAGATGAGCCAGTACTGACGATACAGAATCGTTTATTTCTTCGTCAGTCAATGTGCGCGAAGGATGCTGCCAGGTCAACCCCAGCGCCAGACTTTTTCTATCCGGATCAATGCCTTTGCCCACATACACGTCAAACAGGTTGAGCTTGGTCAGGAATTCGCCGGCGGTACTGCGGATACCCGCAAGCACCTGTTCAACCGCTACATCCTGAGCGACGACCAAGGCCAGATCGCGGCGCATTTCCGGGAACTTCGACAATTCATGGAAGCGCGGCACGCGAATCTCACGCACAGCATTCAGGTCCACCTGCACCAGATACAGCGGCTGACGAATGCCCAGCTGCTTCTGCACACTGGGGTGCAGCGCACCGATCAGACCAACGGCATGCCACTGGCCGTCTGCGCCAGCTTTTTCAATCTGCGCGCTTTGTCCTGGGTGCAGAGCCGGATGCCGCACCGCCACAAAGCGGTAACGGTCGTGGTTGCCACCACGGGCCAGCAGGGTTTCCAGATCGCCTTTGACATCAAAGAAATCGACGGCTGCATCGGCATCCGACCAGGCTTGCGGCAAACGCGAACCCGTGGCCACAAAAGCCAGCGTCGGAATCTGCTGCAGGCCACTGGCCGATGGCACAAAACGCAGACCGGTTTCAAACAGACGCACGCGCGGCTGCTGACGCTTCAGGTTGTAGTCCGCTGCCTGCACCAGACCCGCCCATAAGTTGGTACGCATGACCGACATATCGGCGGAAATCGGGTTCAGCAGTGGCAGCGGCTCCACTTCAGGGTCCAGTGCTTTCTGCAATGACGGTTCCACGAAGCTGTAGGTAATGGCTTCCTGATAACCACGGGCAATCAGCTGACGGCGCACGTCCTGCATGCTGAGGCGGTTTTCCGGCACTTTGCGCAACGGTGTGGCAGCGGCGGGAGTGCGCACCGGCAAACGGTTGTAGCCATAAATACGCGCCAGTTCTTCGATTAAATCGGCTTCAATGGCCATATCAAAGCGATAGCTGGGTGCCTGTACCTGCCAGCCATCGGCGGTATCGGTTAACTGCATGCCCAGACGGGTGAGCATGTCTTCCACCATGGCGGAATCCAGCTCCAGCCCCAGCATCTGGCTGATACGGGCTTTGCGCAGGTGAATGCTGGCGACTTTCGGCAGGTCGACGTCACTGGCGACTTCCACGATGGGGCCGGCGGCACCACCGCACAGATCCAGCAGCAGGCCAGTGGCCCGTTCCATGGCAGTGCGGGCCAGGTTGTAATCCACGCCACGTTCAAAACGATGGGAAGAATCGGTGTGCAATCCGTAATGACGGGCGCGGCCGGCAACGGCCAGCTGCGCAAAAAACGCCGCTTCCAGCAATAAATCCTGAGTACTGTCGCTGACACCGGAATGCTCGCCGCCCATAATGCCGGCCATGGCCAGCGCTTTGTTATGGTCGGCAATCACCAAGGTATCGGCGTTCAGGCTGATGTCCTGGCCATCCAGCAGCGTCAGTTGTTCGCCCTGCTCGGCCATGCGCACGCGGATACCACCCTCAACCTTGTTCAGGTCGAAGGCGTGCATCGGCTGCCCCAGTTCCAGCAGCACATAGTTGGTGATATCCACCACCGCATCAATGGAGCGGATACCGCTGCGACGCAGTTTTTCCACCATCCACAGCGGCGTCGGCGCTTTCACGTTTACGCCTTTAACGATACGACCGAGGTAACGCGGGCAGGCCTTCGGCGCCAGCACGTCAATGGCCGGCACGTCACTGATGCTGACCGCCACCGGCTCAATAGCCGGGCCCTGCACCGACGCCTGATTCAGTACGCCGACTTCGCGGGCCAGTCCGGCAATGCTTAAACAGTCACCCCGGTTCGGGGTTAAATCCACTTCGATGATCTGGTCATCCAGATTCAGGTAGTGGCGAATATCGGCACCCACCGGCGCATCGTCGGCCAGTTCCATTAAGCCATCGGAGGTTTCCGCCAGACCCAGTTCGGCTTCGGCACACAACATACCGAACGACTCGACACCACGCAGTTTGGCTTTTTTAATTTTGAAATCGCCCGGCAACTGGGCGCCAATTTTGGCAAACGGAATTTTCAGACCGGCACGCACGTTGGCGGCACCACAAACGACCTGAAAGGTTTCGTTGCCATCGGTGACCTGACAAAGGCTGAGTTTATCGGCATCCGGATGTTGTTCACGGCTGATCACCTGACCAACCACCACGCCGGAAAACTGACCGGCAACCGATTCCACGCCGTCTACTTCAAGGCCGGCCATGGTGATCTGGGCTGCCAGTTCATCGGTGCTCACCGCAGGCTGCACCCATTCGCGTAACCACTGTTCGCTGAATTTCATGTGTTTAATCCTGTACCTTGTGAGCCATTAACGGAATTGCTGCAGGAAGCGCAGATCGTTTTCGAAGAACAGACGCAGGTCGTTCACGCCGTAGCGCAGCATGGCCAGACGCTCGACGCCCATGCCAAAGGCAAAACCGCTGTACTGTTCCGGGTCGATGCCCACATGGCGGAAGACTTCCGGGTGCACCATGCCGCAACCACCCACTTCCAGCCAGCGCCGCTTAGTGCCTTCCGGGGTTTCGATGATCCACTCAATATCAATTTCCGCCGACGGTTCAGTAAACGGAAAATACGACGGCCGCAGGCGGATGGTCAGGTCGCGCTCGAAAAATACGCTGAGGAATTCCTGAATGGTGCCTTTTAAATCGGCAAAACTGATGTTTTTATCGACCAGCAGACCTTCCACCTGATGGAACATGGGTGAGTGGGTCTGATCGTAATCGCAGCGGTACACACGACCCGGGCAAATAATGCGGATCGGTGGCTGCTGAGCTTCCATAGTACGCACTTGCACCGGCGACGTATGGGTACGCAGCAAGGTGGTGGCGTCAAAATAGAAGGTGTCGTGCATCGCCCGGGCCGGGTGATGCGACGGAATATTCAGGGCTTCAAAGTTGTGGAAATCGTCTTCCACTTCCGGGCCTTCGGCCACGTCGTAACCAGCACCGGCAAAATGGGCCTCAATACGCTCCAGCGTACGGGTTACCGGGTGCAGGCTGCCTTCCTGCAGGCTGCGGCCCGGCAGGGTAATATCAATGGTTTCGGCCGCTAAACGAGCATCCAGTGCGGCGATTTCCAATAACTGCTTACGGGCAGAAATTGCATCTTCCACCTGATCTTTGGCTGCGTTAATCACCGCGCCCATCTTCGGACGATCTTCCGGTGCAACGCTGCCCAGGTTTTTCATCAGGGAAGTGATTTCCCCTTTTTTACCCAGAAACTGCACCCGTACCTGATCCAGCGCGGCAACATCCTGCGCTGCACCGACCGCGGCCAGGGCCTGTTGTGTCAGGGCTTCAAGGTTTTCCATTGTAGCTTTCCGTCAATGATTGAATGGGCGTTGGCATTGTCCGCCAGACTGGATCTCGGAGCAAAAAAATAGGGGAATCACCTAGCCTAACCTAAGCTCATCCCCTATTTCGCAGGCTGGGCTTACGCCCCGCCCCCTAACCGGCTATGCGGTGAAATTACAGGCTGGACTTGGCTTTTTCAACCAGAGCCGCAAACGCTGCTTTTTCATTCACGGCCAGGTCAGCCAGTACTTTACGGTCAATTTCAACCGCGGCTTTTTTCAGGCCGTTGATGAACTTGCTGTAAGACAGACCGTTCAGACGTGCGCCGGCGTTGATACGCGCGATCCACAGCTGACGGAACTGACGCTTACGCTGACGACGGTCGCGGTAAGCGTACTGACCGGCTTTGATAACGGCCTGCTTGGCAACACGGAATACACGGCTGCGAGCACCGTAGTAACCTTTAGCCTGCTTCAGAATTTTTTTGTGACGACGACGAGCGATCACACCACGTTTTACACGAGCCATAGTTTATCTCCTGAGCAATAACTTAAAGGTTAGGCAGCATACGCGCGACAGACTTGACGTCAGCCGGGTGTACCAGAACGTTACCGCGCAGATGGCGTTTACGCTTGGTGCTCTTTTTGGTCAGGATGTGGCTGCGGAAAGCGTTACGGTGTTTGAAGCCGTTAGCAGTCTTCTTGAAGCGCTTGGCAGCGCCGCTCTTAGTTTTCATTTTAGGCATGGTTTACTCCAACAGTGATGACGCATACAGAACTAAGAACCCTGTATAACGTCTGCCATATTAAGCAGCCGGTAGAATGCACAAACCCGGCACTAAGGCCGGGACTGGGCAGTTCGTTTGAAAACCGGACTACTTCTTCTTACCCGGGGCGATGACCATCACCATCTGACGGCCTTCCAGCTTGGGATGCTGCTCCACAACGCCGAGTTCCTTCAGGTCCTCTTCGATGCGTTTCATCATTTCCATACCCAGCTGCTGGTGAGCCATCTCGCGGCCGCGGAAGCGTAATGACACTTTCGCTTTGTCACCGTCCTCAAGGAATCGCTTCAGATTACGTAATTTAATCTGATAGTCGCCATCATCAGTGCCCGGACGGAATTTCATTTCCTTAATCTGCACCTGATGCTGACGCTTTTTGGCCTCAGCTTTCTGCTTTTTCTCTTCGTAAAGCTTTTTGCCGAAGTCCATCACCTTGCACACAATCGGGTCACCGTCTGAAATCTGTACCAGATCCAGTGCAGCTTCCTCGGCGATGCGCAGAGCTTCTTCAATACTTACAACACCAACCTGGCTTCCATCGGCGCCGATAAGACGTACCTCTGTGGCACGGATATTATCGTTAATGGCGGCTCTGTTATCTGGGCGGCCGCCCTTTCTGTTATCGCGTCTGATGATCAGTTCTCCATTCCAAACCGCCCGCGCTGGGCAATGCTGCCTTCAAGGATACCGATAAAGGCATCCAGGCTCATTACGCCGAGATCTTCACCTTTACGGGTACGCACAGCGACGGTGTTTGCTTCAACTTCTTTATCCCCTACAACCAACAAGTAGGGTACCTTGTGCAAAGTGTGCTCGCGGATTTTAAAGCCGATCTTCTCGTTTCTCAAGTCCGCCGCAGCCCGGAACCCTTTTGATTTGAGGGTTTTGGCCAGTTTTTCGCAATATTCTGCCTGGTTATCGGTAATATTCAGCACCGACACCTGTTGCGGCGCCAGCCAGGGCGGCATGGAACCGGCGTAATGCTCAATCAGAATGCCGATAAAGCGTTCAAACGAGCCCAGAATCGCCCGGTGCAGCATCACCGGCGTTTTGCGCTCGCCATCTTCATCCACATACTGGGCACCTAAACGGCCGGGCAGCATAAAGTCGAGCTGCAGAGTACCGCATTGCCATACCCGACCGATACAGTCGCGCAGGGAAAATTCAATCTTCGGACCGTAGAAAGCCCCTTCACCCGGTTGCAGCTCCCACGCCAGACCAGCAGCATTGAGTGCATCTTCCAGTGCCGATTCAGCCAGATCCCATTGGGAATCATCGCCAATACGGCCTTCCGGACGGGTCGACAGTTTCATTTCCACCGCGTCAAAACCGAAATCACGGTACACATCCAGCGTCAGCTTAATGAAATCAGAGGCTTCCTGGCGGATTTGTTTCTCGGTAGCAAAAATATGCGCGTCATCCTGGGTAAAGCCCCGCACCCGCATAATGCCGTGCAGCGCACCGGACGGCTCGTTGCGGTGACAGGAACCGAACTCGGCCAGACGCAGCGGCAGTTCGCGGTAGCTCTTCAGCCCCTGATTGAACACCTGAATATGACAGGGGCAGTTCATCGGTTTTACCGCATAGGTGCGTTTTTCCGATTCGGTGACGAACATATTTTCGGCGTAGTGTTCCCAGTGGCCGGATTTCTCCCACAGCACACGGTCAACCACCTGCGGGGTGCGGATTTCCTGATAACCGGCATCCTGCTGCACCCTGCGCATGTACTGTTCCAGTACCTGGTACATGGTCCAGCCATTCGGGTGCCAGAACACCATACCCGGCGCTTCTTCCTGCACGTGGAACAGATTCAGTTGTTTACCCAGTTTACGGTGGTCGCGTTTTTCCGCTTCTTCCAGCCGCTGCAGATAATCTTTCAAATCTTTTTTGTCGTTCCAGGCGGTGCCGTAAATACGCTGCAGCTGCTTGTTCTGTGAATCACCACGCCAGTAAGCACCGGATACCCGCATCAGCTTGAAAATACGCATCACGCGGGTGCTGGGCACGTGCGGGCCCCGGCACATATCGACGTATTCTTCGTGATGATACAGACCGACCGCCTGCTCACCTTTGCTGATTAAGTCGTCAATCAGTTCGACTTTGTAGTCTTCGCCACGATCAACAAACACCCGGCGGGCGTCTTTGATCGGAGTCATCTGCTTAACGACTTCGTAATCTTTTTTGATCAGCTCGCCGATGCGCTTTTCAATGGCATCCACGTCTTCCGGGGTAAACGGCCGCTCGTAGTCAATATCGTAATAAAAGCCGTTTTCAATCACCGGACCAATGGCCATTTTGGCGGTTGGATACAGCTGTTTTACCGCATGGCCAACCAGGTGAGCAAAGGAGTGGCGGATAACATCCAGACCTTCTGCATCGCGGCCGGTAATCAGCACCACATCGGCGTCATGGGTGATCAGTTCACAGGCGTCCACCAGCTGACCATTAATGCGGCCACAAACGGTCGCTTTGGCCAGACCCGGACCAATACTTTCCGCCACCTGCATTAAGGTAACGGGTTGATCGAATTCGCGTTTGGAGCCGTCCGGGAGGGTAATAACAGGCATATCAGATCCTTGTCAGTGGTGGCCCCTACGACAGGCCACATGAGTAAAAAAACAGGGGCCGTACTGTACAGAGTGGCGGCCACGCTGTAAACCGCCGAACTCAGCGCCGGCTGGCCAGCCAGCGCCCCGGCGTTTCACCACAGGCCGAGCGGAACGCCCGGCAAAAGGCACTGTGCTCGGAATAGCCCAGTAACAGGGCAATTTCACTGTGGGTCAGCCGCCCTTCGCGCAGATATTGCTGGGCCAGCTGCATGCGGATCTGGGTTAGCACATGACGGAAGGTTAAGCCCTGCTCCGCCAGCCGGCGGAATAAGGTACGTTCCGATAAGTGCAGCCGTCGGGCAACAAAGGCCGAAGCAGGCTGGCCCGTCTGCAGCGCCACCAGCAACGCCTCGCGCAAGCGCTGCACAAACTCGCCACTCTGGGGCAATACCGCCAGCAAGGCCTGCGCCTGCTGTTCCAGCAACTGACGCAGGCCGGCATCCTGCTGACTGACCGGCAAAGCCAGATCCTGCGGGCGAAAATAAATAGCGGTGGCCGGCTGGGAAAAACGCACCGGGCAACCACAGGCCTGCTCATGCTCAACGGCACCGGTAACGGGGGCAGCGAAGGTAAAATGCACCCGCTGCGGTGCCAGTTGCTGCTGGCCGGTCATGCGGCGGATAAAACTGAGCATACCCACCACCAGCACTTCATCCGACAACCGCGAAGACGGGCCGTACTCGTTGCTCCAGCGCAGGCACAACAAACCATCCTGCAGCTGCGCACTGGCGCGATCGCCATCGTGTAACAGGCGCTGGTAGCGTTCAAAGCCCTGCAGGGCATCGGCCAGTGTGTCACAGGCCAGTAACAAATAGCCGAGCACGCCGACGAATTCCGGCTGCACCAGCTGCCCCAGCTCCAGTCCGACCAGTCGTTGTGGGTAGCGCTGCTGCAAACGCTCCAGCCAGGCCCACCAGTCACTGAAGGTGATGCGGGTATCCGGCGCCAGCGTCAGAAGATAACGATATAAATCACAGTGAGTGTCCTGCTGTCGCTGTAAATAGCAGCGCACCAGGCCGGCCAGATCGCCGCTGAGCTGTAAGGGGCCGAGCATACTCATAGGGGTACCTGTTGGCAGAGTAAGTCAAAACAATGGCATTAAATGTCAATTCTTACCAGACCTGCAGGCGTACAGTAACGGCATAACAAAAAAAAGGTAACCCTCATGCAAGACGTACTTCATGCCCTGTTATTTATTGCCCTGTTCGGGGTGATTTTTCTGGCCGTGATGGTGGCCGAAAACGTTTACGCTCGCCGGCATGGCCGGCCGGGGCTGTACCGGTGGCCGGAAACCCTGGCCAATATCACCACCGGGTTTTCCTACAAAGTGGTGGATGGCATTGCCATTGCGCTGTTTATTCAGGCCTTTTATTTATGGGTGTACGACCGTGGCCTGCAGTGGAACCCGGAATTATCCTTCTGGAGCGTGCTGGCCCTGGTGGTGTTTATTGATTTCTGCTTTTACCTTAACCATGTGCTGATGCACAAAGTGCGCTGGTTCTGGAATGTGCACGTTACCCACCACTCCTCCGAACACATGAATTTTTCCACCGCCCTGCGGCAGAATTTCACCTTCGCCCTGTCCGGCAGCTGGTTGCTGTGGTGGATTCCGGCCGCCCTGCTCGGCTTTGATAAAAACTGGGTACTTATCGCCATTGAAGCCAACCTGGTGTATCAGTTTTTTCTGCATACCGAACAGGTGCGCACACTGGGCTGGCTGGAAAAGATTTTTAATACACCGTCACACCATCGCGTACACCACGGGCGTAACCCGAAACAGATTGATACCAATTTCGGCGGTATTTTTATTCTCTGGGATAAATTATTCGGCACGTTCCGGGCGGAAGCCGATGCCGGAGAGATTCAATACGGTGTGACCCGTATGCCGGACCATCCTCATAACCCCTGGCATTTACAGGTACACGACTGGGTCGCCATGTTCCGGGATGTCCGGCGCTATAAAGACCTGCGCATTCTGTACAAGCACCCGGACTGGGTAACCGAACGCTACGGCACCCCACCCCCAGCGGCTCAGGGGAAAAACAACAGCGCCTTGCCCACCTGATCGGCCCGCTGTTCACCGGCCAGCAACCGCACCAGCTGCAACGCAAACGCCATGGCGGTGGCCGGACCACGGCTGGTCACCATACGTCGATCCGTCACCACATCGCCCAGTACCTGCAGCGCGCCGCCTTGCCGCAACGCCTCTTCACAACCGGGAAAAGCCGTCGCTTTGTAACCCCTGAGCAGGCCATGGCGGGCCAGTACCAGCGCCGGCGCCGCACAAATGGCACCAATAAGACGGCCGGCGGCCTGCTGTTCGCGCAACAACGCAATCAGCGCGGCACAATCGGCCAGATGTTCTGCCCCCGGCAAACCGCCCGGCAGCACAATGGCATCCCAGTGCTGTTCCATCACATCGGCCATCAGAGCATCAGCGCGCAACTGAATGCCACGGGCACAGGTAATCTGCCGTTGCGGCATCACCGACACCAATACCACTTCGATACCGGCACGACGCAGCACATCACTGACGGTAACGGTTTCAATGTCTTCACTGCCGTCGGCCACGGCCAGCATTACCTTAATGCTCATACACTATCCTTTAGCTGGCAGGGCGGAAGGCTTTAATAATGTCCGCATTGCATTCCAGATACGGGCCTTCCATCAAATCAATGCAATACGGAATAGCAGGGAAAACCGCATCCAGACACTGGCGGATGGCTTTTGGCTTACCGGGCAGATTCAGAATTAACGCGCTGCCGCGTAACCCGGCCGTCTGCCGTGACAGAATAGCGGTCGGCACGTATTTCAGCGACTCCATGCGCATTAATTCACCAAAACCCGGCATCATGCGGTCGCACACCGCTTCGGTGGCTTCCGGGGTAACATCGCGACGCGCCGGGCCGGTACCGCCGGTGGTGATGACCAGACAGCAGCCTTCATCATCCACCAGCTGGCACAGGGTATCTTCAATCAGATCCTGCTCATCGGCCACCAGCCGGTACACCGGCTGCCAGGGCGACGTCAGGTAATCGTTTAACGTGCTCTCAATGGCTTTGCCGGAAATATCTTCATAAATACCGGCGCTGGCACGGTCGCTGACAGTCAGAATGCCAATACGGGCTGGCTGAGTCATAAACAGTCCTTAACAAAATGAATTGCCGGCATCTTACCTCAGCCATACCGCAGCGCCCACCGCTGCAACCGGCCGGGGTACATCCCCTATCCCTTCAGTGGCATTGCCGGGCACAGACCCGGTACGGACAATCAGAGCTTGCCCCCTCTGTCCGGATACCCTTGTATGTCACCCGCACCATCGTTTGCCAGCGCCCTGGCGCAGAATTTTCTTGGCCAATCCCCGGCCTGGTACAAACAAAGTATTGTGTTTTTTCTGCTGCTGAACCCGCTTTGTCTGTGGCTGGCCGGACCGGTACTGACCGGCTGGCTGTTAATTGCTGAATTTATTTTTACCCTGGCGATGGCGCTGAAGTGCTACCCCCTGTTACCCGGTGGTTTACTGGCCATTGAGGCGCTGCTGCTGGGACTGACCACACCGGATGCGTTATACGCCGAGGTGGAACACAACCTGCCGGTGATTCTGCTGCTGATGTTTATGGTGGCCGGCATTTATTTTATGAAAAACCTGCTGCTGGTTACCTTCACCAATATTCTGGTACGCATCCGCTCCAAATATCTGCTGGCTCTTACCTTTTCGATGACGGCGGCTTTTTTATCGGCATTTCTCGATGCCTTAACCGTAACCGCGGTCATCATCAGCGTCGCGGTAGGCTTTTATTCCGTGTACCACAAAGTGGCATCGGGCAAAGGTTATCAACAGAGCGACCATAACCACGGCAGCGACCACGAAGTGATTGAACTGCACCGCCAAGACCTGGATACCTTCCGTGCGTTTTTGCGCAGCTTATTAATGCACGGCGCCGTAGGAACGGCACTGGGGGGCGTCTGCACTATGGTGGGCGAACCCCAGAACCTGCTGATTGCCAAAGTGGCCGGCTGGGATTTTGCGACCTTTTTCCACCTGATGAAGCCGGTATCCATGCCGGTGCTGGCCGCCGGTTTATTAACCTGCGTACTGCTGGAAAAACTGCGCTGGTTTGGTTATGGCGCCAAACTGCCGAAGCCGGTACTGGCGGTACTGAAAGAATTTGCCGATGCTGAAAAAGCCCGCCGCAACAAACCACAACAGATGGCTTTGGTTATTCAGATGCTGGCTGCCGTTATTCTGATTTTCGGGCTGGCGTTTCATATTGCCGAGGTCGGCCTGATCGGCCTGCTGGTGATTATTCTGATTGCCGCCATGAACGGTGTTACCGACGAACACCAGATTGGCAAAGCCTTTACTGAAGCCCTGCCCTTTACCGCCTTACTGGTGGTGTTCTTTGCGGTGGTGGCGGTAATTCATCAGCAACATCTGTTCAGTCCGGTTATCAACTGGGTGCTGAGCTTGCCGACCGAACAACAACCCGGCATGTTTTTTATTGCCAACGGGGTGTTATCGATGATCAGCGACAACGTCTTTGTGGCCACGGTGTATATCTCTGAAATTCAGCAGTCACTGGCTGCCGGCGACATCAGCCGCGAACATTTTGACCGTCTGGCCATTGCCATTAATACCGGCACCAACCTGCCCAGCGTCGCCACCCCCAATGGCCAGGCCGCCTTTCTGTTTCTGCTTACCTCGGCCATTGCCCCATTGGTGCGGTTGTCTTATGGCCGCATGGTGATCATGGCGCTGCCTTACACCCTGGTATTGAGCATGACCGGACTGCTCAGTGTTATTTATTTATTGTAATAAAACGTCTCAGCACACAGGGCCGTGGCACATCCCTGCCATGGCCCTGTGTGCAGATTCCTGAGCCCGGATTCCAGACCGCAGACAGAATTCAGCTGCTTTAAACCGACAGAGTCAGGGCATAAAAACAGGGGCATAAAAAAGGGCGCTTGCGCGCCCGAAACTCACCCGTTACAGGTGAGACGGAGAGTGGTTACTGGCAGCTGCCGCAACAGTTTGAAGACGTGGCTTTGGGTGGCACAAATAAGAAGTAATTTTCGAGCGTAATATGCTGCATCAGATCATCCACAAAGGTCTGCAGCCCCAGATACAAGGCTTTCCAGCTGTTACAGGCACCCGCCGGCAGCGTAATGTCGTTGGTCAGCTGACGCAGCTGCTCAACCGCCTGCAGATGTTCTTCATGCTCATCCTGCATCACGTTAATGGGGCCGTTCGGGTAAATACCACCGCCCAGCATCGGAAACAGAATCTGCTCTTCTTTGAGCATGTGGCTGGCCAGTTCATGGCTGATATTGCGCAGCAGATCCGCCAGACCCAGGGGGCAACCAGGCGCATTGGCATGCACCCGCTCCACTTTGGCGGCCAGGAAAATCAGCTCCGGCAGTTGTTCGCGGTGGCGGGCATGGTAACGCTCCAGAATATGGCTGATCAGCCGGGTGGTGGGTTCTTTGCTCCAGTCCACCGGCTCGGCATCGCTGGCCATGCTGAGCAGCTGATCGACAACGTCGTGACTGGGCAGACCTTTACCCGCCAGAGCAGTGCCCAGAGTGGTGGTGCCATCGCAACAGAAGTTGAGTTTAAGGTTTCGCAGCAGCGCCGATGCGCCCGGAATCGTGGTAGCAATGTCACTTAAAGAACGGTCCAGTAATTCCATAAAGGCTCCTGACAGGAATGGTAAACAGAAATAATCAACAAGACGTCTCTTTGTTCAGCAAAAGCCGGGCCAGTTTGCAGCCCTTACCCACTGTGGGTTCCTGACACAGATGGGTATAAAGAACACTGATTTTTATTGTAGAATTCACCACCCTGGTTTTTATGACCCAACCTGCGAGAAACGCCATGTCCGGACCTGAGCTGCTGCAAGATCTTATTACCGACATGCCGGCGGCCGAGCGGTTTGAGCGTATTGTTACGGGCCTGCATGAGCGTTTTGAATGTGGCGCCGTGGTACTGCTGCGACTGCAACGTGAACACCTGCATCCGGTCGCCATTCGTGGCCTGGTCGCTGAAGCCCACGGACGTAAATTCGGGCTGGCTCAGCATCCGCGCCTGTCGGCCATTATGACCAGCGTACAAGCCCTGCGCTTTCCGGCCGACAGCCCGCTGCCCGACCCTTACGACGGCCTGCTGGCCAGTCAGCCCGGCGCACCCTTGCCGGTGCATGACTGCATGGGGATCAGCCTGTGGCTGAACGGCGAACGCTGGGGTGCGCTGACGCTCGATTCCCTTACTCCCGGCACCTTCGATGGCGAAAAACTGCAACAACTGGAAAGCTGCCGTCCGCAGCTGGAAGCGGCCATCCGCATCAGCATGCTGGAGGAAGAAATCCGCAGCCTGCGCCGTGGCCGCCTCAGTGCCAGCCCGGAAATCAGCGCCGGGCCGGATAACAACAGCGACATCATTGGCCACAGTGACGCCATCCGGCAGATCCGCAAAGAACTGGATGTGGTGGCAGCATCCGATTTACCGGTACTGCTGCTGGGTGAAACCGGTGTTGGTAAGGAAGTGTTCGCCAACTATCTGCACCGCCAGTCGCCGCGTGCCAGCCGGCCGATGATTTATGTGAACTGCGCCGCACTGCCGGAAAACCTGGCTGAAAGTGAATTATTCGGGCACCTGAAAGGCGCTTTTTCCGGCGCCACCAGCGACCGCCCCGGCCGCTTTGAAAGCGCCGATCAGGGCACTATTTTTCTCGATGAAGTGGGTGAATTACCGCTGCCTGTGCAGGCCAAACTGTTGCGCGTGCTGCAGAACGGTGAAGTACAACGGCTGGGCAGTGACCAACCGAAACGGGTGGATGTGCGGGTGATTGCCGCCACCAACCGCAATCTGAAAGAACAGATTACCGAAGGCGCCTTCCGTGCCGATCTGTACCATCGTTTGTCGGTCTACCCGATTCCGATTCCGCCCCTGCGCGAGCGGGATAAAGACATTCCCCTGCTGGCCGGCCACTTTCTGGAACTGAACCGCGCCCGGCTGGGGTTGCGCAGCCTGCGCCTGTCACCCGATGCTGAAGCCGCACTGCTGGCGTATCCCTGGCCGGGCAATATCCGCGAGCTGGAGCACGTTATCAGCCGTGCCGCCATCAAGGCACTGAGCCGTGGCGCCCAGCGCCACGACATTATTACCCTCGACAGCCGGTTACTGGATCTGGATGTGCCGGATAACGGCGAGGCTGGCCTGAACGAAGAAAACCGTCAGGACCGTGGCTTATTGCAGACGGTACAGGGAATGCCGATGAAAGAGGCGGTAAAAACCTTTCAGCGCGCCCTGATTGTGCGTGAAGTACAGCAACAGAACGGCAGCTGGAGCGCCACCGCCCGCGCTTTTGGCTTAGACCCCAGCAATCTGCATAAACTGGCGCAGAAGCTGGGCCTGAAACACTGACTCAGCGTTGGCCGCTGCAATCCGGGCAATCGGCGCGGCGGCTGATTTTCCATTCACGGAATTGCGTACTGCGGGCATCAAAGGTGAGTAAGCGCCCGCACAAACTATTGCCCGCAGGGGCCAGTAATTTCAGGGCTTCCACCGCCTGCAAGGTACCGATTACGCCCACCAAGGGCGACAGCACGCCGCTTTCGCTGCAATTCAGCTGCCCGGCCTGCACCTGCGGGTATAAACAACGGTAACAGGGGCTGTCTGGCCGGCGCGGATCAAACAGCGTAACCTGGCCATCCATGGCCACCGCCGCCCCGCTGACCCAGGGGGTTTTATGCTGCAACGCCGCCCGATTCAGGGCATAGCGCACCTCCGGGTTATCGCTGCAATCCAGCACCAGATCGACCCCCGGCAAGGCCTGCAACAACCAGCCCTCATCGGCGCGGCGCTGTTCCGCAATCACCTGCACATCGGCATTCAGACTGGCGACCAACAAGCGCGCCGATTCCACCTTGGGCAAGCCCACCCGCTGCGGGGTATGAATAATCTGCCGCGGCAGATTGCTACTTTCCACCACATCGTCGTCCACCAGCGTCAGCGTACCAACACCGCTGGCGGCCAGATACGGCAGCGCAGCCGCACCCAGCCCGCCCAGGCCGATGATCAGCACATGGCTGTGGCACAGGTTCAGCTGACCATCGAGGTCCAGATCAGGCAGAAAAATATGGCGACTGTAGCGCAGTAACTGCTCATCGTTCATAACGACGGATTACCTTAATAACGGACCGAACAGCTGTACGCTGACGGTTTCACCGGCACTGACCCGGCCGCGTTCAGCTTCCAGCACGGTATAGCCATCGGCTTCGGCAAAACCACGCAATAAACCCGAGCCCTGATTACCAGAGGGTTCGGCCTGCAACTGGCCGTTTTGTACGCTTAAACGACTGCGCTGAAAGTCCTGCCGGCCCGGTTGCTTGCGAAAACCAGTGGCTGCCACAGCCGGTAAGGATAACGGCGCTTCTGCACGCTCACCGGTTAAACGCCGTAATACCGGCTGGGCCAGCTGATCCAGCGTGACCAGTGCGGATACCGGATTACCCGGCAAACCAAAAAACCAGCAATTCTGCAGACGACCAAAAGCAAAAGGCTTGCCCGGTTTCATCGCCACTTTCCAGAAATTCACCTGCCCCAGTTCGTCAATCACCTGTTTGGTGAAATCAGCATCGCCGACCGACACCCCGGCACTGGTAATCAATACATCGGCCTGGGCAGCGGCTTCACCTAAGGCCGTGCGGATAGCGGCCAGATCATCCGGCAGCCACTCAAAGCGGATAATCTCCACCGGCAACCGTTCCAGCATGGCGCGCAGGGCAAAGCGGTTGCTGTCGTAAATCTGTTCGGCGCGGCGTGGCTGCCCCGGCTGGCATAATTCATCGCCGCTGGAAAATAACGCCACTTTTAAGCGGCGATACACGCTGATTTCAGCCAGGCCAACGCTGGCGAGCAACCCAATGTGCAGCGGCGTTAAGCGCTGCCCCCGGGCCAGTAATAATTCACCGCTGCGGATGTCTTCGCCGGCGTAACGCACATTGACACCAATATTGACCGGTTCAGAGCTGCGAATGGTATCGCCGTTGCGTTCAATCACTTCCTGCATCAGCACCGTATCGGCACCGGCGGGTAATTCCGCACCGGTCATAATGCGCACCGCCTGCCCCGCCGCCAGTGTGCCGGCAAAAGGATGCCCGGCCTGCGCGGTACCCATTACCGTTAAACCAGCGCCCGTCAATAATTCCGCATCGGCGGCACGCAGGGCATAACCGTCCATGGCGGAATTATCGAACGCCGGTACGGTCATCGGCGACACAATATCTACAGCCAGAATACGACCATCGAGTTGCGCCAACGGCAGCGTTTCGGTATTCAGCGTGGCAGTGCCAACGTCATCCAGCATGCGGGCAATGGCATCGGCAACCGACTGCAATGCACTCACGCCTTGCCCTCACTTTGCTGGTTGACCATCCACACTGCCGCTTCCACGCGGGAGCGCAAACCCAGTTTTTTCAGCAGATGTTTAACATGCACTTTGACCGTGCCATCGGAAATATCCAGCTCGCGGGCAATCACTTTATTGCTCATGCCTTTGGCGATGCACTGCAGAATTTCCACTTCACGGCCGGTTAAAGAATCCAGCTCGGACGCTGGTCGTACCGCCGGGCGCCGGATGGCTGCCGCCAATACCTGAGTAACGGCTTCGCTGAGCACCATTTTGCCGCTCAGGGCCAGTTTAATCTGTTCCAGTAACTGATCCGGGTCGGTGTCTTTTAACAGATAACCATCGGCGCCCTGGCTGATGGCGGCCAGTACGTCTTCATCAGAGTCCGATACCGTCAGCATCACAATACGGGAGGTGACCCCGGCATCGCGCAGTTTGGTTAAGGTTTCCAGACCATCCATACCCTGCATATGCAGGTCCAGAATAATCAGATCAGGGTCCTGCTCTTCCGCAATAAGCAGCGCATCCGCGCCATTGCTGGCTTCGGCAATAACGTCCAGATCGTCTTCAAATGCCAGTAATTGTTTTAATCCTTTGCGCAGCAGCGGATGATCATCGACCAGCATAATTGTCGATTTTTTACTGTCCATTTTTTCACCGTATCAATAGTTAACTGCGCTCCATACTAAAGCTGGACCGGTCAATGTCAATTGAATGGCAACATTGCGGAATAATGGCCACAAAACTACCGCCAAAGGACAAAAAGAGCCAACATCAGCTACCCACAAAGGAGCACAAATTTAACCCATACGCACGGTGGCCAGCCCTGACAGATCTGTGTACATTCTTCTCTGCACGCCGAGCTGCCCCACCTAAGTTTCTGCCGAAATAGGGTGCTGCAGCCGTGGCAATTCAGCCACCGGGAATAAGGGGAAACCGTTATTCCTCCCGAACTGGAAAGGTGTTTTATGCTGACCGACCGTTTTCAACGGCGCTTTACCTATTTGCGTTTGTCACTCACAGAACGCTGCAATTTCCGCTGCAATTATTGTCTGCCCGATGGTAACGACTGCAGCAGCGATGAAGCCGACCTCAGCTTGCCGGAAATCCGCCGTTTGCTGACCGCCTTTGCCCGGCTGGGAACCCGCAAAGTACGCCTGACCGGTGGTGAACCAGCGCTGCGTAAAGACCTGACTGACGTCATCAGCCTGTGCAAACAGATTCCCGGCATTGAGAAAGTGGCCCTGACCACCAACGGGTTTAATCTGCAGCGGGAATTACCGCACTGGCTGGATGCCGGGCTGGATGCACTGAACGTCAGCGTTGACAGTCTGGAGGCTTCGTCCTTTGCGCGGATCACCGGCGCCGACCGGCTGCAGTATATTCTGGACGGTATTGATCAGGCGCTGGCATCGCCCCTGCGTCAGGTAAAACTCAATACCGTGCTGCTGCGTCAGCACAACGCCACCGACCTGCCGGCTTTTCTGCGCTTTATTCAGGAACGACCGGTGGCATTACGCTTTATTGAATTAATGCGCACCAACGACAATACGGATTTTTATCAGGCTCAGCATCTCAGCGGTGAAGTAATCCGCCAGCACTTGCTGGACAGCGGCTGGAGCCTGCAACCCAAGGGAGAAACCGATGGCCCCGCACTGGAATACGCCCACCCCGATTACGCCGGCCGGGTCGGTCTGATCATGCCGTACAGCAAAGATTTCTGCAGCAGCTGTAACCGCCTGCGGGTGTCCAGCCGTGGGGAATTATTTTTATGCCTGTTTGCCGACCAGCATCAGAGCCTGCGTGATTTACTGCAAAGCGATGATCCGGCACCGGTGGTGGCCTTTTTACAACGTGCCATTCTGGGCAAAGAAGAAACCCATTACCTGCACCAGCAACACAGCGGCCAGACCCGGCATCTGGCCATGATTGGTGGCTGAGCATGAGTGCCTCTCCGTTCAGTGCCATTATTCTGGCCGGCGGCCAATCCAGCCGCATGGGGCGTGATAAAGCCCTGTTACGCTGGCATGGCCTGCCATTATGGCAATATCAGCAACAACTGCTGAAACAGCTGGGCTGTGACGATATTCTGCTCAGCCATCCGCACCTGGGTATTGCCGACCAGCACCCTGATTTTGGCCCGCTGTCCGGCCTGCAGGCGCTGGTGCCGTTATGCCAGCACGCCCATATCCTGGTATTACCGGTGGATATGCCGTTACTGACCCCGGCGGTGCTCGGCTATCTGCTGCAACAAGCCGAACTGCAACCCGCACATTTTCAGCATAATGCCCTGCCCTGTGTCTTGCATAATACGCCGGAATTAATCCGTTATCTGAACCGGCAAATGCACCCACGCGGTCAGCGTTCCGTAAAATCCCTGCTGGCCTTTTGCGAAGCCAGCAGTCTGGAATGCCCGTGGCCGGAAACCCTGATCAATACCAATACTCCGGACGACTGGCAGCAGATAAACCCACCCACTGATGCCGAGAAACTGCCATGAGCAAACGCCAGCCGGCTGAGTTTTTTCCACTCAACCTTGCCATTCTGACGCTCTCCGACAGCCGTACCGCAGCAACCGACAGCAGTGGTGATGCCTTGCAGCAACTGGCCGAAAGCGCTGGTCATCGCGTGTGTGAACGCGCCCTGCTGTCGCACAACCGCTATGCCATCCGGGCGCTGGTCAGCCAGTGGATTGCCAGTGAAAGGGTTCAGGTGGTGGTGCTGAACGGCGGCACCGGCTTTGCCGCCGGGAATTGCACACCGGAGGCTATCCGGCCGTTATTCGACACCGAAGTGGAAGGTTTCGGGGAATTATTCCGCCAGCTGAGTTATGCCGATATCGGCAGCAGCAGCCTGCAATCGCGGGCGCTGGCCGGCATGGCCAACGGCACCTTATTATTTGCCATTCCCGGTTCCGGTGGTGCTTGCCGGCAAGCCTGGGAACAACTGATTGCCCCGCAGCTGGACAGCCGTACCGGCCCCTGTAATTTTGTGGCCCATATTAAAAACAGCCCGCAGCCGTCCTGCCGTTAAGGAATACCCTATGTCTGAATTAACCCATATTGATCAGCACGGCCACGCCCACATGGTGGATGTTTCCGCTAAAGTATCCAGCCTGCGCACCGCCTGTGCCAGTGCCCGGGTATTTACCCGGGCCGATGTGGTCGAACGCATCCGCAAGGCGGAAATGAAAAAAGGCGATGTGCTGGCTACCGCCCGCATTGCCGGCATTATGGCGGCGAAAAAAACCAGTGAATTAATTCCCCTCTGTCATCCGCTGGCACTGAGTAAAGTGACGGTGGATTTTTTGCTGCACGACAGTGGTGAAATTGAAATTCATACCCTGTGCCGCCTGCAGGGCCAGACTGGCGTAGAAATGGAAGCCTTAACCGCGGCCTCGGTGGCCGCGTTAACCATTTACGATATGTGCAAAGCCGTTGATCGCGACATGATCATCAGCAATATCCGCCTGGAAGAAAAAGAAGGCGGTAAAAGTGGCCACTGGCAACGTCAGGGAGGCACTCCCCATGCTTAAGGTTTTATTTTTTGCCGCCCTGCGCGATCAGTTAAACACTGCCGAACTGAACTGGCCGGCCAGTGCCGCCACGGTGGCAGAATTGCTGCAACAACTGCAGCAGCAGGGCGAACCCTGGACCAGTGCGCTGGCCCGGCCCGATTTACTCTGCGCCCGCAATCAGGCGTTTTGCAGCCCGCATGACGCCATCAGCAGCGGCGATGAAATTGCCTTTTTCCCACCGGTTACCGGGGGCTGATATGCACAGCGCTGCCGATTTAACCCGCATTCTGGTACAAACCGATGATTTTGATCTGGGGCAGGAATACGCCCGCCTGCAACAGCAACCCGACTGTGGTGCCATCGTCAGTTTTACCGGCAGCGTGCGGGAATTAGCCACCGCGCCCTTGCTGAGCATGACGCTGGAGCATTATCCGGGTATGACCGAAAACGCTCTGCAACAAATTGTGGAACAGGCGCGCAGTCGCTGGCCGTTGGGTAAGGTCACTATTATTCACCGGGTCGGCACTTTGCAGGTAAGTGAACAGATTGTGCTGGTGCTGGTCAGCAGTGCGCATCGTGCCGCGGCGTTTTCTGCCTGTGAATTTATTATGGATTTTCTGAAAACCCGCGCGCCGTTCTGGAAAAAAGAAACCACCGCCCAGGGAGACCACTGGGTTGACGCCAAAGCCAGTGATGCAGAAGCCGGACAACGCTGGTAAAGAATCAGCAAACCATTAATGAAATTCTGCAAAAATTAATGCATTAAAAATTGAGCATTAAAAATTAAACTTTAAAAATCAAAAAGCGCGGACTAATCCAGCGCCCGGATAACGTGGTAAGGATCACCGCGACCATCCACCGCCGCCCATTCTTCTGCCGTTAACCACAGGGTAGGCTGTTGGCCACAAAGCTGTGCCAGCTCAGCCAGTACATGCGCCCAGGTACTGCGGTTCACAAACAATAATTCCTCCGGCCCCAGGCTGCCACCACGGTTAATGTAGCCCAGCGCCCGGCAATGTTCCGGGCCTTTATCCAGCCGCCGGCAGGTGGCCAGTAATAATTCCGCCCGGCAATGCGCCAGTATTACCCGGTACTGTACCCGCTGCGGAAATAACGCCTGAATCACCGACTCATCGGCCATGACAGCAGCTTCCCAGCGGTCACGCGGCTGGCGGAAACGCGCCGGCTCCAGCAAGTACACCACCGAATGGGCAACCCGTTGCTGTTTCAGGCGATCAGAGGCTTTTAACACCTGCTGTAATTGCACCGCCCCGCAGGCCACCAGCTGAATTTCAGCGCCACAATGGCCGCGTACACAGATAGCACCATCCTGCACCAGCTGGGTGGCCTGCTGGCCGGTAAAAACAGCCGGTAATACCGAGCGCGGTACCACCGGGTTCCACACCACGCCCAGATCCCCGTAACAGGCGCGCAGACAGGCCATGGCCGAATTAGCATCGGCCGGAAACACCACGCGCGCCATATCGGCCATTTTAATCATCAGACTTTCGCTGAGGCTGGAATCCTGATGGCTCTGATCGTTATTACCGTTTTCCCAGATCAATGATGTGGTAATTACCGGAAATCCCAGCCACCCGGCAGTGTCACCGGTTTCTTTTTGCTGGCGGGAAAAAATAATGGTCTGGCGCAGCGCGCACAGCATTTTTATAGAAAACGCTTCATAGGCCACCACCAGATTAATACCGGCCTGATTGGCCAGGCAGGCACTGATCACCGCTTCCTCATTAAGTGCCGTAATCACACAGCCATCCACCGCTTCGGCAGCGGATATTTCCGGGCTGGTCACCCGGTGGCGGAATTGATCGAGGGTCTGGCTCATGCCATTGGAGCGTAATTCATCCGGGTTACCAATGCGTACCCGTAAGCGCGGATTCACTTCGGTTAATTCAATAAAATAGCGGTCCAGCGCCGTCATCGGTGATTCCCGCCGGTCAGTCCAGTCCGGCTCCGGGCAGTTCACCGCCAATAAGGGCGTTAATTTACGCTTAGGTTGCTGCAAGCGTTCGGCCGCCTGCTGCCATTGCGGCTGCGGATGAAATAACGCCCGCGCGCCCTGATGAAAAAAGGCCAGAGCTTCCGGGTTACGCTGTGGCTGTGCCCCTAAGGGCAAGCTGTAAGAGGCATCGGTGCCGGCACCGGGAAAACCAAAACCTTTTACGGTTTCGGCAATACAATACGGCAAGGCGACCGGATAGCGGGCATCGCCGGCGCGGATACGGTCATAGGCCTGCTGCAGCTGAATTTCCATGTAATAGAGTGCGCACAAAAACGCCGCCGGATCACGGCCATCAATGACAAAGGGCGCAAAGCCCTGATTGCGTAAATGGCTGACAAACCAGCTGCAACCGCCCTGCTGGGCAATGGTGGTGCGCTGGTCAATACGGCGGCCGTTGGCAATCATGACCGGTGATACCAACCCGGTGTCTTCACCACGCCACCAGCGCGCCGCCCAGTCGGTGCCGCGCTGTTCTTCAAAGGCGCCGTCACTTAAAAACGCCACCAGCCGCTCGCCCGGCAACGGCATGTGCGCATACTGCATACCGGCAAAACCCAGATAACCGCCCTCCAGCCGCGCCCCGGCCGTGTGCACATTCACATGGGCGCTGAGCGTACCGGCGCGTACGCCCCCCACATCAATGCGATGATTACCGGCAGCAGCCACAAAGCGGCTGATGCCGTCTTCTGTTAATGGGTATTGCTGACGCCGTTCCGGGCTGGCCGTACCGGTTAATAACTGCAGCGCATCAATGGCTGCCACACAATGGCCCTGCCCCATAATCCAGTCACGCGACGTGCGGGTAAAATGGTTCAGCGCCAACAGCCCGGCATAGGCCGGCACCATATTCAGCGCGCCGCCAGTATGGCCACGCGGCTGGCTTTTAAACGCGTCCGGTGGCAGATCGCGGCCATCCAGATACACCCGGTTGGCGTAGGTCATGTGCACCACCAGCCACATGGCCTGCTGCGTCAGACAATCCAGATCCTGCAGACGCTGAAAAAAATAACGGGTATCGGGGATCAGGCCTTTCTGCAGCAAAGATTCTGCCATTAAATGGGCCTGAATTTGTGTGGCCGGCTGATGCACAATAACACCGCCGCCCATGGCCCAGCGGGCCAGCTCCGGCGACTGTTGCCGCAGCTGTTGGGCTTCGTCGGCAATATAATCCGGTGACAGAGAAAAACTGGTCTGGTGATAAAGATTCAGGGTCATAACAATTCCGCAGCGTAAGGCGGAATGAAACCCTGTGCAGGCGGGCTGAACCATACCCCATCGGAGATAGATCAGCCCGCGTCTTGCTGCAGATCAGGAAGCGACGCTTAATTCATCAGCACTGGCGCTGATTGCGGTACGTCCGTGACGATGATAATGACGCAGATTATGCTCTTTACGGCGGGCAGAACTGAACGCCGACACCCGCTTCAGATAGCCGATCACCCGGGTACCGTAGTCGATGTCGTCCGAGCCACAGGACGGGCAATAGTCCAGCGTGCGCTTGTCGATTTGCTCACACTCGTTACAGATGGTGATTTTCACATTCACGCAGAAATAATTACAGCCGGTGGTGGCAGCAATATTCAGCAGCGACAGGTAGCCATCTTCACTGAGTTTTTCTTCCAGATTCAGGTGCAGTGCTGAGCCACCGTCGAGGTAATCCAACAGCTCTTTGCCGTGCAACTGGAATTTATCCAGCGCATTGGTTTCGCCATCTTCCACCACATAGAAATACGAGTTGTAGCAGTCGCGTGGTACCGCATAGCCATCGGCACGGTCCCACTTAGCGTTTTTAACGCCCAGGTTTTCCGCCGGGACAAATTCAGTATTGAACATATAACCGTATTCTTGTTTCGCTGCTTTATTCGCTTCAAAAATAACCTGCAGATGTTCCCGCACAAAATCTTTGTAGGCCTGATTATTGCTGGCCACCAGGCCCTGCGATTCCGCGGCTTCCACCATGCCGTTAATGCCAATGGTCAGAAACTGCTTATCCAGGGTAATAAAGCCGGCGTTGTAGACGGTTAACATACCCGCCGCCAGATACTCTTCCATCAGTTTTCGGTACGCCACCTGATAGCGGTGAATCTTGCTGATTTCGGTCGCCAGATCGCGGCCATCCTGCACCAGACGGTTCATATTGATGGTGATGACGTTAATCGACCCGGTAGCAACACCACCGGCACCTAATGAATAAGAAAAGGTATTGTCGCTGATTTCACTGCGTAAGCGGCAGCAGGACGCCAGGCTGTCAGCGCTGTCAGATTGATACACAAAAAATGAACTGCCGCGGCTCAGGTGGCCTGCCATAGTGCGGGCAAATTCCTGATCTTTGCACTGGCCTTCGCCGGTCAGCATGGCCACGGTGACCACCGGGAAGGTCAGGATGCTTTTAGTGCGCTCGTCATTGAACCAGTCGAGGAAGAAATTCTGCAGTTTCTCCAGGGTTTCCCACTTCGGCTTGCTGTAATCCGGAAACACAAATTCGCCGAACATGCTGTCAAAATAATATTTGTCGTACAGGGAAATATTCCAGAACACACTCTGGTAGCCACGGGCCGCCGCCGGCTGATTAATGGCGTACACCACATGCTGCAGATGGTTGGCAATCTGTTGGCGATGGGTATTCAGGTAATCATCACCATAATCTTTGCGGGCAAAGTAATCGAAGTAGGTTAAAAATTCGACTGTTGCCACAGCACCGGCAAACTGGCTGCTGACAGCAAAGACAAAATTAACAAAAGAACCACAAAACGATTCAATGTGCTTCGGCGCCTGCGACTCCCCACCCAGTTTGGTTAACCCTTCCAGTAAAAACGGGTACATAGTGACGGAAACACAATAAGGCTTCAGGCTGGTTTCGTCGTGCACATAAATTTCATGGTCTTCGATCTGGCGCACGTATTCTTGCGCCAGTTCATCACCAAAAAGTTCACGGATTTTTGTCGATACCTGTGCCCGGTTAATCTGCACGAAGTAGTCTTTCATCATCTCCGCTTCCAGCGTGGCGATGTTTTTTTCAGTCACGTTGGCGTTGGCATCCATTTTCGATCCATCGGCGGCATTCTCTGCCGCCAGATAGTGCTGAATAAAATCCAGTTTGTCGTTAATGTGTTCCGCGCTCAGTTTCAGCATGGCCGTCTCCTTATGGATGTTATTGAAAGTGGTGGTTAAGGCATTGGTTGGTGCGTAAATCAACAAACCGCTGGTTGGTGTTCGGCGAGTCCAGCCCGCCCAGCTCCGCTTGCCAGGGGCCGGTTTTCAGATAGGTCAGCAGGGGTTTCAGTGCCGGCGATACATCCTCCAGACCGGTGTACAGACAGGTCTGCAACCCGGCTTCGCGCACCTGCTGCAGCCGCGCGCTGAGCAAATCCGGCTGCCATTCACCGCCCATAAACAGCACACAGGTAATCAGCCCCCGGTACTGCTGCAGACGCTGCTGCAGGTAAGCCGGGCTGAGCAAACTGCCCTGCCCCGGCGCCCAGGTGTCGGCACTGTGACAACCGCGGCAGGCTAATGGGCAACCGCTGATGGTGAAGGCCAGCGACACTTCACCCGGTACTTCCTGCCAGACGATCTCTTCACGGCTGAAACGCATAAAAACCCCATATCTGGTGTTCGGTGAACCAACAAACACTATATATGGTGGTAAGACTAATTGAGGGACACAAACAGAAATTGATCTGGATCAATTTTTTGCTGCCACTACCGCTTCAGGGGTAGGTCAGCAAAGCGCTGACTGTCGGCCATAAAAAAACCCGGCATCAGAGCCGGGCTTATACTGCACAACATAGGAAAAATACTTAACCCGGCCGGCCATCCGGACGGGGGCTGGTAAGAATGCGGGCGTACAGGGCAACAAAGATGGCGAATGCCAGCACCCAGAGCAGCGCCGACACACTGTAAAACACAGCGGTCTGTGCCGGCCACAGAATCACCGCCAGAGTACGCACCAGTGCCGCGGCCAACAGCAGGGCAAACCCGGCCGCCATCAGTGGATGTGGTTCCAGCCGGCGACCGGAATGCCCCAGCGACACGCGGGCAATCATGGCCAGAATCATGCCGCCAATGGCACCGGCCGTCAGCGCATGCAGAGCCGTACTGAAGGTTATGGGTAAACCCAGATAATGCAGCGCCAGCAACAACAGGCCCAGCGGCACGCACCAGTAAGCCAGATGCAATGACCACAACAGCGGTACTTTCCAGGTAACCTGAATGCGCCAGCGGGCAACGCGCAGCGCCTGGGCCAGAGCAACCAGTATCAGTAAAACCGCCAGCACCGGTGCCGGTAAATACTGGTCCAGCGTGGTCAGAAAAATCGCCACCACCAGCCACATACCACCCAACACGGCTTTTTCCAGCCAGGGCAGACTGTCCACCTTCGGCGTCATGGTGCCGTTGGCCGTAAACATCGGCATCACCCGGCCACCGACGATGGTAATTAATAACACCACCATCAGGCTGACGGCATGGCTGCCCCACAGCACCAGCGCCATATCGTTATGCGCATTACCCCAGTGCATAGCGGCGTTGACCGCCGTCATTAAGACCAGCACCGGTACAAAGAAATAATTACGCTGCTGGCGCACGGCGTACAGTAATTGCCAGAAAAACCAGGCCACCAAAGGTAAAAAAGCCAGATCCACAAGTGCGGTAAACCACCAGGGCACCAGCGGGGCAAACAACATCAGCCCCCGTCCGGCCAGCCATACCAGCGTCAGTATTAATAAAGGCAGCCCGTTGGTGGCGCGCCGGCCGGTCCAGTTTTGTACGGCGGTCAGTAAAAACCCGGCAATCACCGCCGCCGCAAACCCAAACAGCATTTCGTGACTGTGCCAGAACGTGCCCAATTCCATGATGCGCAGCTGCTGCCCCTGCAAGGCCAGCCCCCACAGCGCCAGCGCCAGACTGCTGAAACCGGCCGCCAGTAAAAACATCGGCCGGAATGCCTGGCCCCAGAATGGGGCCGCCGGATTCAGAAACTTCATAATGTTACCTGTAGTAATCCACTTGTTCAGGAATGTTGTTCCTGTTCTATCTGCCGGTCAACGGAGGAAACAAAATACTCGTCAGAAAAAGCCGATTCAGGTTCTTTCAGCCAGACCAGACAAATCAGCCAGCTGATAAATCCACCGGCGGCGATAATAAAGAAAAACTGGTTGGCATCGACAAAGGTATAAATGGTCAGATAAAACACGGCGCCAACGTTACCGTAAGCCCCGGCCATACCGGAAATCTGACCGGTTAAACGCCGCTTAATCGATGGAATAATACCGAAAGTAGCACCCTCCGCGCCCTGTACAAAAAACGAGGTAAACACGGTAATGGCTACCGCAATAATCAGTGGCCAGGAAGAATTCAGTAAGCCCATCAGGGCAAAACCAATGGCAATACCAAACATATAGCTCAGCATCACAAAGCGGCGGTTACCCATGCGGTCGGATACCAGCCCACCCATCGGCCGGGCAATCAGGTTTACAAAAGCAAAGGAGGCTGCAATTAAACCGGCCGCGGTGGCAGACAGGTTCCAGGTACTTTCAAAAAACATCGGCAGCATGGATACCACCGCCAGCTCGGCACCGAAGTTAGCAAAATAGGTACTGTTTAATGCAGCCACGCTGTTAAATGGGTATTTATCGTCTTCCGGCACACCCTTTTTCAGAATCGGGACGTTAACCCGAAGAATCTGCACGATCTGATAAATCACCACCGCCACAATAACGGCATAAGCAATGGCAGCGCCGTTGCTGTTCAGATAACCCAGTACCTGAATACGCCAGACCAGAACCGCCAGAATGCCAAAGAGCGGAATCGTCCATAAAATCAGTTTTACCATGTCACCCCAGCTACTGACTTCCAGCGCCGAAGCCTTGCGCGGCTTACGATGCACCGTGCCCACCGGGCCATCGGTAATCGCAAACCAGTAGTACACGCCGTAAGCAGCCATCACAAAGGCACTCTGGGCAATGGCCCAGCGCCAGCCGTCGTCACCACCGTACATGTGAATCGCAATGGTGGGTAAGGTCATGGCGGCAGCGGCGGAACCAAAGTTGCCCCAGCCGGCGTAAAAGCCTTCAGCAAAACCAATGTCTTTGGGTTTGAACCACATGGCGGTCATGTGGATGCCCACCACAAAGCTGGCACCGATGGAGCTGAGCACCAGCCGGCTGACCAGTAACTGGGTACGGGTTTCACCAAAGGCAAACGCCAGCGCTGGCAGGGCCATGGTGACCAGCAACACTGAAAATACCCGGCGCGGGCCAAAGCGATCCAGCGCCATGCCCACCAGAATACGGGCCGGAATGGTTAAGGCAACGTTACAGATAGCAAATAATTTCAGATCTTCCGGGGTCAGCCAGTCCACGCTTTTCAGCATACTGGAAGCCAGCGGTGCCATATTGAACCAGACATAGAAAGTAATAAAAAACGCAATCCAGGTCAGGTGCAGCGCTTTGATTTCCGGGTTTTTAAATTTAAACACAGCAGCGACTTGCATAATAAAACTCCTTAATTCTGCCCTTACAGGCTGGGCAGAATCAGCAAGGGGCACTGTGCCCGACGGGTAAGAAACGAACTGACACTGCCAAAGGTCATATAATCCAGTTCATCGACAAAATAGGTCAGCGAACGGGCAATAAAACCACCGTCCGGCTCATGGCTGTGGCGGGCAATTACCAATAAATCGGGGCGCAGTTTTTCGGTAGCGGCCAACAGCATTTTCCGGGCATCACCATCCAGCAGCATCACGTCGGCCTGCAGACCCTCTTTGCTGCATACCGCTTCCGCTTCGGTTAAAGCGCTGCGCAGCTCCTGTACTTCGTCATTGAATAAGGCTTCATTATTTTCCGTAATGTCACGGGGGTTTTCTGCGACCGCCACCAGAATCAGCTGCGGGTTCATCTCGCGGAACATGGTAATGGTTCTGGCCAATGCCAGACGCGCATTACGGGAACCGTCGTAAGCAAGCATAATTCTCATACACACCTCTCCGAAGTGGTAACAATAAACGGCCGGTTTGGCTAACCGGCCGCACAGTATCAGGGGTTATAAATTTCGACGTTTTTACGCAGGTAGAACCACCAGTTAATGAGCATGCACAGCGCGTAAAACACCGCAAAGCCATACATCGCCATTTCCGGGGTACCGGCACTGATCTGGCCGCCCATCACTTTGGGAGCAATAAAGGCACCATAGGCCGCTACGGCAGACGTCCAGCCCAGTACCGGGCCTTTTTGCTGCTGGTCAAAAATGTAACCAATACTGCGGAAGGTCGAGCCATTACCAATACCGCTGGCAGCAAACAGCACCACAAACAGCACCATAAAGACCATAAAGTATTCGTTGGGATTGGTGGAGTTATAGGCCTGCATCATCACATAGCCGGTTACCACCGATGCCACCACCATAACGGCGGAAATTATCTGGGTTACCACCGAACCACCAAATTTGTCGGAAATCCAGCCACCGACCGGGCGGATTAACGCCCCGACAAAAGGACCAATCCAGGCCCAGGTTAAGGCGCTGGGAGCATTCGGGTTGGCAATACGGATCAGTTCACCATCAGCACCCACCGCCATCATCTTGCCGAAAATCACCGAGATGGACAGCGGTAAAGCTGCGGAAAAACCAATAAACGAACCGAAAGTAAGGATGTACAGAATGGTCATCGACCAGGTGTGTTTGTTACTGAAAATCTTAAACTGATTTTTAATATTCGGCTGAATACTGCCCGGCAATAAGCGCAACAATCCCAGCGTCAGCAGAATGGTTAACGGCAGCGCCAGCCACATGCCAATAAAGGCCATGGCATAAATGCCCACCGCAGCGGTAAACAACGCAATCAGGTACAAGCCGGTAATTTTACCGAACGCCGCTAACGGATGACCTGGGTCCGGGGTGACCACTTTCAGATTATTCAGACCAAACCAGCCAGCAAAGGCCAGCGGAATAAGCAGAAATAACCAGACAAAACCGGCATTCTGAATCCAGGTTTCTGAGCCCGCCTCAATGCGGCCGATTAACGTACCGCTAGCGTTCTGCAGAATCATCGGCTCACCACCAATGGCACCGAATAAGCCCACCGTCATCACCAGCGGAATCAGAATCTGCATGGTGGTCACACCAAAATTGCCTAACCCGGCATTCATACCCAGGCCATAACCCTGCTGGCTTTTCGGAAAGAAGGTACTGATATTACTCATAGAGCAGGCAAAGTTGCCGCCGCCAATGCCCGACAGCAGCGCCATCAGCTGGAACACCCAGAAGGGTGTGTGCGGATTCATCAGGGCGATGCCAGTACCCACCGCCGGGATCATCAGCATGGCGGTGGTCAGGAAAACGGTATTACGGCCACCGGCAATGCGGATCATAAATGAGGCCGGAATCCGCAGCGTGGCACCGGATAAACCGGCAATGGCTACCAGCGCAAACAGCTGTTCGTTGCTGTAGGAAAAACCCAGGTTCGCCATCTGGGTGGTGATCATGCCCCACATCATCCACACCGCAAAACCGGCCAGCAGACTGGGAATGGAAATCCATAAATTACGATTGGCAATGGTGCGGCCTTCCCGCTCCCAGAATTCCTTATTTTCCACGTCCCAGTGTTCGATGGTTCCTGCTCGCTGATTGGCCATGTGCAACCCCTGAAAAATTTTGTTGCATCATCTTTATCCAGCGCTGTCGCGACCGCAAGATGGATAAAAATTGCCCGGCAGCCACGCATTAAACAGCCCTACCCCCAAGGGGATTGCCGATTCCTGATACAGATCAAAAAACCCGGACAAGAACCCCGAAATCCAGCCTGAATCAGCGTTTTATTACTCAAAGGGGATACCCACAAGGGGTGCTTACTACCCAATAAAAGGCCGTAAAAAAGGCCACCAAAAAAAGGCCACCCGAAGGTGGCCAATGAGGAGGAATCTTTCGGTCATGCAAAACAGCTCAGAATTTGGCTTCCAGCCACAACCAGGCTTTATCGGTATCGGTACCATTATCGCCTTTACGATAAGCGGCATATTTAACCCCGGCGCTGTAATACTTGCCGAAGTTTTTGCCGGCCTGAACATTAACTTCATTGCCCTTATCATCACTGCCCTGCTCGGCGCTGTAATCGTGGTAAAACGCCAGCAGATTAACCCCAGCGACCGCCGTGGCCACTTTCACATAGGTGTCGGTTAAGCCGTCGTTGGGTGTATTCAGAAACTTATCGGCCCAGCCGTTAAAAGCATGCTTAGTGGCCAGAGGTGTCTGGAAGCCATAGGCGCCATCATCGCTGCCCAGGCTTTCATAACCCAGCGCCAGGGTAACACCCTGCACCAGCACACCGCCCTCCAGCGCCAGATAGCTGGCATCGAACTTATCGGTTTTCTGCAGCGCGTATTCGGCGGTGTACAGAACCGATAAATCATTAACAGCTTGCTTACCGCTAAAGCGCACACCGTAGGTATCATTACTGGTATCGGTTGCATCGTCTTCCAGCAAATAGGCGTAACCGGTCAGGCTGCCGGGTTTAAAGCCGCTGTAATTGACGTTCAGTAAATGGTGCGACACATCAACATCGTTAAAGGTGATGTCGTTCACCTGATTAATATAGGCATACTGCGCCTGATAAACCGGTGTTTTATAGCCTAATTTAACCGCATCGAAGGTTTGTTCATTCTGCCGCCAGCCCACATTACCGACAAAACGGGTGTTATCCAGCAGAATACGCTGACGCCCCAGCACCGCTGAAAATTCATCGTTATTCCAGCTGATCTGTACCCGGTTAAATTCGGTATCTTCCGGGTCGGCGACCAGGTTGTAGCCCGGGCTTTCCGGGCTGTAGTTATCCACCAGCGCGCGGATATCGTCAATTTCCACCAGCGCGGAAAACCCGTTCACCTGGCCGCTTTGCAACCCCAGCCGGGAACGCAGGGTCAGGGCATCGGCGGTTTTCAGGTTATTGTCGGTATCGTTATTTTCGTAGCGCAAACGCAGATCGGCAGTGGCTTTGCCAGCGCTGATAAACTGGCTGAGTTCTTCTGCACCAGCAGAGGACTCAAGAACAAGACTGCCGATGGCGATGGCAGCAGACAGAACGGTTTTGTTCATGATAAAGCTCCTTGGGTAGAAAATGACGGAGCGTTGAGTACGGCGCCGGCCGGTCGGTCCGGCGCTCATTATTAATTAAAACACTATTGCATCAGCGGTGATTCGGACACGGCAAAATCAAAGCCTTCCAGCCTGATTTGCTGGATCAGCGACTGAATATATTGTGCAGTCGCCTTGGCCTTTACCTTTTCGTTCAGATATTGGCGAATGCGCCCTTCTACCTGATCGTAAGGCAGAGGTTTTCCCGCGACTTTGCGTTCAATGCTGACAATATGAAAACCATAACGGCTTTCCACCGGTGCCGGTAATAAACCCGGTTCGGCCGCAAAGATCTGCCGCTCAAATTCCGGCACCGTCTGCCCGGCACTGATCTGGCCCAGGCTGCCGCCGGTTTCTTTGGAGGGGCAAGCTGAATACTGTTTGGCCAGTGCCGCAAAGTTTTCACCCGCCCGTAATTGGGCCAGTAAGGTTTCGGCAATGGTCTGGCTCTCTACCCGCTGCTGCTCATCATCCGGGGCGGCAGCCACCAGGATATGACGCAATTCCACCAGCGGCGAGGTCGTAAAACGCGGGCGGTTTTTTTCAAAATAATGCCGGCATTCATCATCGCTGGCCTGCGGCATGTCTACATCCCGATCCAGCAGTTGTTCAATAAAATCATCCTGCCCGGCCAGGCTACCGCTGTCGGCAACGCTCAGCCCCAAAGCCGCAGCACGCTGGCGCAGAATTTCGCCGATCACCAGCGTTTCTGCTGCTTTCAGCATGGCCTGCCGCTTGGTTTCCGCCGGATGGTATTGCATTTCTTCCAGGATGGCAGATTCCGGAATGGCTACGTCGTTTACTTTAATCATCATCAGTCTCCGGTGGTGTTATGGCTGCGATATCCGCAGCCATAGCACGGCGCATTAACGGGCGAAACGCTTACGGACAATCTGGTGCTGGCGGGTAACGTACTGTACCGGTGCACTCAGCATGTGGACCAGACGGCTGAACGGGAACACCACGAACAACGTCATACCCAGCAT
The DNA here is from genome assembly GCF_016132445.1 of Venatoribacter cucullus. Taxonomy (NCBI): domain Bacteria; kingdom Pseudomonadati; phylum Pseudomonadota; class Gammaproteobacteria; order Oceanospirillales; family Oceanospirillaceae; genus Venatoribacter; species Venatoribacter cucullus. The sequence continues at coordinate 1,076,690 of NZ_CP046056.1, read as the reverse complement.
AATGTGCAGTTTAAAGATCCAGTGCACACCACTCACCTGCTGCACGGCTTCCACCATATCGAAGGTCATGATGTTCTGCGCCCACAGCATCAGATGGGTCATTTCTTTACCATCCAGATGGCCCAGTGAAACGACGATCGACAGCAAACCGAGAATCAGCTGTCCGTACAATAACAGCAGAATCACAATGTCCATCTTCTTGCTGGTCGCCCGGATGCGCGCATTAAACAGACGACGGTGAATAAGAATGGTCAGACCAATAAAACAGATCACACCAAACAAACCACCGGCCACCACCGCAACAATCTGCTTCAGTGGCGCACTGACACCCAGCACGTGCCAGACTTCCACCGGCGTGAGCAAGCCAAAAAAGTGACCGAAGAAAATGCCCAGTACGCCAACGTGAAACAGAATACTGCCGGTACGCAGTTTCTTTTTCTCCAGCAACTGGCTGGAACTGGCTTTCCAGGTGTATTGCTCGCGGTCGTAACGGATCCAGCTGCCGATAAACAGAATGATCATGGCAACGTAGGGGTAAATTCCAAACGCCAGTGTATTGAAATAAGTCATCATCAGCTCCTTTACGCCTGATTGCCGGCAGACGCGTTCAACAGTTCAGTATTCAGCGGAATATACTGATCGCGCCGCTGCCCTTCAGCGGGACGGTTACTGGTGCCACAGGACGACTCGGCGTTGTCCATAAAGCTGACCATTTCCTCTTCCCATACTTTGTCCAATGCCTTGGGGGTGTGATCGGGGGCTTCAGAGGCAATCTGCGTGCGCAGATCGTCCAGATCCAGCTGCATCTCACTGATACGCAGCAGGCTGTGGAATAAGGCCTGATAATCCGATTCACGCTGTTCCAGCCGGCAGGCCAGCAACGCCATAATATGCGCCACTTCCTGCAAGCCTAAACGGGCGTTGTCATCCCCCTGGGTGCTTAGAAAATCCAGATACAGCGGTATGTAATCGGGCAATTCATTCACCGCGATATCCAGCCCGGCTTCTTTGTATTGATTAAGCAGATTGACCATCGCCTGCCCGCGGTCACGGGACTCGCCATGCACATGCTCAAACAACAGCAGTGATAACGAACGACCACGCTCAAATAAACCGTCGTACTGTTCCTGCCAGTCGAACAGATCACCGCTGCAACGGCTCTGAATAAACTGCTGCAGTGCTTCTTTATCGGCAGCGGCCAGTGGCGATGCCGCCACGGCCTCCTGCAGTTCCGCCTGTGCTGCTACCAGTTCCGGAGTCGGATAATCCAGCAGCAGGGAAATAACGCGCAGAATTTTCATGTTTATTCCTCCACCACAACCGGGATAACCTGACGTACACCCGTCTGCTGGGCACCAAACAGATTAACGCTGTTATTACCATCGCTGCAGCCGTTGCCGAAACTGAAACCACAGCTGTTTTTCAGGTCGTAAGCGCTTTCTGCGTAAGTGGTATGGCTGGTCGGAATAACGAAACGATCTTCGTAATTCGCCAGTGCCATATAACGGTACATTTCTTCCACCTGGACGGCAGTTAAACCAACCTGTTTCAGCACCTCCAGATCTTCCACACCATCCACCTGCTGTGAGCGCTTGAAGGCGCGCATGGCGATCATACGTTCCAGCGCAGTGACTACCGGTTGTTCATCACCAGCAGTCAGCAGGTTGGCCAGATAACGCAGCGGAATACGCAGCGATTTCAGGTCCGGAATTTCACCGTTCATGCCCACATGGCCAGCCTGTACCGCTGACTGAATGGGTGACAGTGGCGGTACGTACCACACCATTGGCAGCGTGCGGTATTCCGGGTGCAGCGGCAGGGCCACTTTCCAGTCCATCGCCATTTTGTATACCGGTGAACGCTGGGCGGCTTTAATCCAGTTGTCGCTGATGCCTTCTTTGCGGGCAGCCTCAATCACTTGCGGATCATCCGGGTCCAGGAACAGATCAATCTGGGCCTGATACAGGTCTTTTTCGTTCGGGGTATTGGCCGCCGCTTCAATTTTGTCGGCGTCATACAGCAGTACACCTAAATAACGGATACGACCCACACAGGTTTCCGAACAGACTGTCGGCTGACCGGCTTCAATACGCGGGAAGCAGAAAATACACTTCTCGGATTTACCGGATTTCCAGTTGTAATAAATCTTTTTGTACGGACAAGCCGATACACACATACGCCAGCCGCGGCATTTTTCCTGGTCGATCAGCACAATGCCGTCTTCTTCCCGCTTGTAAATGGCGCCGGACGGACAGGCAGCCACACAGGCCGGGTTCAGGCAGTGTTCGCACAGGCGTGGCAGATACATCATGAAGGTCTTTTCAAACTGACCGTAGATGTCTTTCTGTACCACGTCATCGAAGTTTTTATCGATTTTGCGTTTTTCGAATTCGGTACCGAGAATTTCTTCCCAGTTCGGACCCCATTCAATTTTTTCCATGCGCTGGCCGGAAATCAGTGAACGCGGACGCGCCACCGGCTGGTGCTTGGTGTTACCGGCGTTATGCAGGTGCTGGTAATCAAAATCGAACGGCTCGTAATAGTCGTCAATTTCCGGCAGATCCGGGTTGGCGAAAATATTCGCCAACACCCGTAATTTACCGCCGATTTTCAGCTGCAGTTTGCCGTTGGCATCGCGCTTCCAGCCGCCTTTCCATTTTTCCTGGTTTTCCCACTCTTTCGGGAAACCAATACCGGGCTTGGTTTCCACGTTGTTAAACCAGGCGTATTCCACCCCTTCACGGGAGGTCCAGACGTTTTTGCAGGTGATGGAGCAAGTGTGGCAACCGATACACTTATCCAGATTCAGCACCATGCCAATTTGTGCTCTTACTTTCATAGGATTACCTCACTCCAACCTTATTGGGTGTCCAGCCAGTCGACTTTGTTCATCTTACGAACCACCACGAATTCATCGCGGTTACAGCCGACCGTACCGTAGTAGTTAAAGCCATAGGCCTGCTGGGCATAGCCACCAATCATGTGCGTCGGTTTCATCACCGCCCGGGTAACCGAGTTGTGAATACCGCCACGGGTGCCGGTCATTTCTGAACCCGGTACGTTCACAATGCGTTCCTGTGCGTGGTACATCATGCTCATACCTTCCGGTACGCGCTGTGACACCACCGCACGGGCAGCAATGGAGCCGTTGACATTGAAGATTTCGATCCAGTCGTTATCAACAATACCGGCGGCTTTGGCATCGGTTTCACTCATCCACACAATCGGGCCACCGCGTGACAAGGTCAGCATCAGCAGGTTGTCGGAGTAGGTGCTGTGAATACCCCATTTCTGGTGCGGGGTAATCCAGTTCAGGACGATCTCTTTATTACCGTTGGGCTTTTTATTCAGCACCGGTGCCACGGTTTTCAGGTTGATCGGCGGCTTGTAAGAGCACAGCTGCTCACCGAAATCGCGCATCCATTCATGGTCCTGATAGAACTGCTGACGACCGGTAATGGTGCGCCACGGGATCATTTCATGCACGTTGGTGTAGCCGGCGTTGTACGACACATGTTCGTCTTCCAGACCGGACCAGGTGGGCGAAGAAATAATCTTGCGCGGCTGCGCCACAATGTCGCGCCAGCGGATTTTCTCTTCCTCTTTCGGCTTGGCCAGATGGGTATGGTCAAGGCCGGTAATTTCACCCAGCGCTTCCCAGGCTTTTACCGCCACATGGCCGTTGGTTTCCGGTGCCAGGGTGAGGATCATTTCACAGGCATCAATGGCGGTATCCAGCTTGGCCATACCTTTGTTGACGCCTTCGTCGGTGTGGGTGTAGTTCAGCTGACGCAGCAGTTTCACTTCGTCTTTGGTATCCCAGCTGATGCCTTTGCCACCGTTACCGATGTTTTCCAGCAGCGGGCCGATGGAGGTAAAGCGTGCGTAAGTATTCGGGTAATCCCGCTCTACCACCGTCAGGCCTGGCATGGTTTTGCCCGGAATCGCTTCACACTCACCTTTCCACCAGGCTTTTACGCCATAGGGCTGGGCCAGTTCGGCCGGGGTGTCGTGGTGCATAGGGGTGGTGACCAGATCTTTTTCCACGCCCAGATGGCCGACACAGACGCGGGAGAATTCTTTGGCAATGCCTTTAAAAATTTCCCAGTCGGAGCGGGCTTCCCACACCGGATCAATCGCCGCACTGAGCGGGTGAATGAAGGGGTGCATATCCGAGGTGTTCATATCGTCTTTTTCGTACCAGGTAGCGGTCGGCAGCACGATATCGGAATACAGACAGGTGGTGGACATACGGAAGTCCAGGGTTACCCACAGGTCAACCTTGCCTTCGGCACCATTATCCACCCATTCCACGTCCTGCGGTTTCTGGCCGCCGAACTCACCCAGGTCTTTACCCAGCAAACCATGCTTGGTGCCCAGCAAATGCTTGAGCATATATTCATGGCCTTTACCGGAAGAACCCAGCAGGTTGGAACGCCAGATAAACATATTGCGCGGGAAGTTCTGCGGATTGTCCGGCTGTTCACAGGCAAATTTCAGCTCGCCTTTCTTCAGCTGTTCAACCACATAGTCTTTTACGTCCATGCCGGCTTTGGCCGCTGCAGCAGGAATATGCAGAGGGTTGGTACCCAGTTGTGGAGCGGATGGCAACCAGCCCATGCGCTCGGCACGGCTGTTAAAGTCAATAATGCTGCCGTTCCATTTTTCTTTCGGTGCCAGCGGCGAAATCACTTCGGTCATGTTCAGTTTTTCATAGCGCCACTGACTGGAGTGGTTATAGAAAAACGAGGTGCCGTTCATATGACGCGGCGGACGTACCCAGTCCAGACCAAAGGCCAGCGGGGTCCAGCCGGTTTGCGGACGCAGTTTTTCCTGGCCCACATAGTGTGCCCAGCCACCACCGGTCTGACCGATACAGCCGCACATCATCAGCATATTGATGAGGCCGCGGTAGTTCATATCCATGTGGTACCAGTGGTTCAGCGCCGCGCCCACAATAACCATGGAACGACCACGGGTTTTGTCGGCATTACGGGCGAATTCACGGGCAACCCGGATCACATCAGCACGGTTTACGCCGGTAATCACTTCCTGCCAGGCCGGAGTGTATGGCACATTGTCATCAAAGCTGCTGGCACGGCTGCTGTCGCCGATGCCGTTATCCACACCGTAGTGTGCCAGCATCAGGTCGAATACCGTCGCTACCTGAGCGGTGCCACCGGATGCCAGCTGCACGGTTTTAACCGGTACTTTGCGCAGCTGAACTTCGTTGTGTTCGGTATGTTGGAAATACTGATATTCGTGCGGCGCACCACCAAAATACGGAAACGCCACTTCGGCAAAACCATCATTCTGGTCTTTCAGGGACAGCATCAGATCCACTTCGCCGTTGCGGTCTTTCTGCTCCAGGTTCCACTTACCTTTTTCACCCCAGCGATAACCAATGGCACCATTCGGGCTGGTTAAGCGGCCATCGTTATTAATGGCAATGGTTTTCCAGTCAGGGTTGTTATCTTCACCGAGGTTATTAACCAGATCGGCGGCGCGTAAAAACCGGCCTTGTGAGTAGGTAATTTTCCCTTGATGTTCGCCTCCTCCCTGAGGCTCACCGGCTACGCCGGCCGCCGTCGCTGCGCTCCCGCGTCCAAAATCGCTCCCGACGATTTTGTCCAGCATTACCAGCATCGGCATATCGGTGGTGCGTTTTACGTAATCGGTAAAATACGCACTCGGGTTATCGACGTGGAATTCTTTCAGAATGACATGACCGAAAGCCATCGCCAGCGCGGCGTCGGTACCCTGACGGGGTGCCAGCCAGGTATCGCCGAATTTTGAGGCTTCAGAATAGTCGGAGGTAATAACGCAGGTTTTGGTGCCCTTGTAACGCACTTCCGTCAGGAAGTGAGCGTCCGGGGTACGGGTCTGCGGAACGTTGGAACCCCATACAATAATGTAGTTGGAGTTGTACCAGTCAGCCGATTCCGGCACGTCGGTCTGCTCACCCCACACCTGCGGTGAGGCTGGCGGCAGGTCACAGTACCAGTCGTAGAAGCTTAAACAGTTACCGCCAATCAATGACAGATAACGGGCGCCGGCGGCATAAGATACCATCGACATGGCCGGAATCGGTGAGAAGCCGGTGACGCGGTCTGGGCCATAGGTTTTGGTGGTATAAACGTTGGACGCGGCAATCAGCTCGTTCACTTCATCCCAACTGGCGCGTACAAAGCCGCCCAGGCCACGACGTTCTTTGTAGCTTTTAGCCTTCACCGGATCATTAACAATGGATTCCCAGGCTTTCACCGGATCGCTGTGCTGAGCTTTGGCTTCGCGCCAGAGCTTCATCAGCTGACCACGGACTTTCGGATATTTCAGGCGGTTGGCGCTGTAGATATACCAGGAATAACTGGCGCCACGCGGACAACCACGAGGCTCATGGTTCGGCAGATCGGGACGGGTACGCGGATAATCGGTTTGCTGGGTTTCCCAGGTTACCAGACCATCCTTAACGTAGATTTTCCAGCTGCAGGAACCGGTACAGTTTACCCCGTGGGTAGACCGCACAATTTTGTCGTGCTGCCAACGCTGGCGATATCCTTGCTCCCAACTGCGGTCCTGGTCGGTGGTAGCACCATGACCATTCGCGAAGGGCTCTTTGCGCGTTTTGAAAAACCGCAGCTTTTCGAGTAGGTGACTCATAACTCACTCCTGATGTGTCCCGCAGGACCGACTGGAAACATACCGCAACAGTCTAATCAGAATGCGTTTATTAAGGACCAGTCCGGATGCCTGCGAAGCCACAGGAAAACCGGTAAAAAACGCCCAAAATACCCCCAAGGTGGTAGCACTGGATTTTTGTATCCTTCTGATTCTATTAATTTTTTTTAAAATACTTCCGTAACTAAAGGCTAAACAACCAACACCATGAAGCAAGGGGAGTAGCTAAAAGTAATCTGCCGATTTAAGAATCATTTTCAACCTGTGCAAATAGCGCATACCGGGATGCTCCGGCTACAGGTAAGATAGGCGGGTTTTCTGCTGCAAAGTGTTGGTCATCATGCGTCGCCTGTCTGTTATTACCCGCATTAATCTTGCCCTGATTGCCGTGATCGTTATGGCCATATCCACCATTATGGTGTCCTACTGGCTATCGGATCAGGCCGATAACGATGCCTACGCCATTAACGTAGCCGGCTCGCTGCGCATGCACAGTTACCGCATTATGCTGGAGCAGGATCATTATCCGGATGATGATCAGGTGATCAGCCAGATTTTTGAGAATCCGGTGATGCTGAATGTTATCGATACCGCCGGCTTAAGCAGCCTGTTTGCTCAGTTAAACGACGACTGGATCGAGCTGCACCGGGTTATACACCTTGCTGATAATACCCAGGCGCAGAAAGTAATTTTCCTGAATCAGTTTGTCAGCCGTATTAATGAACTGGTGCTGAGCATTCAGCAGCATGCTGAAAGTAAAATCCGCACTTTACGGTTATTTCAGATACTGGCTTTTTTTATTACCGTTGCCTTGTCAGCCATTGTTATGTACTGGATTCACCGGCGTTTTACCCAACCGCTGAATGATCTGATCAATACCGCCCGGCAAATCAGCCGGGGGGATTTCAGCTGCAATATTGCGGTTAACGACGATGATGACGAACTGGGCTTACTGTCGCGCTCTTTTGAGCGCATGTGCAAAGCCATCGCCTATATGTACGAATCGCTGGAAGCCCAGGTGGAAGAGAAAACCACCGAACTGCGCAACAGCAATAAGACCCTGGCCTTTCTGTACAACATTGCCCGCCGCATCACGACCCACGAAATTAACCGCAATGATTTCAGCAACATCGTACAGAGCTTAAGTGATATTACCGGTCTGACCGATATTGAACTCTGCCTGCTGACGGAAAATGGTGATATCCCCTACCTGCAGATTAATGGCAATAAACATGCTGACATCGACTGTCAGCAACGTGACTGCCGCGAATGCATGCACAGTGACAAGCATTTCGATAACGAACTGCACTACCCGGTTATCCGGGAAAATATTGAACATGGTGTAATTGTTATCCGCAACCCGCCGGCTCATCTGGAAGCCTGGCAGCACGACCTGCTGGTGTCAGTAGCCGGTATGTTTGCGATTGCCATGACCTTAAAATCAGAAGAAGAAAACATCCGCCGCATTGCACTGATGAACGAACGTAATGTGATTGCCCGGGAACTGCATGATTCACTGGCGCAGGCACTTTCTTATCTGAAAATTCAGGTCAGCCGGCTGAACCGTTCCATCGGCAAAGAAGACTACGCTTTGATGATGGATGTGTCGGCCGAACTGAAACAAGGGCTGGATTCCGCCTACCGGCAACTGCGTGAATTATTGACCACTTTCCGTCTGAAAGTGGATGGTCGCGGACTGAATGAAGCATTAATTAAAACGGTTAATCAGTTCCGTGAACAGTCCAATATGCAGATCAGCCTTAATTATCAGATTATGAATATTCCGCTGACCTCACAGGAAGAAATTCATCTGCTGCAGATTATCCGCGAAACCTGTCAGAACGCCATTCACCACTCCCGCGGCAATGCTATACGGATACAGCTGACCCGCTCAGAACACAACGAGCTGTTATTACAGGTGGAAGACAACGGTATTGGTATTGGTAATTCACCGGAAAAAACCAACCATTATGGTATGGCAATCATCAAAGAGCGCGCGGAACAACTGGGTGGCCAGATTGAAATCCGGCCGCTGGAAGAAGGTGGTACCGGAGTGTATTTCCGCTTTGTGCCCGAGAGCCTGGCAGCGGGAACAGACAACGCCGGTACAGCTGCTGAAATTACGCAATAAATATCCCGGCACGCAATGTGTGCCGGGATCAAAATCAATAGGCCCAAATAACCACCATTAATAAAACCCAGGCCAGCACGGCAGCCGACATAACCGTATAGGTGGCCGACATACTGACCACGTCATCGGCCTGGCGCCGGCATAATGACCGTATTCCGGTAAATACCAATACGCATGAGGCGACCAATCCAACGGCTGCAACCGCTGCCGTTATCTGCACAACAGGTATAAGCAATCCCAATGAAGACAACCACATGGGTACCGGTGCGAAAGCAGCAACCAGATACGCATCATGGTAACTGATGTTCAGCTTGTGCCCTTCCAGAACGGAGTGGATCAACCATCCCATAATGAAAAAACTGAGCAGTTCAGTCAGAAAAAAGGTGGTGGAAATAAAGTGCCAATTCCGGGCTGAAAAACCCTGAATAAAATCATCACCATAGTGCGTGCCGGCATAGTACAACAGCATGGCCGGCAACAAAGAAAGCGGAACCACCAGAGTCCAGGCCAGGACTGGTATCGACAGGTTCATTGCTTGCATACGTTGCCAGCCCCGGCTGGTGGTGGCTAATCCCGCTATTTGCATAATATTCATGCCCGCCTCCATATATCATATTGTGATGCTTTTTGTTTTAGCCTAACCTTCGGGTAAGCGCAAGCAATAACGCAGATATTTTCACACCGCAGGAATCCGGTTATGACTTTCCTTGATAAACAGGACTACCAACACCTTTCTGACTTTCGTTACCGGCTACGGATATTCCAGCGCCACAGTGAAGACATTTGCAAAGCCCAGGGGATCACGGCCCTGCAATACCAGTTGTTACTGCATCTGAAAGGTTTTCCCGGACGGGAATGGGCCACGATCAGTGAATTGGCCGAAAAGCTACAGGCCAAGCACCACGGTACGGTGATGCTGATAGACCGCTGTTGTGAGCAGAAATTGGTCGAACGGCGACAATCACAGGCTGACAAACGCCATACGGAAATTCATCTGCTGCCTAAAGGCGATGAAATGGTAGCCCGCATAGCCTGGCTGCACCGGCCGGAACTGGACCATTTGCAGCAGGAGTTTCCCCTGATCACCCGGAGAACGCCCCATGACAACGGTTAAATCAGCCCCGAAGAGCCACGCATTCTGGTTCTTTTTTCCGTCTGCCGCCTGGCTGGCTGCCATCTGGATTCCACTGACCTGGCTGCAATATACCCGGGGACAGATGCCGGCTTTCAGCCCGGCCGGGCACGCTCATGAAATGCTGTTTGGTTTTGTACTGGCCCTGATCGCCGGCTACACCCTTGGACAACAGCCACGACAACGGCTGATTATGCTGTGGTCGGTCTGGTTACTGGCGCGGCTACTCTGGTTAGCACTGCCGTTCTCGGTCTGGGTTTATGCCCTCAACAGTGTATTTTTTATTGGTTTAAGCATTCTTGCGGTGCCCCGTTTCCGGGCTGCCAAACAATGGCGGAATCAGATGCTGGTACCGTTACTGTTAATTCTTTGTTTAATTTTGCCCTTGTTATTTACCGCCCACCTGTTGGGTATTTTTCCTGTTGCAGACCGGCGTCAGCTGCAGCTGGCCACCCTGACCGGTTTGTTATTACTGATGGCGTATATCGGTGGCCGGATTATTTTTCCCGCCTTATCAGCCACGCTGCAACGCCAGAAAGTCCGCCTGGCTTGCGGCTTACAACCGGGCATTGAAGGCGCTCTGATTATTACCGGCCTGCTGGCTTTGCTATTGATTCTGACACCGCTTAGCCCAGTGTTCAGCGCTATTTTATTATTGCTGATGGCGGGTTTAATTCTGTTGCGTCTGCTGCGCTGGCAACCCTGGCGGATTATTCGGCGCAGCGATCTGCTGGTGTTCTTTATCGGCTATGCCTGGTTGGCGCTGGGTGGTGCAGCACTGGCAGGCGCCCTGCTGAATTGGCAACCGGATCCGGCTGCACTGCACCTGCTAACCATTGGGGCGCTGGGTATTTTATCCATCAGTGTCATGCTGAGAACCGCCTGGCAGCGGACAAAAAAATGCCCGCCACCTGGGTGGCAGGTTTGGGCAGTGGCGCTGTTATTAAGTGCCGCGGCACTGGCACGCTGGCTGGGGGTGACACAGGAATGGCAACCCGGAATGCTGGTTGCCACCCTGCTCTGGACCATCGCCTACAGCGGCTGTGCCCTGCAATTACTGTTGTTGTTGCAACAAGCACAGCAGCAAAAAGAATAAACCGGCGTTAAGCCGATAAACAGGCATAAAAAAACCGGCGCACAAGGCGCCGGTTTAGGGTGGTTAACCGAATAACTCAGTAAATATCGAACTGGGTATTTTTCACGTTGAACTTACCGGTTGGGGTAATCAGACGTTTGTCTTTGATTACTTTTTTCAGTTTCAGGGTTTTGTCATCCACCACCACGATGGCTGACGGTTCTTCCTGACCATTCCATACCGAGAACCAGACTTCATCGCCACGGGCGTTGTATTCCGGCTGCACGACACGCTTGGCGCCCTCTTTAATGCCTGACCATTCACCAATCGGCAGCACTTTGTAGCCAGCGCTGAGATTGTTGATATCAAACACGGCCACCGACTGGCTGACCTTCGGATCCGGATGGAAGGTGGTATCCAGGTACAGGTTGGTAGAGTTCGGGTGGGTCTTGATAAACAAGGAACCACCGCCCTGACCTTTCAGTGTTTCCACTACTTTCCAGGCGTGTTTCGGGTTTTTCTCCGGATCGGTACCGATCAGGGAAATGGTTTCATCACCCAGGTGGCTGGTCGCCCAGACCGGACCAAATTTCGGGTGCGTGAAGTTTGCGCCACGACCCGGGTGCGGGATTTTACCCACTTCCACCAGAGCGGCCATTTTCCGTTCTTTCGAGTCAATAACGGCAATCTTGTTGGAGTTATTGGCTGCGGTCATAAAGTAGCGGTGAGTTACGTCCCAGCCACCATCATGCAGGAACGGCGCAGTACCGATAGTAGTGGTGGTCAGGTTATTAATGTCTTCGTAATTCACCAGCATCACTTTGCCGGTTTCTTTTACGTTAACAATAAATTCCGGGTGCTCGTGTGACGCAATAATGGCAGCCACACGCGGTTCCGGGTGGTATTCCTGATTGTCTACGGTCATACCACGGGTCGATTCAATGCGCAGCGGCTCCAGTGTTTCACCATCCATAATGGTGTACTGGGGCGGCCAGTAAGCACCGGCAATGGCGTATTTATCTTCATAGCCTTTGTATTTGGACGTTTCTACCGAGCGGGCTTCAATACCCACTTTAATTTCGGCTACGCGGGCCGGCTCTTTCATCCACAGGTCAATCATATCGATGCGCGCATCACGACCGATGACCAGCAGGTAACGACCAGAAGCAGACATACGTGAAATGTGAACGGCGTAACCGGTTTCAATGGTTTTCACAATTTTATGGGTGTCGCCATCGATCAGGGCAATTTTACCGTCGTCACGCAGGGTTACGGAGAACAGGTTGGCCAGATTCAGCTTGTTCATCTGTTTTTTCGGACGGTCTTCCGGCTTCACCAGTACCTTCCAGGATTTGCGCATGTCTTCCATGCCCCACTCCGGCGGTGTTGGTGGTTCGTGCATGATGTATTTAGCCATCAGGGTCACTTCTTCCGGAGTGAACTGACCGGAAGAACCCCAGTTCGGCATACCAGCCGGCGAGCCGTAACCAATTAAAGCTTCCAGATAGGCCTGGCCACGTTCCTGGGTAATATCCGGGGTCAGCGGCTTACCGGTGGCGCCTTTACGCAACACACCGTGACAGCCGGCGCAGCGCTGGAAATAAATTTCCTTGGCTTTTTCAAATTCGGCTTCGGTTAAATCCGGTGCGCCTGGTGAACGCACCACTTTCAGACTGGCCGGATCAATAGTGGATGCTTCTCCCTGATAAGCCGCAGCGGCATTTTCCGGGTTCGGCACGGCCTGTACAGCCATGCTGATTGCCGCAGCGGCAATCCATAGTGGATGTTTTAAATATTTCATGATTGTTCCTCTCTTGCTTCACAGCTCCAACATGATTGGCCGATCAGAAACGCCAGGACACTTCCATATCCAGCGCCCGCTCAGCGGCCGGTAATTCTTCAGGATTGCGGTAACTTCTGTTGGTTAAGTTACTCAGTGCCAGCGTGACATTCAGGTGCTGATCTGGCTGGTACTGAATACTGATATTCGGCGTCACGTAGGTAGTGGTTTCCTCCAGAACCGGAGCACCTGAGGCGTCATAGGACAGATATTCTGAATGCCCATAACTGCGTAAAAACAGATCCATATTCAGATTGGGAGACAAGCTCCATTCCACCCCCGCACGGGCACGATAAATCGGCAAACCACTTTTCCAGGTACTGTTGCCGGGGGCATAAATCAGCTCGCGTTTTTGTGCGCTCAGGTTGATGTAGGGACGTAGCGCATCAATCTGATACGCCAGGGTCAACTCAAGACCATAGGTTTTCGCTTCACTGACGTTAATCCAGCGGAACAGACGGGTACTGCTGCTATAAGTACCGGTGTATTCAGCCGGTGCAGTAGTAAGGGGTTCTTTATCAATAAAGTTGTCGGAATCGACAAAATAGAGCGTGGCATCCAGCGTCAGGTTACGGTTATCTACCCGGTAACCCAGCTCATAGGTGGTGGATTCTTCAGGCTGCAAATCCGGATTGCCGAAATTCATTACCCGATTGCCCGGAGTGGCTGAAAATTGCTGAGTAACACTGGGATAGGTATAGCCCTGGGCAATATTGGCACGTACTGCGCTGCTGTCCGACAACTGCCATACCAGCCCCAGAGACCCCAGCAACTGATCATCGTCCTGATCGGTAAGCGACCTTACCGTGCTGCGTTTTAACTCAGATTCCATCTGGTAAAAACGCGCACCGATATTGAGTTCAAGGTTATCGAGAATACCGACCTGCTGCTGTACAAAGGCTGACCAGAAACTCTGTTCGGCGACCTGAAATGAAGGTGTCTGTGGAACCGAATTTTTGACTTCATATTTATCCGCATCCAGCTCATCCGACTGATACTCAATACCCAGCACGGTATTATTGCCATTTAACCACTGACTGGTGGTGGTCAGCTGCAGGCCCTGAGTGGTCAGGTCGTCATAAGAAGTGGACGTTGTAAAAGAAACCGAAGGAAAAGGAATACGACTGGTATTAACCATCTCCCGCTTACCTTCGTGATGATAAACACGGGCTTCAACACGCTGAAACAGGGCGTCTGCATTTTCGTACAGATAGCTCAGTGAGTTGCGGTTGGTCTCACGCTCCGGAAACGTCAGGGTAAACACCATGGGCGGCGTGGGTTCAAACCAGGTATCGGCCGCCTGGCGGAAATAATCCCCCTGCCAGGCAATGCGGTGCAGGCCAAAGCGGTAACCCAGCTCAGCAGACACGGATTTATTGTCAGAGTCGGAATTTTCCAGACGATCATGCGGAATACGACGATCACCATGTTCGGAGCGGCTGACCTGTAAACGATAATCGACCGACTCGGTCGCACCAAGAACCCCGGCAGAAGCACGATAACCCTGGGTTGCCGAATAGTAACCCGCGCTCAGACTCAGTTCCTGATCACCCGGCTGTACCTGACGGGTAATAATATTCACCACCCCGCCCACTGCATTACTGCCGTGTACGACGGACGCCGAACCACGCACCACTTCAATACGTTCGATCATGGCGGGATCGAGCAGCAGCGGCGTGCCGTAATTGGAATGGTCGGCCAAAGGCTGACCGTTGATTTTGATCAGCACGCGCCGGGAATTTTCACCGCGCAGCGACAACCGCTTCATGCCAGCGACATTGGAATCAACAATGGCGACACCGGGAATATCACGGAACACTTCACCAAGATCCGCCACCGGCGCACGACTGATGTGTTCCCGGTCGATCACAGTAATAGCCGCTGGTGCCAGTAAGGCCTGCTGACGATACCCGGTGGCCGACACCACCTGTAACGGCAGTGTCACACCTTCATCATTGGCCACTGCCAGCTGAGTGAACGATGCCAGCCCGGCTCCGGCCAGGGCACTGATGGCTAAAAACAGCTTATTTCTCATCCGCTTAATTCCATTCGTGTCTCGATGTGATCATGCTGGCTCAGCTGGCCGGTAAATAATACTGACGCAAATCAATTCTGTATAAAAACGTCGTTATCTGGCGTAATAATTTGATCTGGATTGGTATTTTTAATAAAAAGGTATTTTTAACCATAATCTAAGTAAAAATAACAAGCCAGTCGTTTGATACTCGCCCTTTAAAATATTTAATCTATATAAATCAAAGACTTAAATAAATATCGCCCACCCATAAAATGTCATTATCCGTATGTATAATTGACACAAAATTACCCGAACTACCACCTTATAGGTATATCAGGCTCTATACATCGGTATTTAAGACTAGCGACCATCCGGCCAGCATACGCATATAAATGCTGAATACCGGAATGCCTGTTATGAATGCTCCAGCCTCTTCACCGGTGGTATCACCGGGCCGCTATTACCAGCCGCAAGGCAGTGAGGTGGATCTTTTCCTGCACGCCAGTCAGAACCGCCTGCCGGTACTGATAAAAGGCCCGACCGGCTGCGGTAAAACCCGTTTTGTCGAGCACATGGCCGAACGCCTGCAGCGCCCGCTCTATACCGTCGCCTGCCACGATGATTTAACCGCCGCCGATCTGATTGGCCGCTTCCTTATTGGTAAAGACGGCACCTTCTGGCAGGACGGCCCGCTGACCCGGGCCGTGCGCGAAGGTGCCATCTGTTATCTGGATGAGGTGATTGAAGCGCGCAAAGACACCACGGTGGTAATTCACCCGCTCACCGATGACCGCCGCATCCTGCCGTTAGATGGCACCGGTGAACAGCTGCAGGCTGCCCCCGGTTTTATGCTGGTGATGTCGTACAACCCGGGCTACCGCAATTTAATGAAGGGGCTGAAACCCAGTACCCGCCAGCGCTTTGTCAGCATCGGCTTTGATTACCCGGATGAGATTACCGAGGCCGGCATTATTGCCCATGAATCCGGCATTAAACCGGAACAGGCACATAGCCTCAGCCGTATTGCCGCCGCCCTGCGGCAACTGCGCGATACCGACCTTGAAGAAGCACCCTCTACGCGGCTGCTGATTCATTGTGCGCACCTGATGGTCAGCGGTTTACCGGCCAATATTGCCGCCGAAGCCGCCCTGACCCAGACCTTAACGGATGAACCGGCTACCCAGGCGGCCATCCGGGATGTTATCCGCGCGCTGCTGCCGGCAGACGCTCTTTAATTTTTTACCCAACCGTGACGAGGAAAGTCTATGTCTGAACGTTTTACCAAGGGCATGGCCCGCAACATCTACTACGGCGGAGGTGCTTTTTTCTTCCTGCTGTTTGTCGCTTTGACGGTGGATACCGTCACTGTCCTGCCGAAGCGTGAAAACCGTGAGTTACTCACGGTGGAAGTCGCTCATGGCAAGGAAATCTGGGAAAAGAACAACTGTGTAGGTTGTCATTCGCTGCTGGGTGAAGGGGCTTATTTTGCCCCGGAACTGGGTAACGTATTTCCGCGCCGTGGCATGAACGATGAAGCCATTTTCAAAGCCTATTTTTCCGCCTGGATGAAGGCTATGCCAACCGGAGTAGAAGGCCGCCGACAAATGCCGCAGTTTAATCTGAGCGAAAAAGAACTGAACGATCTGGCGGAATTCCTGATCTGGACATCACGCATCGATACCAACGACTGGCCGCCAAATATCGAAGGCTGATGCAGACATTCCCCGGTTATTTTTTTATTAAGGACACACCATCATGAAATATCAAAGCCAGGCGGTTGCCAAACCGTACTTTGCCTTTGCCATGTTGCTGTTCATCGGTCAGATCGTGTTTGGTCTGGTGTTGGGCGCGCAGTATGTCGTGGGCGATTTTATGTTCCCCGAAATTCCCTTTAACGTTGCCCGTATGGTGCACACCAACCTGCTGATTGTATGGCTGTTGTGCGGTTTTATGGGCGCTACCTACTACCTGGTGCCGGAAGAAACCCAGTGCGAGCTGTACAGCCCGAAACTGGCGTGGATTCTGTTCTGGGCCTATGCCATTGCCGGCACCTTAACCATCATTGGTTATCTGGCCGTGCCTTACGCCACACTGGCGGAAATCACCTATAACGACATTCTGCCGACCATGGGCCGGGAATTCCTGGAACAACCCACTATTACCAAAGTGGGCATTGCCGTAGTGGTGGTGGGTTTTATTTTCAACATTCTGATGACCATTCTGCGCGGTCGTAAAACTGTTATTAACATGGTGCTGATCACCGGCCTGATTGGCCTGGCCGTGTTCTGGCTGTTCTCCTTCTACAACCCGTCTTCCCTGACGCTGGATAAGTACTTCTGGTGGTGGGTTGTGCACCTGTGGGTGGAAGGCGTGTGGGAGCTGATTATGGGTTCTATCCTGGCCTTTGTACTGATCAAAACCACCGGTGTTGACCGTGAAGTGGTAGAGAAATGGCTGTACCTGATTATTGCCATGGCACTGATCAGCGGCATCCTTGGTACCGGCCACCACTACTTCTTTATCGGGGCGCCCGAATACTGGCTGTGGATTGGCTCAGTCTTCTCGGCGATCGAACCGCTGCCGTTCTTTATGATGATGGTATTTGCCTTCAGCATGATCAAACAGCGTCGTCGTGAACACCCGAACAAAGCCGCGGTGGCCTGGGCGGCCGGCTGCACCATTATGGCGTTCCTGGGCGCCGGCGTATGGGGCTTCCTGCACACCCTGGCCCCGGTTAACTACTACACCCACGGTTCACAAATTACCGCGGCCCACGGCCACCTGGCCTTCTTCGGTGCCTACGTCATGATTGTGCTGGCGATTATTTCCTACGCCTGGCCGCAGATGAAAGGCCGCCTGAGCAACAGCCCACAAGCGCAGAAAGTCGAAATTGCGTCGATCTGGGTGATGTGTATTGCCATGCTGGCCATTACCCTGCTGCTGACCGCCGCCGGTGTGGTGCAGGTGATGCAACAGCGCATGCCGGCCGATGGCATCGCCTTGGGCTACATGGCCACTCAGGACGTTATTATGCCGATCTACTGGGCGCGTCTGTGGTGTGGTGTGGCCTTTGGTGTTGGTGTACTGATGTATCTGTACAGCTTTGTTGTCGCCAATCGTACGCACGACCAGGCCCCGCCGCTGCCGGCTAAAGCCTGATGAAACCGCCGCTGCCTGCGGGCAGCGGCTACCGGAGTAAAGTATGAAAACCGGTTCGCAGGATCTTCGCTTAGTTACCCGCAGCGCATTTTTCTGGCTGTTTGTACTGGCACCCGTGCTGGATATTTTTCGCCTGGATCTGACCCGCGGCCATTTTATTGTGCTGGGTTTTGACTGGACCCTGGGGTTAACCCCGGTAGCCGGCCAAAGCCCGGCCTCTGTTTTTTCCCAGCTGTTCTGGTCACTGGGCTTACCGGTACTGGGAACACTGATTTTACTCATTGTAATAGTCTGGCGCTGGGGTCGTATTTATTGCGGCTGGTTGTGCCCGCATTTCAGCATGCTGGAATGGCTGGATAACAAAATGCAGCACTGGATTGGCCGCCGCTCGGTGTGGGAAAAAAACACTGCCCCGGCCCGTTACGGCGCCAAACTGGTACTGGCTCTGTGGATTCTGGCGGTATCGTTTTTATGGGCCGTTTCCCTGCTCAGCTATCTGCTGCCGCCCATTCCTTTATGGCAGCAATTATGGACATTCAGCGTGCCGTTATATCCGCTGATTTTTCTGGCCGTCGCCACGCTGTTATTTGTGATTGAATTTACCTTTGCCCGCCACTGGTTCTGTCGTTATGGCTGCGCCGTGGGTATTTTCCAGAGCCTGATCTGGTCATTAAACCCGCGCGCCATGGTGGTGGGCTTTCAGAAAAACCGCGGCAAAGACTGCCGCGACTGCAATGCCTGTGATCAGGTCTGCCCGATGCGGCTGGCGCCACGCGCCTCCAAGCAACGCAAAATTACCTGCACCCAATGCGCCCAGTGCATCAGCACCTGCGCCGACGTGCAGAAAGACAACCCCGCCGGCCCGTTACTGTACTGGGCCAGCGGTGACGACGCGGCCAGTCAGGAGCGTCAATTACCCAAAATCATTGCCCGCGAGAGGGATTAACCATGGAAGAAGCTGTTGGTATCCGCTGGCATCACTTTATTACCCGCATGGCGCAACGCAGCTATCCGCAGGCGCGCGTCACACTGGAGCAGGAACAGCCACGGCTGGCGGTGGTGTTACGCGCCCTGGGTGGTGATGCCGGTCTCAGTATCCGGGCTGCCGCCGAACAACGCCTGAACACCTCGCGCAGCTGGCTGCAGAAAGTGGCCGGCAACGGTTTACGCTTTGCCTTAGCCTGGCGCGATGCCGATACCCTGTATTTACCCGCCCAGCTGGAGTTTTACCCGTCAGCCGAGCTGAACCGGGAGCTGTATTTATGGTTAACCGCCCTGGCCTCCTGCCAGCCGCTGCTGGTCTTAGCCGGGCAGGAATGGCACAGCCTGAACCAACAGAATGTGAAATTATGCCTGCAGCATTACCCGGGGCTGGAACCGCTTTACCACCGCTTAGTGGTGGCCGAAATTCAGGAGCGGGATTTACGCCTGAGCCTGAAAAAATCCGCCTGGCCACGGGAGGAAGCCATCCGGCTGGCGCTGGCTGACCCCGGTTCAGTAGCTGTGTTACCCACCGGTCCCGGCGACCCCGATCCGGTACCGCTGTGGCTGTACGATGGCCGCCCGCCCAAGGCAATCAGCCGCCAGCCGGATAACGACAGCGGCGACCAACATCCCGCTGGCCGTGGTGCCGTAACCGACAGCAAGGTTCGCCGCCAGGCCGATTTTGCCGACGACCCGGATGGCCGTGATGGCTTATTAATATTCCGGCTGGAAAGCCTGTTTTCCTGGTCGGAATTTATTCCGGTTGACCGCACCTCTGATGACAGTGACGACCCCGATGCCGGCCGCATTGCCGAAGACCTGGACCGTATTACCCTGTCACAGAACCGTAGCAATCAGGCCTCGCGCATCCGTCTCGACCTCGATTTACCCAGCGCCGCCGAAGACGACATTCCCCTCGGCGAAGGTCTGCCCTACCCGGAATGGGATTACCGCAAAAACACCTTGCGGCCGGATTATTGCCGGGTGATTCCGATGCTACCGCGCGCCGCCGAACCCACGCCCTTGCCGGCCGAATTACAGCAGGCTGCCGCGCGCTTACGCCGACAATTTTCTGCCTTCAGCACCGCCCCTCTGATACAGCGCCGTCAGCTGCAGGGGGAACAGCTGGATCTGGCCGGTTGTATTGACCACCGCATCCAGCAGCTGCGTGGCCAGGGTCTCAGCAGTGCGCCAGTGTGGAAACAACAGCAACACCGCCACCGCGATTTATCCTGTCTGGTACTGGCCGATTTATCGTTGTCGACCGATGCCTGGGCCAATAACGAAAAACAGGTGATTGACGTAATCCGCGACAGCCTGCATTTGATGGGGGAAGCGCTGGATGCCAGTGACGACGATTTTGCCCTGTACGGTTTTTCTTCGCGCCGGCGCGACCATGTACGGTTTAATTTAATCAAGAATTTCAACGAAGCCTGGGACGATGTGATTCATGGCCGTATTCAGGCGCTGGAACCCGGCTATTACACCCGCATGGGTGCCGCTATCCGGCAGGCGGTGGATATTATTAACGACCATCCGGCCGAAAAACGTCTGCTGCTGCTGCTGACCGATGGCAAACCCAATGACCTGGATATTTACGAAGGCCGCTACGGCATTGAAGACACCCGCATGGCCATTCAGGAAGCGCACCGCGCCGGCGTTATTACCTACTGCGTCACCATTGACCAGAGCACCGCCGACTATGTGCCCTATGTGTTCGGCCAGCAGCGCTATTTCCGTCTGAACCGCGCCGACCAGTTGCCGCAGTTGTTACCACGCCTGTACCTGAATCTGACCGGACGTATGCTATGAATACCCAAAGCCACCCTGTCGATGATGTTAAAGACGATATTCCCGGTGATATTGCGCTGTGGTTTTTCCTCTGCGCTGAACTGGGGGTATTCGGCCTGCTGATTATCGGTTTCGCCCTGCTGCGGCTGTTTCAGCCTGAAATGGTCGCCAGCGGCTTACAACAGCTGCACCTGCATGCCGGTATTATCAACACGATGGCACTGCTGACCGGCAGCTGGCTGGCAGCCGTGGGGGTACAACAGGTACGCCGGCAGCAGCCTGAGGCCGGGCGTTATTTTATCGCGGCGGCAGCGGCTGGCATGATCTATATCATCGTCAAATTATCGGAATATACGGCACTCTATGAGCAGGGATACAGCCTGCATTATGATGCCTTTTTCGGTTTTTATTTTTTCGCCACGTTCTTTCATTTTCTGCACGTATTAGCCGGTATTCTGTTTCTGCTGCTGGTTGCGCGCTGGTTGAAAAATCACCGTCACAACCCTGCTGACCGGACCAAAACCGCAGAAAACGTGGCGCTGTACTGGCACATGGTGGACCTGGTCTGGATTGTGTTGTTTCCAACCCTGTATCTGCTGCGCTGAGGAGGCATAATGACAACCGCTGTAACCGGTAACCGGCTGCTGATACTGTGGCTGATTATGCTGCTGCTGACCCTGGTGGTCGCCCTGTCGCCGGGCAACACCGGCAATATGTTGCTGTGGTATGGGCTGGCCTGGGCTGCGACATTAGTCAAAGGCTGGTGGATTATTCAGGATTTTATGGAACTCAGGCAGGCGCCTGCGTTTTTGCGTCGTATACTGCAGGGGTGGTTATTTATAACGGCCACTGCCGTCGCACTGACTGCTGTATGGCAGTAAAAGCCTCAAGGCAAAACCAAGGAGAAAGATGATGAGAAAAATCGTACTGTTCACCGCCGTCGCCGGTTTGTTGATGTCAGGTGGCGCTATGGCCGCTGATGCCGCAGCTGGTAAGGCTAAATCCGGTGTCTGCGCCGCCTGTCATGGTGCGGATGGCAACAGCATGGTGCCAATGTACCCGAAACTGGCCGGTCAGCACGCTACCTACCTGGAAGCGTCTATGAAGGCCTACCGTGACGGTCAGCGTACCGGTGGTAACGCCGCCATTATGGCACCAATGGCCAAAGGCCTGAGCGATGCCGATATCGCCAACCTGGCCGCTTATTACAGCCAGCAAGCGCACAAATAATCTGTGCCGGCTGCCGGCCGGTGTTCCGGCCGGCACGCTTCTGATTATCCGTCGCTGCAGGCTAAACACGCCCGTTGCGGGCCGGAGTCTGCTTATGAAAAAGAATGATTTACCGCTGGTTTATTCCTGTTCCGGTTGCTCGCAGGTAGCACAACTGGCTAACCGCATTGCCGTAACCCTCGATCGTCGCCAGCACGCACAAATGTCCTGTATTGCCGGTGTCGGCGGGCAGGTAAAACCCTTATTGAAACTGGCCCGTTCCGGCCGCCCGATTCTGGCCATTGATGGCTGCGCACTCAGCTGTGCCAAACACAGCCTGGCCAATATTGGCGTACAACCCAGCCACCATCTGCAGCTGGCTGATTACGGCCTGAAAAAGAAATGCGCGGAAGAATACAGTGATGAGGTGGCCGAACAGCTGGTGCAGGAAATCAACCAGACGATTCTGCCGCAGTTGATTCCGTTAACGGCCATCGTTGATTCCGACTGACCGATTCTGACTGATCGATTCTGACTGACCGTCAGTACCCACCAGCACCCACTTGTGCCCATGAAACGTCAGTTAACTGACCTGCAGCATACCGGCCACCCGGCGCCAGTAACCGTTGCTGTCGGTCGGCCCCAGCTTAACCGGCTGCCCGCCCTGCTCATTGGCGCGGAAAGCGGCCAGCCACTCCAGCGTGCCTTCGGGTTCCGGACTGATCCGCACCACATCCACCAGCCCCTGCATGGAAGGCAGATCGTTAATTAAATTACAGCGGTGGCCGGACTGGGTCTGAATACCATTCAGTACAAACACCTGCTGGCCATCCTGGCTGATTACCTCGCGGCCTTTCGGGTACTTAATGCAGCACAGCTCGCACTGGTCTTTCTGGCGGTCTTCCGATCGGGCGGTAAAACAGCGTGCCGACCAGGCCAGCGGTAAATGCCCAAAGGCAAACACTTCGGTTTCAAAGCGGCCGATATCCTCCTGCAGGCTGTCTTGTTGCAACAGGGTTTGCAGCCAGTCGCGGGATAATTCCACCGGCATCACCCAGCGCTGCATGCCCTGCTGCAACAGGTATTTCAGGCTGTGCTGGTTGTAGCAATTAATGGCAGCGCCGGCGACAAAAGGCAGATGCTTTTCCCGGGCAATCTGAATGGCCCCCACGTCGTTGGCTTCCACCATAAATTCGCCGTTATCCACATAGCGCACCATCTCGCGCACCAGTGCAGGCGCTTCCAGTAACGTCATGGTGGATAAACACACGGTTTTACCGGCTTCACGCAGCTGATGGGCAATGTCCATATAATCAGCAAAACGCAGTTCGGTACGTTTCTGACAGACGGTTTCACCTAAGTAGACAATATCCACCCCGGCATCATCGGCAACGTCTTTATAAAAACTCTGCACCACCTCTTTGGGCCAGAAATACTGAATAGCGCCTAAGGAATATTTCATGGTTTATTTCCACTTGCGGTGATACGCACCCAGCGTGGTCTGGCTGCCTTCCGCCAGTGAACTGAGTACCCGGTTCCACTCGTCCTTAACCTGAAAGCGCTCAGCATCCTGCTGCACGGCATCAATGGCCTGGCGCCATATTTTGGTAATGCTGGCCACATAGGCCGGGCTGCGTTGGCGGCCTTCAATTTTCAGCGACACAATGCCTTCTTTGTATAATTCGGGCAGTAATTCCAGGGTATTTAAACTGGTGGGTTCTTCCAGCACGTTGTACAGATCATCACCGACCTGAAAACGACCTTTGCACAGAGTGGGATAACCGGCATTTTCGCCTTCAGCAAAGCGATCAATTACCACACCGTTCAGGCGCGATTCCAGCGTACCGTCACTTTTTTCATCCCAGCGCACATAAGCCGCCGGCGAACAGGCCCCGGCGGTATTGGGTGATTCACCGGTCATATAAGAACTTAAATAACAGCGTCCTTCCGCCATAATGCACAGGCTGCCAAAGGCAAAGACTTCCAGCGGGGTTTCACACAGTCGCGCTAACGCCCGCACCTGCTGCATCGACAATACCCGCGGCAACACCACCCGGGAAATGCCAAACTGACGGTAAAAATCAATGGCGGCCGGGTTGGTGGATGACGCCTGCACCGATAAATGTTTTTCAATGTGCGGGTAACGCTCATGGGCATAGGCGAGCAGTGAAATATCCGCCAGAATCAGCACATCGGCACCACTGTTAACCGCAATATCCACCGCGCGCTGCCAGCGTTCCCAGCCATCGGGGTGGGCAAAGGTATTAATGGCAACGTGAATTTTCCGGCCATGCCGGTGCACGTATTGCACCGCCTCATCCAGACCGGCACTGGCCAGATTTAAGCCGGCAAAATGCCGGGCATTGGTATCGTCTTTCAGCCCGACATAGACCGCATCGGCACCATGATCGATGGCCGCTTTCAAGGCGGGCAAGCTCCCCGCCGGACACAACAGTTCCATAACCTGTCCGCTGCTGATAATTCAGCGGCCATGCTATAAAAAGCGGCCGCCGCTGACTAAGCCCAGGAAGGAGTAATCCGCAGCTACCCATTCCGGGGTTTTGCCGTACAGATCTATCGTCGTTAGCCTTACGGGGTATTTTTTTCAGGATCAGCACCATGATGGCTGCCGCATTACGCCAGCGGGTACAACACTACTTGCCGCAATTACCCGCCCGTGTCACCCGTTACACGCCGGCGCCTGTTATGGAGCTCATACTGACGCAGGCGCTGAACCATGTTTTACAACCAGAATGCCGCGCCGGTGAGCTGGAATTTCTGCGCCGACGGATTGCGAGGGTGGAAATTACCGACCTGAATTTCTCGTTCAGCCTGACTTTTAACGGCCAACGGTTGCAGGCACTGCTGCCGGCGCAGCCATCGGAAGTGATGTTGCGCAGTGATCAGTATTCACTGCTGCAGATACTGCACGGTGACGCCGACCCGGATACGCTGTTTTTCCGCCGTAAATTATTAATTACCGGCGATACCGAGCTGGGGCTGTACCTGAAAAATATGATTGATACCGTACCGTTAACGCAACGGATTCCGGCCCCGTTGATGCGCTTATTAAGCCACATCTACCAGAGCCGGCAGGCAGAGAAGTGAGTGACTCTAAATAAGTCAGAACAAGACCGGATTAATACAAACCGATCATATCGCCCTGGCGGTTAAAGGTCAGAAATTCGCCGATCATGCCGGCGTTAATTTTATTCATCATTAACTGCAGAGCAGGCTCGGCATCATCCGGCATTGGCGGAAAACCATCACGCCCAGCCATTGCACCGACAAAGGCCACATCCCAATCAATCCCGGTTTTTTGCGACTCACTGACCAGCTCGTGAAAATGCATCACTTCACCTGGCAGCTTATCCACGCAGAGCACCGGACTCAGCACCCCGCCTTCGCCCTGTTCAAAGCGCTGCTGCTGCTCGGCGGTATAGCCTTCGGGTAATTCGGATTTGGCAAACACAAACAACAGGCGTTGCGGCTCAGTCTGCGCCATGGCGGCCATAATCAGGTCTTCGTAATTATCAATCTGCATAACTTACCTGCTCTGCAAGGCTGCTGAAATAAAGACGCCAATGGCCCGGTAACCCACCAAAACAGCATCATCCAACCCTCATATCCAGAATGATGCCAACGCCGGTACCCGGTACAAGCCCGCGCAGGAGCCATCAGCAATATATCGATTCTATCGGCTGCAAAAGCCGCAGCAACCGCTGCTGCAGGTTCATTGTGGGTAGAGAGGGGTAAAAAAAAGCCACACCGGCAGGTGTGGCTTTTAGTATTTGGTAGGACTAGCCAGATTCGAACTGGCGACCTCTACCATGTCAAGGTAGCGCTCTAACCAACTGAGCTATAGTCCTGAAGTGGCGCGTATATTACCCACGCCACCGGGGTCGCGCAAGTGCTTTTTTGCGCTACCTGCCCTTCCGCTTCCCGCCGGCGGCAATGCCGGAATTCCCTGCAAAAACAACCACATGCAGTCCAGAGCCGGCTTCAGCTCAGCTGTTGGCAATCACCTTCTGCTTCATCTCATGCAGCAGGTCGCGCAGGCGCGCGGCTTCTTCAAACTGCAGGTCGCGGGCAGCTTTGAACATCTGGTCTTCCACTTTAGCCACCTGTTTCACAAGCTCTGCCGCCGGCAGATGCTGCCAGTCACCACTACCGTACGCGCCCTTGTCTTCCGCCACTTTGCGGCCCCGGGTTTTCATGGCTTTGCCTTTCTTACCCGGTGGCGGTGCGGCTTCCAGAATATCGGCCACCGATTTGGTGACTCCCACCGGGGTAATGCCGTGTTCGGTATTAAAACGTACCTGTTTTTCTCGCCGGCGGTCGGTTTCGTCTATGGCTTTCTGCATGGAATCGGTGATGCGGTCGGCGTACAGAATGGCCTTGCCGTTCAGGTTACGGGCAGCGCGGCCAATGGTCTGAATTAATGAGCGTTCGCTGCGCAGGAAGCCTTCTTTATCCGCATCAAAAATGGCCACCAGCGACACTTCCGGAATATCCAGTCCTTCGCGCAGTAAGTTAATACCCACCAATACATCGAACTCGCCGAGACGCAGATCGCGGATAATTTCCACCCGTTCGACGGTATCAATATCGGAGTGCAGATAACGCACGCGGATATTCTGTTCCTGCAGAAAGTTGGTTAAATCTTCCGCCATGCGTTTGGTCAGCACGGTAATTAATACCCGCTCGCCCACGGCGGTGCGCAGTTGCAATTCATGCAGTACATCGTCCACCTGGCCGGTGGCTGGACGCACTTCAATCACCGGATCAATTAAGCCGGTTGGGCGTACCACCTGCTCGACCACCGCATCCTGATGCTCTTTTTCGTAGTTGCCCGGTGTGGCCGAGACAAAAATGCACTGCGGCACAATGGCTTCCCATTCTTCAAAGCGCATCGGGCGGTTATCCAGCGCCGATGGCAGCCGGAAACCAAACTGTACCAGGGTTTCTTTACGCGAACGGTCACCCCGGTACATGCCGCCAATCTGCGGAATGGTAACGTGCGATTCATCGACAAAAATCAGTGCATCATCGGGAATATAATCGAACAACGTTGGCGGCGGCGCGCCGGCTTCACGGCCGGATAAATAGCGCGAGTAGTTTTCAATGCCCGAGCAGTAACCCAGCTCCTGCATCATTTCCAGGTCGTAACGGGTGCGTTGTTCCAGCCGCTGTGCTTCTACCAGTAAATTATTATCGCGGTAATACTGCAGGCGTTCGTCCAGCTCCACCTTAATACCTTCTATGGCATCCAGAATGCGCTGGCGCGGCGTTACGTAGTGGGTTTTCGGATAAATAGTAACGCGCGCCTGTTTATTCAGCACCTCGCCGGTGAGCGGATCAAACAAACTGATCTGTTCCACTTCGTCGTCGAATAATTCAATGCGTACCGCTTCGTCGTCGCTTTCAGCCGGGAAAATATCGATCACATCACCGCGCACGCGGTAAGTACCGCGATGAAAATCCATTTCGTTGCGGGTGTACTGCAATTCCGCCAGCCGGCGCAAAATCGCACGCTGATCAATGCTGTCACCACGCACAATATGCAGCATCATTTTTAAGTAAGAATCCGGATCACCCAAACCGTAAATGGCCGACACCGTCGCCACAATAATAGCGTCGCGGCGTTCCATCAGCGCTTTGGTGGCTGACAAGCGCATCTGTTCAATGTGTTCGTTAACCGAGGCGTCTTTATCAATAAAGGTATCGGACGATGGCACATAGGCTTCCGGCTGGTAGTAGTCGTAATAAGAAACGAAATACTCCACCGAGTTATTGGGGAAAAACTCTTTGAACTCACCGTACAGCTGCGCCGCCAGGGTTTTGTTGTGCGCCATGATAATGGCCGGGCGCTGACACTGGGCAATCACATTGGCCATGGTGAAGGTTTTACCCGAGCCGGTCACGCCCAACAGGGTTTGCTTAAGCAGGCCGGCATTCACACCAGCCACCAGCTGACGGATAGCCTCCGGCTGATCACCGGCCGGAGAATATTTGGAGGAAAGCTCAAATGCTTTGGTCATCAGGATTCCAGAAATGCTCTTTATCAGATAGAATCATGCGGTTTTTTTGACCGGCGGTCAGCCCCTGCGGTGCTGCGCCTGCCGCCATCCACACTGTGTTTTGAGGATACCATTTTGGACCTGCAACTGTCTGATCGCGTGCAACAGATCAAGCCTTCCCCTACCCTCGCAGTGACCAAACGGGCTGCCGAACTGAAAGCAGCCGGCAAAGACATTATTGGCCTGGGCGCCGGCGAGCCGGATTTCGACACCCCCGAGCACATCAAACAGGCCGCTATTGAAGCCATTAATAAAGGATTCACCAAGTACACCGCCGTGGATGGCACCCCTGGCCTGAAAAAAGCCATTATCAATAAGCTGAAAAATGACAACGGCTTAAGCTACGAGCCGAATCAGATTCTGGTGTCGTGCGGTGGCAAGCAGAGCTTCTTTAACCTGAGCCTGGCCTTTATCAACCCGGGCGATGAGGTCATTATTCCGGCGCCCTACTGGGTGTCTTACCCCGATATGGTGGTAGTGGCCGGCGGCGTACCGGTGATTCTGAATACCGATGAAAGCACCCGCTTCAAAATTACCGCCGCCCAGCTGGATGCCGCCATTACCCCGAAAACCAAAATCGTGGTACTGAACAGCCCATCCAACCCGTCCGGCGTGGCCTACACCGCCGACGAGCTGAAAGCCCTGGGCGACGTGCTGCGCAAGCACCCGCACGTACTGGTGGCCACCGATGATATGTACGAATACATCTGGTGGGCGGATTTCGGTTTCGAAAACATTCTGACCGTGTGCCCGGATCTGTACGACCGCACCATCGTGCTGAACGGTGTCTCCAAAGCCTACAGCATGACCGGCTGGCGCATCGGCTACGCAGCTGGCCCGGTGAAACTGATCAGCGCCATGACCAAAGTGCAGTCACAGAGCACCTCTAACCCGACCTCCATCTCTCAGATTGCCGCGGAAGCAGCCCTGAACGGCGGCCGTGATTGCGTTACGCCAATGGTGAAAGCGTTTAAAGAACGCCACGACTATGTGGTGAAAACCCTGAATGAAATTCCGGGCTTCAGCTGCATTGCAGCTGACGGTGCGTTCTACGCTTACCCGAACGTGAAAGAAGCGATGGCCAAGGCTGGTATCGACAACGACATCGACTTCGCCGAAAAACTGCTGCTGGAAGCTGGCGTGGCACTGGTGCCGGGTTCGGCGTTCGGCACGCCGGGTTATATGCGGTTGTCGTTCGCGACCAGCATGGAAGTGCTGGAAGACGCGCTGGCGCGCATCAAAAAAGCGCTGAGCTGAGCCTGTAGGCCAGCCTTACAGGCTGGTTGAGCCGTCACTGCGTGACGGCTTTTTGCGGCCTTCGGCCGCTGGTATTGCAAGGGGAGGTATCCCCTTGCGAACCCCTAAGGCCCGCGTCCCAGCTGATCCTTGTTTACCAAAGCCAATTGAGCATACGCGGCCAAGGGGCATCCATGCCCCTGGCCACTCGTTTGGAGTCATCCAAACGATGCTATTGGCTTTGCCAAACTTCGGGCTGGAACGAATGGGCCGGGCAAAACAGCAGCAACTTGAAAAGCTAATGCGGCCTGCGGCCGGAAATAATCAAATTTGGGTTTTGGTTTTGCGCGCGTAGCGCGCTCAATAAAGCCATACCGGCGTAGCCGCTGCGGTTTTATCCGCGCCTATAGCACGCCAAAATGAACCGTCATTGACAGGCCCGCCCGGATGGACCGGGCGAGGATCGTGGCGCACGACGCGCCTTACGATCCGTGGCCGCAGGCAATGACGGTGAATGAGGAAATACGTGCTATACAGCGCAACAAATTGCAGGAGCAATTTGTGACATCACAAAATGATGGCCCGAAGGGTTGCCGCCATGGATGGCAGGCAACCAAGCTGGAGCGCGAGGATAAGTTCCTCGCAATCGGGGCGCGGGGGCGGAGCCCCGCAATAGCTGCCACGCAGTGGCAGCTAAACCAGCCCGGCAGGCTGGCAGTGTCACCACTGTAGCTCTGCTTTAACAAAAGGAATGGTCAGCTTCCGCTGCGCCGCCAACGACGCCGCATCCAGCCGTTCGAGCAAATCGAACAACCCCTGCATATCCCGCGGGCCGCGGGTAAGAATAAAGCGCGCCACGTCGTCGCTGAGGTTCAACCCACGGCGGCGCGCGCGCAACAACAACGCCAGTATTTTGTCGTTGTCATCCAGCTCCTGCACCGCGTAGCTTACCCCCCAGTTCAGTCGTGAGAGTAAATCCGGCAGCTGAATACCCAGCGCCGCCGGCGGCTGGCCAGCCGCAATCAGCAAATGACTTTGCCGGTCACGGATGCGGTTAAACAGGTGAAATAACGCTTCTTCCCAGTCCGAACGGCCAGCCACGGCCTGCAGATGGTCGAGTGCCACCAACGGCAACTGGTCCATACCGTCCAGCACCGCCGGGCCATAATCGGCCAGCTCATCCAGCGGCAGGTAAACACTCTGATGCCCCAGCCCTTCGGCATAGTGACAGGAGGCCTGCAGTAAATGGCTGCAACCGCTGCCAGGACTGCCCCATAAATAAATGTAGGGCTCGCCGCGCACCGTCCATTGCTGTTGCAGGGCCTGCACGATCTGCTCGTTAGGGCCAGCATAATAGTTGGCAAAACGGGCATCGTCGCGAATGGCGACAGATAAGGTTAACTGCTGATTCATCGGTTATCTCAGGGCTGCCAGCGGTATACCTGGGGTTGTTCGGTGGCCACCAGACGGCGGTCAAGAGCCAGTACGCTCCAGACCTGAGCCCAGTCGGCAGCCAGGTCCAGTTCAAGGATCAGATTATTGGTATCGACACTGCGGATATGCACCTGATCAATCGCGTTGTTACTGTTCAGATAAGCCAGCAACTCATGGTACTGGCGGAAATTATCCACCCCCGACACCATAATCATCTGTCCGGAAGTTTCCCCCTGATTGCGTACCGCGTAACGCTGGGCCAGAAAAACCGCGACCTGATCCGCAATCTGACGCAATACAGCCAGCACATCTTCGCCCTCGGCGCTTAATTCCAGCGCCTCATCGCGGTGCAGCAGAAACCCCCGGTAGGCAAAGCCAATGCCGGCCGCCGGCGCCAACCGGCCAGCCATTTGCGCATCGGCCATATAACGCTCAGAGGCCTTACGCACATCGGCGCGGAATAAGCCCCACAAGCTGCCCGCCGGCAGGGCAATTTCATCTTCCATATCCAGCGCCGGCCACAATAACGGAATGCCGCGTTCGCTCATTGCGCGCTCGAGCTGCAGACGCCATTGCTGTTCATTCTGGTTCAGCACCAGCCGTTGCCGGTTGTCTTCCACCGCCTGCCACAACAACACCAATGGCCGGCTTTTGCCCCACACCGGCAGTTGCGCCTGGCGCAGCACATCATCAATCAGATTCGGGGCGAAGCTAACCTTCAGCTGCAGCGAAGCATCCGCTTCATCGCGCACATAGCGGAAACTTTTGACGAACACCTCCGGATTACTCAGCTGTTGCTGCAGCAATTCGTGCTGGGCCGCTCCCTGCTCACCGGCAACTTTCACCAGCACCAGCATTAAGGCTTCCTGCATCGCCGGGGCACGGCTGACGGCCGATTGGTCTGCCACCGGCACCTGCATTTCATATAAATCCGACACCATAACCGCCTGCGCATTCAGGCTCAGGCACCACACCAACAACAGGCCGATAATACGCACAACCGGCTCCCTCTGTGACCGTCGTTTAAAAAGGCCGGTATTGTGCCACGCAGGGTCAGCAATGCCCACACCTCACGCAACACCGAAAACACCAGAAGAAAGATGCAGACAGGACAACAAATCGTTAGAATGTGCGCCTTTCTTTTGGCCACCCAGTGACGACGGCATGAGTGACAAGCAATCCCTGAGCTACAAAGACGCAGGCGTCGATATCGACGCTGGTAATGCATTGGTTGAACGCATCAAAGGCGTTGCCAAACGGACCCGCCGCCCCGAGGTAATGGCAGGCCTGGGCGGTTTCGGCGCCCTGTTTGAACTGCCGCAGGGCTACCGCGAGCCGGTACTGGTATCCGGTACCGATGGCGTGGGCACCAAGCTGCGTCTGGCCATGGACCTGAAAAAGCACGACAGCATCGGCATTGATCTGGTGGCCATGTGTGTGAACGATCTGGTAGTCGCCGGCGCCGAGCCGCTGTTCTTCCTCGATTATTACGCCACCGGCAAACTGAATGTTGATGTTGCGTCCGATGTAATCAACGGTATTGGTATCGGCTGCGAACAGGCCGGCGCTTCTCTGGTCGGCGGTGAAACTGCTGAAATGCCGGGCATGTACGAAGGCGAAGATTACGACCTGGCCGGTTTCTGTGTGGGTATCGTCGAAAAATCCCAGATTATTGATGGCTCTAAAGTGGCCGCCGGCGACAAACTGGTTGCCGTTGCCTCTTCTGGCCCGCACTCCAATGGCTACTCCCTGATTCGCAAGATCCTGGAAGTATCCAATGCCGACCTGACCGTAGACGTCGACGGCCAGAGCCTGGCGGATGCCCTGATGGCACCGACCCGTATTTATGTGAAGTCCGCCCTGAAGCTGATTAATGCCAGTGAAGTGCACGCCATGTGTCACGTGACCGGTGGCGGTTTCCAGGAAAATATTCCGCGCGTACTGCCGGACGACTGCAAAGCCATTATTGATACCAACAGCTGGAAATGGCCGGCGGTGTTTGAGTGGCTGCAACAGGCTGGCAACGTGGCTACCGCAGAAATGTTCCGCACCTTTAACTGTGGTGTTGGCCTTATCGTGGCCCTGCCGGAAGCCAAAGCCGATGCCGCCGTGGCATTGCTGAACGCCGAAGGTGAACAAAGCTGGATCATTGGTGAAGTGGCTGCCCGTCAGGCTGAGGAAGCTCAGGTACAGTTTACCGGTACCCGTATCGTATGAACCTGAGCAATGCCGGGGCCGGTCACACGCCGCGCCTCGTAATTCTGATCTCCGGCAGTGGCAGCAATATGCTGGCCATTGCCGAAGCCATCAGTGCCGGCCAGATTGATGCCGATATTGCCGGCGTTATCTGCAACCGCCCGGATGCCGCCGGCGTGCAGAAAGCCCGCGACCGCGGTCTGCCAACGCTGGTTATCGACCATAAAGAGTACAGCAGCCGCGAAGCCTTTGACGCCGAACTGCGCCAGCAGATTGATGACTGCGAACCCGACCTGGTCATACTGGCCGGCTTTATGCGTATTCTTACCCCGGCATTTGTCGCCCATTACGAAGGCCGCCTGCTGAATATTCATCCGTCACTGCTACCCAAATATCAGGGCCTGAATACGCATCAGCGCGCTCTGGACGCCGGCGACAGCCAACATGGGGTCACCGTGCACTTTGTGACGGAAGTGCTGGATGACGGCCCGAATATTATTCAGGCCGTGGTGCCGGTGCAGCCCACTGATGACGCCACCAGCCTGCAACAACGGGTGCATGCCCAGGAACACATTATTTACCCCATTGCGGTGAAATGGTTTGTTGAAGGCCGCCTGAAAATGCAGGGTAAGCAGGCCATGCTGGACGGTAATCCCCTGCCTGCCAGTGGCTTAGCGCTGGAATCCTGAACAGCGACGCCGAACAGGGACCAACACGGTCCCTGACTTCCTCTTTTTAAGCGCGTTATACTGCCGGCACATTCTTAACGGATGCCGTTATGTTAATAGCCCACGCCCCCTTCCGGCCTCTGGCCGCCACCCTGCTGATAACACTGCCCGCCAGTCTGTTAGCAGCGCTGCCGGCCGCAGCTGACAGTGCACCGGAAACCGCAACCAATGCCGTGCCCGTGGCGACAGCAGAACCAGCCGCCGTGCTCAGCCATACCAACACAGTGACAGCAGCCGCCACAGAGAACCGCCTGACCCTGCAGCCCTTTACCGTGCATTATAAAACCCGTTATGAATTGGGCTGGTTCAGCTTTGATATTGAAGGCAAACGCCAGCTGGAACGGCTGGATAATAACCGCTGGCGCTTTACCTTTGATGCCGAAGCCAGTATCGCCACCCTGCACGAAAGCACTGAGTTCTCTTTACAGGAACAACAGCTGCAGCCACTGCTGTACCGTTACCAGACCACCGGCTTTCTGAACACACCCACGCAGACGGTGTTATTTGCACCGGCACGGCAAGAGATCACCGATGCGCAGAACAACAAGCTGTACAAGGATATCTGGCAGCCCGGCGTGCAGGACAGCCTCAGCTATATGCTGCAGGCCAGCCTGGATCTGGCACAGGGTAAAACCGAACTGAACTATCCGGTGTTTGATGAAGATAAAATCCGTGAACACCGTTTTGTTGTGGTCGGTGAAGAACCATTGGATACCGCCATCGGCCAACTGCAGGCCATTAAGGTGCAGCAGATCCGCAGCAGTAATAAACGGCAGTTGTTTGCCTGGTTCTCACCCCGGCATCAGTATCAGCTGATACGGCTGGCCTACTATGAAAAAGGCAAATTGCGCTATCAGATTGATGTCAGCGGCATCGAATAACCAGCAGCCGGCACCCCATCGGCGCAGAAAAAACCCAATAAAAAACCCGCCGTAGCGGGTTTTTTATTGGGTGGCTGTTACACCACCCGGTATCGGTCAGTACCGATCAGCTGTTTTTGTTCAGCTGTTCTTTCAGCAGGTCGCCGATGGTGGTCGGACCAGTCATCTCAGCTTCTGCTTTAGCGCGCTGTTCTTTCAGAGCCGCTTTGTCAGCTACATCGTCTTTAGACTTAACAGACAGGCTGATGGTGCGGTTCTTACGGTCAACGGCAGTGATAACCGCTTCAACGGTGTCACCTTCGTTCAGAGCGTTACGGGCATCTTCCACTTTGTCGCGGCTGATTTCAGACGCTTTCAGAGTGGCTTCTACGCCCGGAGCGATTTCAACAGTGGCAGACTTGGCTTCTACGGCAATCACTTTACCGGTAACCAGAGTGCCTTTGTCGTTTTCAGCTACGAACTCAGAGAACGGATCGCTTTCCAGCTGTTTCACGCCCAGAGAGATACGCTCACGCTCTGGGTCGATAGACAGGATAACGGTTTCCAGCTCATCACCTTTCTTGTAGCGACGTACGGCTTCTTCGCCGGTTTCGTTCCAGGAAATGTCAGACAGGTGAACCAGACCGTCGATGCCGCCGTCCAGACCAATGAAGATACCGAAGTCAGTGATGGACTTGATCTTACCGTTGATCTTGTCGCCTTTGTTGAACTTGGTACCGAACTCTTCCCATGGGTTCATGGTGCACTGCTTGATACCCAGAGAAATACGACGACGTTCTTCATCGATGTCCAGAACCATTACGTCGATTTCATCACCAACCTGAACGACTTTGCTCGGGTGGATGTTCTTGTTGGTCCAATCCATTTCAGAAACGTGCACCAGACCTTCAACGCCTTCTTCCAGCTCAGCGAAGCAGCCGTAGTCAGTCAGGTTGGTTACGCGTGCTTTCACACGGGCATTTTCCGGGTAACGCTCGTTGATGCTGACCCACGGATCATCACCCAGCTGCTTCAGACCCAGAGACACACGGTTGCGCTCGCGGTCAAACTTCAGCACTTTAACGTCGATTTCATCGCCAACAGCAACGATTTCGCTCGGGTGCTTGATGCGTTTCCACGCCATGTCAGTGATGTGCAGCAGGCCGTCAACACCGCCCAGATCTACGAATGCACCGTAGTCGGTCAGGTTCTTAACGATACCTTTAACAGACTGGCCTTCCTGCAGGTTAGCCAGCAGTTCTTCGCGTTCCTGGCTGTTAGCAGCTTCCAGAACGGCACGACGGGATACCACAACGTTGTTACGCTTGGCGTCCAGCTTGATAACTTTGAATTCCAGCTCTTTGCCTTCCAGGTGAGCGGTATCGCGCACAGGACGCACGTCTACCAGAGAGCCTGGCAGGAACGCACGGATGTTTTTCAGTTCAACAGTGAAGCCACCTTTGACTTTACCGTTGATGATACCCATGACCATTTCGTCAGCTTCGAAGGCTTTTTCCAGCTCGATCCAGCTTTCAGCACGCTTGGCTTTTTCGCGGGAGAGCTTGGTTTCACCGAAACCATCTTCAACGGCTTCCAGAGAAACCTGAGTGGTGTCGCCGATTTTAACTTCCAGCTCACCTTTTTCGTTCAGGAACTGTACACGCGGAATAACGGCTTCTGATTTCAGGCCAGCGTTCACAGTAACCCAGTCGCTGTCGATATCAACAACGGTACCGGTCACGATGGAACCAGTCTGCATGTCCAGTTCTTTCAGGGATTCTTCAAACAGTGCTGCAAAGCTTTCGCTCATGCTCATGAGTATTTACCTATTTCGTTAGTGCGCGCTTCCGGGGGTGAATAATGGAAGACGACGCTATCCAAATGGCCAGACATTTGGGGTTAGTCAGACAAAAAAACGGGCATGTGTTCTCTTACAGAGCCGGCTCACACGCCTGTTTCATCTCAGATCAGTCCTGCTGTTCGGACAAGATTCATAACCTGATCGCACACTTCCTCAATACTCATTGAGGTGCTGTCGATCAGCACAGCATCTTGCGCTGGCTTCAATGGGGCAACAGCACGGTTGCTGTCACGCTCATCGCGGGCCCGGATGTCTTCGATAAGGGCCGGCAAACTAGCATGAAAGCCCTTTTCAAGCAACTGTTTGTAGCGGCGCTGACCGCGTTCCTCGGCACTGGCGGTGAGGAATACTTTCACCGGCGCATCAGGGAACACCACCGTGCCCATATCGCGGCCGTCGGCAATCACACCCGGGGCGGTACGGAAGTCGCGCTGACGCTGCAGCAGCGCATCGCGCACTGCCGGCAAGGCCGCCACCTGGGAGGCCAGACTGCCCACTTCTTCGGTACGGATGGTGCTGGTGACATCGTCGCCTTCCAGAATCACACGCACGCCCACCGGAGTCGGTTCAAAGCGCACATCCAGCGCCGCCGCCACCGCCGCCACGGCAGCTTCGTCATCCAGTGCCAGGCCCTTGCGGCTGGCGGCCAGGCCGGTGATACGGTACAGCGCCCCGCTATCCAGCAGTTGCCAGTTCAGCACCTGCGCCAGACGGGCACACACCGTACCTTTGCCGGCACCGGACGGGCCATCGATGGTGATTACAGGAGCCTGAGTATTCATGGCTGATCCTTTCATTTTTTCCGTTTAAGACGGGCAGCGCTTTGCGTCTCCCGCCTCCCGTCTTGCTTCTGCCACCAAGCCTCAGGCCTTGGTGGTCAGCACATCCAGTTCCAGGCCAGCATTGTTAGCCAGATCGACAAAGCCCGGGAACGAGGTCGCGACGTTGGCACAATCCAGAATGGTGATGGCGCTGGACGCCCGCAATGACGCCATGGCAAAGCTCATGGCAATGCGGTGGTCGCCGTGGCTGATCACTTCGCCGCCACCGAGCAGGCCACTGTGGCCCAGACCCTGAATGATGGCACCGTCGGCAGTACCTTCGGCCTGTACGCCCAGCGTGGTGAGGCCGTCGATCATCACCTGAATGCGGTCGCTTTCTTTCACGCGCAGTTCTTCCGCGCCGGTCAGAATGGTTTCGCCTTCAGCACAGGCGGCGGCAATAAACAGCGCCGGAAATTCGTCAATGGCCAGCGGCACCTGATCTTCCGGAATATGAATGCCTTTCAGTCTGGCGCTGCGGATACGGATATCGGCTACCGGCTCACCGCCGACTTCACGCGGGTTCAGCACCTCAATATTGCCGCCCATGGCGCGCAGGATATTGATGATGCCATCGCGGGTCGGGTTCATGCCGACGTGCTCAAGGGTAATATCCGATCCTTCGGCAATGCTGGCCCCCACCATAAAGAAGGCGGCCGAGGAAATATCGGCTGGTACGTCGATATTGGTGGCGGTCAGTTTGCCACCGGAACGCAGGGTGACGGTGTTGCCGTTCACCTGCACGTCGTAGCCAAAGCCTTTCAGCATCCGCTCGGTATGGTCACGGGTCGGGGCTGGTTCGGTTACCGAGGTTTCGCCTTCGGCGTACAGGCCGGCCAGCAGCACACAGCTTTTCACCTGGGCGCTGGCCATCGGCAGATCGTAGTGAATGCCGGTCAGCTTACCCGCGCCGTGCACTTTAATGGGCGGACGGCCGCCGTCGGCGGTATCCACCACCGCGCCCATCCGTTTCAGCGGATCGGCCACCCGGCCCATCGGACGCTTGGACAACGACGCATCGCCACTCATCTCCACATCAAAGGTCTGGCCGGCCATTAAGCCCGCCAGCAAGCGCATAGAGGTTCCGGAGTTACCCAGATACAGCGGCCCCGGTGGCGGCTGCAGACCGTGCAGACCGACACCATGAATGGTCACCCGGCCACGGTGTGGGCCTTCAATCACCACGCCCATATCGCGGAACGCCTGCAGCGTCGCCAGGCTGTCTTCGCCTTCCAGAAAGCCAGTCACTTCCGTGGTGCCTTCGGCCAGCGATCCCAGCATGATGGAACGGTGGGAAATGGATTTATCGCCGGGCACACGGAAGGTGCCGGTCAGCGCGCCGGAAGGTGAAGCGATATAAGTAACAGATGCCGTTTTCATAGGTTCTACATAGGCCCTGCGGGCAAGTATTTTAGAGAAATGATCGCGCGCCACTTTGGCCCGGGTCAGCACCCCCATGACGGTGGTGGTGTCATCGGCTTCAATGGCCGCGCGTAAAAAATGCAGATCGTGGGTAAACAGATCGAGTGTTTTCAGAATCTGCGTTTTATTGGCAGAAAAAATATCCCGCCACATAACCGGGCTGCTGGCGGCAATGCGGGTAAAATCGCGGAAGCCGCCGGCAGCGTAATTAAAAATTTCTTTGTTTTCGTGGGTATTGGCCAGCGTATCCACCAGTGAATAGGCCATCAGATGCGGCAGATGGCTGGTGGCGGCCAGTACTTCATCGTGATGCACCACGTCCATGCTTTCCACGTCGGCTTCCACCGCCCGCCATGCCCGGCGCACCAACCGCAGCGCGGTTTTATCGGTATGCGGTTGCGGGGTAATAATCACCTTGTGCCGCACGTACAGATTTTCGTCGGCAGCACTTACACCACTGCGCTCGGAACCGGCAATGGGGTGGCCCAGCACAAAACGCGGAAAATCGGCACCGAACACCGCCGCCACATCGTCCGCCACCGAGCCTTTAACCGAGCCCACATCAGTAATCACCGCATGGGCAGCCAGATGCGGTGCAATTTCCTGCAGCACCTGCCGTACCGCCA
This sequence comes from Venatoribacter cucullus, assembly GCF_016132445.1. Taxonomy (NCBI): domain Bacteria; kingdom Pseudomonadati; phylum Pseudomonadota; class Gammaproteobacteria; order Oceanospirillales; family Oceanospirillaceae; genus Venatoribacter; species Venatoribacter cucullus. The sequence goes on along the minus strand of NZ_CP046056.1, from coordinate 1,037,410 downwards.
GAATAGGTACGGAAATAATCACCAGGTCAGCACCCGCAACCGCCGCCGCCAGGTCAGAGCTAATACGGTCAATAATGCCGCTGTTCAGCGCTTCCTGCATGGAATCCAGATTACGGTCGTAGCCCAGCACTTCGCCAACACAGCCGCGCACACGCAAACCCTTAGCCCAGGAGCAGCCAATTAAACCCAGCCCGATAATACTCAGGCGGGGAATAAAGAAAGGGGTTTCCGCACTCAAGACAGCACCGCTTGCAACGCATGAATAAACGCGGTGTTTTCCGCGGCCGTGCCGATAGAAACACGCAGATAATCCGGCATTTCGTAATTACCGACCGGACGAACAATTACGCCCTTACCAAGCAGCTGGTTGTACACATCCATGGCTTTCACACCAGCCGGTACTTTAAAAGCAATAAAATTACCCACCGACGGAATATAACTGAGGTTCATGGCTGCAAAAGCGTTAGTTAACTGCTGCATACCCGCAGTATTTTCCGCCACGCTGCGCGCCACATAATCGTCATCCGCTAACGCCGCCGCGGCAGCAGCCAGCGCCACCGAATTAACGTTAAACGGCGGCCGCACCCGGTTCATTAAATCGGCCAGTTCGGGGCTGGAGACACTGTAACCGACGCGCAAGGCCGCCAGACCATAAGCCTTGGAGAAGGTACGGGCGATAATCAGGTTCGGATACTGCGGTAACAGCTGAATACCATCCGGGTAGTCGGCTTCCTGCACATACTCAAAATAGGCTTCGTCCAGCAGCACCAGGACCTGCGCCGGTACTTTATTTAAAAACGCGACCAACTCGTCTTTTTTCAGCCAAGTGCCGGTCGGATTATTCGGGTTGGTGACGAAGACGATGCGGGTACGATCATTAATGGCGGCGGCCATCGCATCCAGATCATGGCCAAAGTTTTTCGCCGGTACATTAATGCATTCGGCACCAACCATTTTGGCCACCAGACCATAAATAGCGAAGGCGTGCTGCGAGGTCACCACGTTGTCGCCGTCATTGACGAACACCCGGGTAATAAAATCGAGGATATCGCTGGAGCCGTTGCCCAATACAATTTGCTGCGGCTGAATGCCGAGCTTGTCACACAAGGCTTTTTTCAGCACAAAACCGGCACCGTCCGGGTACAGGGTCATATCCGTCAGCGCTGCCTGCGCCGCCGCCAATGCTTTCGGACTGGGGCCGAGCGGGTTTTCATTGCTGGCCAGTTTAACGATGTCGGCTTCGTTCAGGCCCAACTCACGCGCCAGCTCATCGATGGGCTTACCCGGCTGATACGGCTGCAGACTTTGTACGCCGGTCACGGCTAACTGCTGAAAATTCACTGTCATAAGAAACCTTACATCACTGCTTTGGGGTAAGAGCCTAACCAGCGGAAATCCACCGCAATATTGCGTAATTCTTCCATCACCGGCGCGATGCTGGCATCGTCGCGGTGGCCTTCAAAATCAATAAAAAATACATAGCTCCAGGTACCGCTGCGCGCGGGCCGGGTTTCAATCCGGGTCAGGCTGATACCTGCTTTGTGGAACGGCTCCAGCACCTGATACAGGGCCCCCGGCTGATTGCGGCTGGCAATTAATACCGAGGTTTTATCATCGCCACTGGGGGTGGTGGGCTGACGACCAATAATCAGGAAGCGCGTGGTGTTATCCGGACGGTCTTCAATATTGGCCGCCTGGGTATGCAGCTGATACAGCTCGGCCGCCGCTTCGCTGGCAATCGCCGCGCTGCCTTCTTCTTTACTGGCCCGCCGCGCCGCTTCGGCGTTGGAGCTGACCGCAATGCGCTCAATTCCCGGGTAATGCTGATCCAGCCAGCGCCGGCACTGGCCCAGCGACTGCGCATGGGAATAAATGCGCTCAACCTTCTGATCCGGAGTTGTAACCAGCAAATTATGGTGTATACGCAACGCCACTTCACCGCAGATTTTCAGGCTGGAATCAAAAAAGCTGTCGTGCGTGTGGGTAACCACGCCCTCGGTGGAATTTTCCACCGGCACCACGCCGTAATGAGCAGCACCGCTTTCCACTTCGCGGAATACATCAGCAATGGAAATCTGGCTGCGGCAGGTAACGGCATGGCCAAAATGTTTCACCGCTGCCTGTTGGGTAAAGGTCCCTTCCGGGCCCAAATAGGCCACCTGCAGCGGCTCTTCCAGCGCCAGACATTGCGACATAATTTCCCGGAATAACCGCGCCATGCCCTCATTGGGCAGCGGGCCTTCATTACGGGCCATCACATTACGCAACACCTGCGCTTCGCGCTCCGGGCGATAAAACACCACGGGTTCACCCGGCTGAGCATATTTATGCTTAACCTCGGCCACCTGCTGAGCACAGCGGGCACGCTGATTAATCAGGCTCTGAATCTGCTGATCTAAGCTGTCGATCTGCTGGCGCAGCTGCTCAAGTTCCCGGGCTTCACTCATGGGTATTCTCTCAACCGTGACGTTTGGCAAAATCCGCCATAAAGGCGATTAAAGCGTCAACGGCTTCTTCCGAAACCGCGTTATAAATGGACGCACGCATACCACCCACACTGCGGTGACCGGCTAAATTCAGTAAGCCAGCCGCTTCGCTTTCCGCCAGGAAGGTTTTATCCAGCGCGGCGTCCTGCAGGGTGAACGGCACGTTCATAATGGAACGGTTATTTTTTACCACCGGGTTGGCGTAAAAACCGCTGTTATCAATGTAATCGTACAGTTTGGCGGCTTTGCGATGATTCACCACAGCAATGCCTTCTACCCCGCCCTGAGCTTTCAGCCACTGGAATACCAGCCCGGCCAGATACCAGCTGTAGGTCGGCGGCGTGTTGTACATGGAGTCGTTATCAGCACAGACTTTGTAATCAAACATGGTCGGCGTGCCCGGCAGAGTGTCACCCAGCAGATCTTCACGGACGATCACCACACAGATACCGGCAGGACCAATGTTTTTCTGTGCGCCGGCGTAAATTAAACCGAATTTCGATACATCAATCGGCTCAGACAAAATCGACGAAGAATAATCCGCCACCAGCACTTTGTCGCCGACATCGGGAATGTAATCAAACTTCACCCCGCCAATGGTTTCGTTCGGGCAATAATGCACATAGGCGGCATCCGCACTCAGGTCCAGCTCGTGCTGCGCCGGTACAGACGTGAAATTATTGCCTTCGGTGCTGGCCGCAATATGTACATCGGCATAGCGCTTGGCTTCGCCCACGGCCTTCTTGGACCACTGACCGGTAACGATATAGTCAGCTTTTTTGCCACCGCGCAGCAGGTTCATCGGCACCATGCTGAACTGACTGTGGGCGCCGCCCTGCATAAACAGCACTTTGTAATTGGCCGGAATTTTTAACAGATCACGCAGATCCTGTTCAGCCTGCGCCGCCACTGCCACAAACTCTTTACTGCGGTGGCTCATTTCCATAATCGACAGGCCTTTGCCGTGCCAATCGGTTATTTCATCGCGGGCTTGTTCCAGAACAGGCAGTGGCAACGCGGCCGGGCCGGCACAGAAGTTATACAGTCGGGTCATTTGCAAAGGCACTCGCTAAGAACTCACACACTTAAAATACAAAAGGTGCGCCTTTGCAGACGCACCTGATTCAAAACTTATTGATCAACTACGTGCTTTTTCATTCAGTTTCCGCTGGCGACGCCGCACCTGTGCAGCGGCCATCAGTGCAAACATAATACCAGCCATGCCACCTGCGACAGCACCCAGTGCCAGGACCAGCAACTTGCGTGGTTTAATCGCCGACAACGGCACAATAGCAGACTGATCCAGCTGAATATATTTCACCCGATTCCAGGCAATTTGGGTTTCTTCTACCGTTTTAATTTTCCACAGTAATTCAGGCAAGCCAGCAATATAAGCATCCTCGCCGCGCTGAGCGCGCCCTTTTAATTGGGTAATTTCTGAGCGCAAGGCTTTTTCACCCATCATATACAGCGGAGGCTGAGCGCCCACGGAAACACGTTCAGCATCGTACAGTGGGCGCTGCTGATTAATGCTGGCTGCAACCGCTGCGGCTTCTTCCAAAGTCAGCAGGCGACGCTCTTTTTCAGCCAGATATTTGGTACGCATTTCATCCGCCTGAATCCGCCACTGGTCCAGTTTGGCTTCAATACGCATACTGACCGCTTCACGGGTTTCATCACGATGTTTTTGCAACATAAAATCGCTGTAACGATTGAGTACTGCACTGGCCAGTGCTGCATCAGACAGCTCAAATTTCAGCCGTAAAAAAACATCATTTTGCTTAGCGCCCGGGTCCACGCTGCTGAAACGCTCGGTAAATTTGCTGAAATTCTGCTCCGGTGAAATTTTTTCATTAAAAATCAACGGCAACAGCTGCGGATCTTTTTCACTGAGCAACAGGTTATAAAATTCCCGCAATAATGACCCCGAAAGGGCCTGAGCACGCACATCCTTAAACGCCTGCTCAGCGGTCATATAACTTTTATCTGCAGCAATATCGAACACATCTTTCAGACGCGGCTGGTTCAGCGGCAACAATTCCGCTTCAGTAACAGGCTTGTACACCACTTCGGTCTGAAAGGTAGGAGTTGCCATAAAAGCATACAAACCCGCCAGCACTACGCTGACCAAGCCGGTACCGATCAGCCAGTACCATTTCTCCTTGATATCATCGATCAGATCAAACAGATCAATTTCATCGGCTGCGTGGTTGTACTGTCCCTGATTCATGGGCTCCATTCCTTATTCCTCGTTATCGCTTTCTTCTGTTACGTCGTTATTGGTTGCAGCATCGTCTGCACCATTCATTCCCGGCTCTGCGGCATCCGGGTTAACACCCTCGGTATCCAGCACATCGGCATCTTCTTCATCGGTATCGCAGATACGTTCCACACCCACCAGTTTTTCTTTGGCATCGACTTTAATCAGCGTCACGCCTTTGGTGTTGCGGCCCAGCACCGATACTTCGTTCACCCGGGTACGCACCAGTGTGCCCTGATCGCTGATCAGCATCACTTCGTCGCCATCAAATACCTGTACGGCACCGACCAGCGGGCCGTTACGGTCATCCACCACCATGGCGATAACGCCCTGGGTGCCACGGCCTTTGGTCGGGAATTCGGTAACCTCGGTGCGCTTACCGTAACCACGCTCAGACGCGGTCAGAATGGTGCCACCTTCTTCCGGTACGATCAGGGAGATTACGCGCTGGCCTTCATTCAGTTTGATACCACGCACACCACGGGCACCACGGCCCATGGCACGGACATCCGACTCTTTGAAACGCACCGCTTTACCGGCATTGGACATCATCAGAATATCCTGGCTGCCGTCGGTAATGGCCACACCCACCAGATGATCGCCGTCGTCCAGTTCACAGGCAATCAGGCCCACTGAACGCGGACGGCTGAACTGGTCCAGCGTGGTTTTCTTTACCGTACCGCGGGCGGTGACCATGAATACGAAACGGTCTTCGCGGTATTCAGGCACCGGTAAAATAGCCGTGATGCGCTCACCTTCGCCGAGGTTCAGCACGTTCACAATCGGCCGGCCCTTGGCGTTACGGCTGGCCTGCGGAATGTCATACACGGTCAGCCAGTACACTTTGCCGGCGTCGGTAAAGCACAGCACGGTATCGTGGCTGTTCACCACCAGCATGCGTTCAATAAAGTCTTCGTCTTTGACACTGGCCGCTGACTTGCCCTTGCCACCGCGCTTCTGCGCCTGGTAAGCATCCATCGGCTGGGTTTTGGCATAGCCACCGTGCGACAGAGTTAATACCAGGGTTTCTTCCGGAATCAGGTCGGCCATGGTCAGGTCGCGTTTCTGCGCCATGATTTCGGTCTTACGGGCATCGCCGTATTCTTCCCGGATGGCCACCAGCTCTTCGCGGATGACTTCCATCAGGCGTTCAGCACTGCCCAGAATTTCCAGGAAGCCGGCAATTTCTTCCAGTTTCAGCTGGTATTCTTCAATCAGTTTTTCGTGCTCAAGGCCGGTCAGCTTCTGCAGGCGCAGATCCAGAATGGCTTGTGCCTGAGCCGGTGACAGATGGTAAGAACCATTACGGAAACCGTATTCTTCCGGCAGATCATCCGGACGACAGGCATCCGGACCGGCACGTTCGAGCATATCCAGCACATCACCCGGCGCCCAGGGCGTGGCGATTAAGCGCTCTTTGGCTTCGGCGGCAGTCGGGGATTTTTTGATCAGTTCAATTACCGGATCAATATTGGCCAGCGCCAGCGCCAGACCTTCGAGCAAATGGCCACGCTCACGGGCTTTGCGCAGATCGTAAATGGTCCGGCGGGTCACCACTTCACGGCGGTGCTTAACGAAGGCTTCCAGCAGCTGTTTCAGGTTCAGAATTTTCGGCTGACCGTCGACCAGCGCCACGGTATTAATACCGAACACGCCCTGCAGCTGGGTTTGCGCAAACAGATTGTTCAACACCACTTCCGGCATTTCGCCACGGCGCAGTTCCACCACAATACGCATACCGTCTTTGTCAGACTCGTCGCGCAGTTCGGTGATGCCTTCGATTTTCTTTTCTTTCACCAGCTCGGCGATCTTTTCGATCAGACGGGCCTTGTTCACCTGATACGGAATCTCGGTGAAGATGATGGAGACTTTGCCGTTTTTGTCGTCTTCTTCAAAATGATGCCGGGCGCGCAGGTAAATACGGCCACGGCCGGTGCGGTAGGCTTCAACGATGCCTTCACGGCCGTTGATAAAAGCACCGGTCGGGAAATCCGGGCCGGGTATATATTCCATCAGGCCATCGATATCCAATTCCGGATTATCGATCAGCGCCAGACAGCCGTTCAGTACTTCCGTCAGGTTGTGCGGCGGAATATTGGTGGCCATACCCACGGCAATACCGGAGGAGCCGTTTACCAGCAGGTTTGGCACCCGGGTCGGCATAACCGCCGGAATCTGTTCCGTGCCGTCGTAGTTGGGCACCCAGTCCACAGTTTCTTTGTCGATATCAGCCAGAATGTCGTGGCTGATTTTAGCCATCCGCACTTCGGTGTAACGCATAGCCGCCGCAGAGTCGCCGTCGACCGAACCAAAGTTACCCTGACCATCCACCAGCCGGTAACGCATGGAGAAGTCCTGCGCCATCCGCACGATGGTGTCATACACCGCCGAATCGCCGTGCGGGTGGTATTTACCGATCACGTCACCCACCACACGGGCAGATTTTTTATAGGGCTTGTTCCAATCGTTACCCAGCACGTTCATGGCGTGCAGAACGCGGCGGTGTACCGGCTTAAGACCGTCACGCACATCTGGCAACGCCCGGCCCACAATCACGCTCATGGCGTAATCGAGATAAGACTGCTGCAGCTCGTCTTCAATGTTAATCGGAAGAACTTCTCTGGCTAACTCACCCATAGATACCCGGCCCGTCGTCTGGAATCACCCTGTTATGGTTGTAGCAGGTGACTCTGTCCTTGTGGTTGGTGCACCACCGGGCCTGCAAGGGCTTCCGGCGGGCTGCCAATAAAGGCCCGAATCATACCATAAATCAACAGGATACCTAGCGAGTCCGGCGACATCGGCCTACACCATCAGGAGCCGCCACCTACCCCCTCCGCGCCGGCAGAATTGATATGGGGCAATAACAATACCGGCACCAATGCGGTAGCATTCCTGCAACTATCAGGTGAGTACGACCATGAGTGAATTTCTGTTCTGGGATCCCTTGCTGATCCAGCGCTATAACAAAGCCGGCCCGCGCTATACCTCTTACCCGACCGCGGTCGAGTTCAAACCTGCCGTCAGCGATGCCGATGAACGCAGTGCCTTTGCCCAGCGTGATCCGGCCAAACCGCTGTCGCTGTATCTGCACATTCCGTTCTGCCGCCATGTTTGCTACTACTGTGGCTGCAATAAGATTGTTACCAAAGACACCAGCCGCTCAGCGCCCTATCTGGAGATTCTGAAACAGGAAATCCTTATGAAGCGTGCGCTGCTGCAGGGCGACGCCCCGGTCGAACAGCTGCACCTGGGCGGCGGCACCCCCACCTTTCTGACCGATGAGCAGCTGACCGAGCTGATGGAATTTCTGCGCTCACAGTTCCGTTTCAGCACCGCCGCTGATGCCGATTTCTCGATTGAGATCGACCCGCGTGAACTGCGCCCCAACACCCTGAAACTGCTGCGCCAGCTGGGCTTTAACCGCATCAGCTTTGGTGTGCAGGACCTCGAACATAAAGTGCAGGAAGCCGTTAACCGTATTCAGCCGGAAAGCATGATCCGCGCGGTAATGCTGGAAGCAAGAGAACTGGGTTTCCGCTCCATCAATATGGATCTGATCTACGGCCTGCCCTTCCAGAGCCTGGAAACCTTCGACCGCACCCTGGATGCCATTGTGGACATGAGCCCGGACCGGTTGTCCGTGTTTAACTACGCCCACCTGCCGGAACGCTTTAAACCACAACGCCGTATTAACGCCGAAGATCTGCCCGATGCCGGTGAAAAACTGGCGATTCTGGGGCACTGCATTAACAAGCTTTCGGAAGCCAACTACCACTATGTAGGTATGGACCACTTCGCCAAGCCGGATGATGAACTCGCCCGGGCTCAGGCCAGTGGCAAACTGCACCGTAATTTCCAGGGCTACACCACCCACGGCAACTGTGACCTGATCGGTTTTGGCATTTCATCCATCAGCCAGATCGGTGACTGGTATCTGCAGAACCAGACCACCATGGACGGTTATGAAGAAGCCCTGGGGCTGGACCAGCTGCCGGTCATGAAGCAACTGCATACCAGTGCTGACGATCGTCTGCGCCGGGCCGTGATCAGCGGCCTGCTGTGCCATCTGGGTGTCGATTTTGCTGTTCTGGATCAGCAGTTTGGCATCGACAGCCGGGCGGCACTGGCTGCCAGCCTGACCGAGCTGGAACCCATGGTCAAAGACGAGCTGGTCGAAATCAGCGCCAGCGGTATCCGTATTACCGAGCGCGGCCGTTTGTTGTCACGCAACGTCTGCATGGCCTTTGATACTTACCTGCAGCAGCATGAGCAAAACCGCTTCTCCCGTGCCATCTGAGCCACGCCGGCGCAGCCGCTGGCTGGCTGAAATGGCACTGGTGCTGATGCTGGTTGCCGGATTCAGTCTGTGGCTAAGCCGCCATATGCTGAACAGCGGTGAACCGGCGCCGGCAGAAACGCTGCCCGCTGTTCCGGCAGGAACCGGCACCCTGCAATGGCCTGCCGCACACAACAAAACTCTGGTGTATTTTTTCGCCCCCTGGTGTGCGGTGTGCAAAGTCAGTATGCCGTCACTGAATCTGCTGTCCGGCGATGACCTGCGCGTGGTGGTTATCGCTCTGGACTGGCAAAACCAGGCCGAAGTGGAAGACTTTGTCCGCAGCAGTGGTTTTCAGGGGGAAGTATTACTGGGCACAGCAGGCACCATGCAGCGCTGGCAAATCGATGCCTTTCCCAGCTATTACGTGGTCGGCCGTGATGGCAAGGTACTGCACCGCGACCGCGGTTTTACCACCCCGCCGGGGTTATTACTGCGTACCCGCTAACCCGTCACAGCTGCCCCGGCTGGCCGCGCCAGAAGCCCCATTGCTGTCCATCAAACTGCAGATACACCCGCCGTTCAAAGGGCCTGGTCCGGGATTCCAGACTGCGCCGCAAAGTCCGGGCCGTACGTAAGGCCGGATCCTGAATCCAGGCCTCCAGATCCACCGCCGCCCACTGAATAAAGGCCTCAGCGTAGTAATACTCGCCGACCAGATAAGGGGCAGACAGCTCGACAATGCGCAGCAATTCCGGCCGGCCGTAATAAAAGCCCTCGCCCGTATCTTCTGCACGCCCTTCCGGGTAACGGTATATCCATAAAGCCTGAGCCACTTTGCGTGAGCGCCCGTTGACCGTTTCACCGGCCAGCCGCAGTTCACTTTCCCGCGTTACCTGCCCATGCTTATACAAAGCTTCCAGCAGCACACTGTCCGTGGTGGTCTGCGAGCGGTCGACCTCATAAGGCAAAGGAAAGGGGCTCCACATCAGCGTTTCCGCCTTAAGAGCCGCCCGTATCACGGCTTCCGCAGTCGCTGTTGACAAGCCTGGCTGCGCCGGAACGGACACAGAAAAAAGTAACAGAAGTGTAACAATCAACGGTTTCATAATTCCTCCCGGTCACTTAGCATAGCGCGCCATCAGACGAACGTCGGGGATTGTCGGGGATTGTCATGCAAATGTCACAGCCCGGTTTTAGATTCCCCTTACCTTAACGAGAACGGATATGACCATGCAGCAAGCCACTGCACAGCAGCATCAGCTTCAGGCTGACATACTCGATTCCACTCTAGTGGCCCGGGTTACTCAGGACCCGGCTGAAATCCGCCAGGCCATGGCCTTACGCTATCGCGTCTTTGCTGAAGATATGGGCGCCGCCGTCAGCGGCAGCGAACAGGGGCTGGATCAGGATCATTTTGATGAATACTGTCTGCATCTGATCGTAAAAGACATCGCCAATGATCGCGTGGTGGGTTACAGCCGCATTCTTACCAACGAACTGGCGGCCAAAGCCGGTGGTTTCTACTCCGCGACCGAGTTTGATTTAAGCGCCATTTTACTGCCCGGTAAGCGCTATATGGAAATTGGCCGCACCTGCGTAGATACCGAATTCCGCAGCGGCTCCGTCATTGGCCTGCTGTGGTCCGGCATCGCCCAGTTTATGGCCGCCCACAACATTGATTACCTGATGGGTTGCGCCAGTATCCCGTTACGCGATGGCTACAGCCGTGCTGTCGCCATTGTGAACCATCTGCGTGACAATCACTTCACCCCGGAACATCTCCGCGCCACCCCCAAAGTCCCGATGCCAACGGTCGACACCGATCTGGACGGCAAGGCGCTGATGCCTCCCCTGTTAAAAGCCTATCTGCGTATTGGCCTGAAAGTCTGCGGCGAGCCCTGCCTCGATAAAGCCTTTAACGTCGCCGATGCCCTGATTCTGCTGGACCGTAAGGATATGAACCAGCGTTACCTGCGTCATTTTACCCGCGCCGAAGCCTGACCGGCGGCGCTTAATGCAGGCGGCTCAGGCCGCCTTTTTTTCCTTCTCTTCCCTTGCCGCAGATCAGCCACCCCGGGCGCAATTATCAGCTAACCTTAACGGCAGTTACCTAAGCCACAGCGGGAGCATTATGACCAGCATCACCATCAGCCAGGCCAGCGAACTCATCTGGGATCTGCTGCAGACTCTGGAAGACACCTACTGGGAAGCCAACACCTGTGACGGCAAAGATCAGGTATTCAACCTTATCCGCCTGCTGACCAACGAATATATGGAGCTGCTGAAGATCAGCGTGCAGGATCACCATTATGAATACGAAGTAATCACCGTAAGCCCTCATGAACTGCTGCATACTCTGGAAGATTTCCAGCTGGCCTGCCACGGCCTGACCCGTCGCCAACGTACGGCCGAGCAGCTATCCAGCCTGCTGAAACGCTTTAATCACCATCTGCATCTGTAAACTTCCTGACATTTCCGGACATTCAGGTTCAATGGCGGATGAGATCCATCCGCTACACTAGGCGGTATCGCAAACAAAACTGCTATCCGATGAAAAAAATACTCTTCAGTCTGCTGCTGATACTCGCCGGTTGTGATCAACCAGACCAGCACACCGCCGGCCCGGCCACGTCCTTCGACGTGCCGCCCATGCCCGATTTTTCCACCATCAATGATGTACAAGAAAAAAAGCAGGCATTTTTCGATTACCTGCTGCCGCTGGTTGAGGAAGCCAACAGCCGCATTCTGGCTGAACGCGCGCTGGCCGAAAAATGGCTGCTGGAACCCGACAGCCTGAGCACAGCCGAACAGCAGGAACTGCAGCACCTGCTGGAAAAATACCGTATTACCACCGATATTCCGGAACAACAGCAGGACTTACTGCTGCGCCGCGTGAATGCTATTCCGCCATCGCTGGTACTGGCGCAGGCCGCCAACGAATCGGCCTGGGGCACGTCACGCTTTGCCCGCGACGGCAACAACCTGTTCGGCCAGTGGTGTTTCAGTGAAGGCTGCGGCCTGATTCCGGAAGGCCGGGGCGACGATGCACGCCATGAAGTACGCGCTTTTGCTGACCCGCTGCAATCCATCGAAAGCTATATGCGCAACCTCAACAGCCACCCAAGCTACCGGCAACTGCGTGAATTACGCCTGCAGGAACTGGAGCAACAGGGTTACCCCAGCGGTATTACCCTCAGCGAGGGATTACAGAGCTATTCCGAGCGCGGCCAGGACTATATTGATGAAATTCAGCAGATGATTGAGTTTAATCAGCTGCAACGCTTTGACGTAACCTCTCCGGGCGGCGACAATCAGCGCGATTCTGATTCTGCTTCCGGGGAATAAAGTGCAACCAGCCGAACGTCGTTTCCGTCAGCGCCAACCTGCTGGCCGGTTAAAACTCGAATTTTGTCTGTTCAACTGGTTTGGACGCCCGAAAAAACCCCAGCCGGCCACCGTCAGCGACTTTGCCATCAGCGGCCTGACCATGCTCAGCGATCTCAGGCTGAAGCCCGGCCAGCGCCTGTTGCTGAATCTGGCCAGCCATGATCACCGCCTGCAGGCGGTCCCCGCCCGCATCATCCGTGGTGATGAACATACCGGCCACTATCGTTACGCCGTTCAGTTTACCCTTGGCGACATGCCTGCCGGCGCCAGCCGCGCGGCCTATTCCGTACTGCATCAACTGGAGCAAGGTCTGAAGCGCCCACAGGCAGCCTGACACCGCTCCACTTACCCGGGAACATACACATGGATTCTGTACTGGTTATTAACAGCGGCAGCTCTTCGGTAAAATTTGCCCTGTATACCTCCGCCACCGCCGCCCACCCTGCCCTTACGGCACTGGCCGAACGCCTGAATGAACCCGGCTCTGCCATCCGCATCCGGGGCGAACTGGAACATCAGCAATCTCTCGGCGAACACGCCAGCCACCGCAGCGCCATGCAGGCCTTTCTGCAACTGGCGCAACCCTGGCTTGGCAATCTGCGCGGTGTTGGCCACCGGGTTGTACATGGCGGTGAGCGTTTTGCACACAGCACCGTTATTGACGACAGCAACCTGGCCGATCTGGCCAGCTTATCGGCCCTGGCCCCATTGCATAACCCGTTAAATGTGCAGGGCATTGAACTGTGCCGTGAACTCTTTGCCGGCATTCCGCAGATTGCAGTTTTTGATACCTCGTTCCACCAGAGCATTCCGGAAGCGGCTTACCTGTATGGCGTACCTTATGACTGGTATGAACAGGATGCCGTACGCCGCTATGGTTTTCATGGCACCAGTTACCGCTACGTTACTCAGGAAGCGGCCCGCCGGCTGCACAAACCGGTCGAAGAAACCAATCTGCTGATTGCCCACCTGGGCAACGGCTGCAGCGCCACCGCGGTTCGTTTTGGCCAGTCCGTCGACAGCACCATGGGCTTAACCCCACTGGAAGGCCTGGTGATGGGTTCCCGCTGTGGCGATATTGACCCCGGCCTGATCGAACACATGCAACGCAGCCGTGGCCTGACGCTGGAACAATGCATGCACGAACTCAACCGCAACAGCGGTCTGAAAGGCTTATCCGGTCTCAGTAACGATATGCGCACCCTGTTACAGGCGGAGGCCGACGGCAACGCCACGGCCAGGCGCGCCATCGATGTGTTCTGCTTCCGCGTCGCGCGCAGTTTTGCTGCCTTGTCAGTGTCGCTGGCCGATATCGATGCCGTGGTCTTTACCGGCGGTATCGGTGAGCACGCCGCCGGAGTGCGTCAGCGGATTCTGGCCGCCTGGCGTAACCGGAACTTCCGCCTCGACAGCAGCCTGAACCAGCAACATGGTGATGACCAGGGCCGCATTACCCAGCAAGGATCACCACTGGTATTGGTCGTTCCGACCGATGAAGAACGCATGATTGCGCTGGATACTTACCAGCTGACCGAGGCCTTATGATCAATATTTTTATTGCCCCCACCGGGCTGGAAAGTGGCTTAACCAGCATCAGCCTGGGGTTAATCCGGGCGCTTGACGCGCAGGGTCTGAAAGTGGGTTTTGTTAAACCGGTAGCGCCCGGCTATGCCGCCAGCGAGCGCTCTACCCATCTGGTGCGCACCCTGCTGCATCTGCAGACACCCGACCCCATGCACCTGAATCTGGTGCAACAGCGGGTCAGTGACGGCATGCTCGACCGGGTGCTGGAAGACACCGTCGCCCTGCATGCCATTGCCAGCCGCGACTGCGACGTGGTGCTTATTGAAGGCCTGGTACCGGACCGCAGCGAACCTTACACCGCCAAACTGAACGCCGAAATTGCCAAGGCCCTGAATGCTGAAATTCTGCTGGTTGCCAGCGGCCGTAACCGCACCGTCCAGCAGGTCCAGACCGAGCTGAAAATCCAGCTGGGTATCTTTGGCGGAGCCCAGGCCAATCTGCTCGGTTGTGTGATTAACAAAGCCGGCCGCGGCCCGCGCCATACCGGCATCCCGTCGGTGGGTGAAGTTACCCCGGCCACCCAGAGCGAAGATTTCAGCCAGCTGAAACTGAATAACTGTCCGCTGCTGGGTACCATTCCCTGGACCGCCGAGCTGATCAGCCCGCGTACCCTGGATGTCGCCCGCGCCCTGAATGCCGAGATTCTGAACGCCGGCGAACTCGACACCCGCCGGGTTATGCGCATTGCCATGGGCGCCCGCTCGCTGGGCAATATGATCGACGTATTGCGCCCCGGCACCCTGCTGGTTGCCCCCGGCGACCGCGACGATATTCTGGTCGCCGCCGCCATGGCCGCCACCAACGGCACCCCGCTGGCCGGCTTGCTGCTGACCCACGGCATCAAACCGGCCGACAACCTGATCAACCTGTGCCGCAGCGCGCTGCAAACCGGCATTCCGGTGCTGCAGACCCACCTCGATACCTTTGCCACGGCGCAGCAGCTGACCCACATGGATACCCAGGTCGCCATTGATGACGCCGACCGCGTCCAGCTGATTATGGAAACCGTGGCCAACCATCTGGACATGCCCACCCTGATGCAGCAACTGGGGCAACCCCATGCCAGCCGCCTCAGTCCGGCCGCGTTCCGCTATCAGATGGTGGAAAAAGCCCGCGCGGCCAACAAGCGCATTGTGCTGCCGGAAGGTGAAGAACCCCGCACCATTCAGGCTGCGGCGATTTGTCAGAGCCGTGGTATTGCCAACTGCGTGTTACTGGGAGACCCGGAACGCATCGTCCAGATAGCCCAGGCCAACGAAGTGGAACTGCCCGACGGGCTGCAGATGATTGCCCCCGCCAGCGTGCGCCAGAACTACGTCGCCGGTATGGTCGAGCTGCGCAAACACAAACAACTGACCGAACCCATGGCGCTGGCGCAGCTGGAAGATAACGTGGTGCTGGGTACCATGATGCTGGCGCAGAACGAAGTCGACGGGCTGGTATCCGGCGCCATTCACACCACCGCCAACACCATCCGTCCGGCGCTGCAGCTGATCAAAACCGCGCCCGGCGCCAAGCTGGTGTCGTCGGTCTTTTTTATGGGTTTGCCCGATCAGGTGCTGGTGTACGGCGACTGTGCGGTTAACCCCGACCCAAATGCCGAAGAGCTGGCTGATATTGCCATTCAGAGTGCGGAATCGGCCCTGGCCATGGGCATCAGCCCGCGCATTGCCATGGTCAGTTACAGTACCGGCAAATCCGGCAGCGGTGCCGATGTGGAAAAAGTCCGCACCGCCACCGAACTGGTGCGTCAGCTGCGCCCCGATCTGATTATTGACGGCCCGCTGCAGTATGACGCCGCCACCACCGCCAGTGTGGCCCGCAGCAAAGCACCCGACAGCCCGGTGGCCGGCCAGGCGACGGTACTGGTGTTCCCGGATCTGAACACCGGTAATACCACCTACAAAGCCGTGCAGCGCAGCGCCAATGTCATCAGCATCGGGCCGATGCTGCAGGGCCTGGCCAAGCCGGTCAACGACCTGTCGCGTGGGGCCTTAATTGAGGACATCGTTTATACCATTGCGCTGACGGCCATTCAGGCCCAGCAACAAGAACAACAACCAACTGAATAATAAAAAAATACCCGGGAGCCACCGTTATGCCACCTGTAATCACCGGCGTTATTGCCAGCCTGCTGCTGACCCTGAACATTATGTTCTGGTGCATCCTGCTGTTTGCTTTTACGCTGCTGAAAATCATTCTGCCCATCCGTCCGGTGCGGAAATTACTGACCGCCATTCTTACGTTAATTGCCAACGCCTGGGTCAGCTGTAATTCTGGCTGGATGTGGTTAACCCAGAAAATGGACTGGACCATTCAGCGCCCGTCCGGGCTGGATAAAAAAGGCTGGTATTTCGTGATCAGCAACCACCAGAGCTGGGTGGATATTCTGGTACTGCAACACGCGCTGAATGGCCGCATTCCGCTGCTGAAATTCTTCCTCAAGCAAGAACTGATCAAAGTACCCATTATGGGGGCGGCCTGGTGGGCGCTGGATTTCCCCTTTATGAAACGCTACAGCAAGGCCTACCTGGAAAAGCACCCGGAAAAGCGTGGTCAGGATCTGGAAACCACCCGCAAAGCCTGCGAAAAATTCCGCGATATGCCCACCAGCGTAATGAATTTTCTGGAAGGCACCCGTTTTACCCAACACAAGCACGATGAGCAGCAATCACCCTTTACTTATCTGCTGAAACCCAAAGCCGGTGGCATGGCCTTTGCCATGAGTGCCATGGGCGAGCAGTTCCGTTCGGTATTGGATGTCACCATTCATTACCCGCAGGGTATTCCGACCTTCTGGGATTTTCTGCAGGGCAAAATGCAGCGCTGCACCGTCATCATCAACGAAATCGATATTCCGCAGGAATTACGTCAGGGTGATTACGATGCCGATGAACAATACCGGCTGAATTTTCAGTTGTGGGTGCAAAAGCTCTGGGAACAAAAAGACCAGCAACTGCAACAACTGCACAATGCCTGACAATCAGGCACTGACCACGCAATTACGGCCCTTATCCTTGGCCTGATATAAGCGCCGGTCGGCGCGGCGCAGCAGTTCATCGCTGTGCTCACCGACCGCCGGAATCATCGCTGCCACCCCGGCACTGAGGGTACAGAAACCCGCCTCCGAACGTTCGTGCGGCAACTGCAGAGCCGCCAGATCAAGGCGGATTTTTTCCGCCAGCCGGGCGGCATCCGCCGTGCTGCTGCCGGGCAATAACAAAACAAATTCCTCACCCCCGAAGCGGGCGCACAGATCGGCCGGACGCTGGCAATGCGCAGCAATCACTCCGGCAATGCTTTGCAGGCAAATATCGCCCTGCTGATGCCCGTAACAATCGTTGTAATCCTTAAAGCGATCGGCATCGATCATTACCAGTGCCAGAGGTTGCTGCTGGCGGATGGCGCGGCGCCATTCAATATCCAGCTGCTGTTCAAAATAACGCCGGTTGGCGATACCGGTAAGGCTGTCGGTGGTCGACAGTTCATGCAGTTGCCGGGTTAATACTTTCAGCCGTACCGCTTCCAGGGTTAACAAACGGTTCTGCACATAGTCATTACGGGCGCCGGACTCCACGGCATAGGCCAGATAGGCACCCAGACCAATCAGCATCAGCCAGAACGACACAAACAGCGGAACGAAGACCATCAATATCTGATCCATCTCCGCCTGGCCGGTTTGTAACGGTTGCAACAACAGCAGCAAGACATATAACGCAAACAACCCCAGCGATACCGTCAGCATCGCCCGCATGCTGAGCCGCAGCGCCACCATGGTAAACACCTGAATCGGTACCATACCCAGGTGATAGGCGAAGCGCATTTCCGCAGGAATCAGGGTAATAAAAAACAGCACTGAAGCACCGGCTGCAAAGACACCCACAGCGGCAACCACCATCATATAAGGGGCCAGAAAAGAACGTGGCACCCACCACAACAAGGCAAACAAGACCGCAGCAAAACCGACACGCAGGCTGACCAGCAACTGGGCGCTAGCCCCTCCCAGCAGAATATCAGACCAGCAAAATGCCAGATAAAACAACAACCCACCGGCAATAATCCGCCGGTCGATCTCCAGAAAGCGGCGATTACGGGCGCGCAGATATTCGTGTTCAAGCAACCGGGGAAACCGGCCGATACGACGCCCGCGGTGCAGTTGCTGAGTCAGAAAATCAACATTCTGACTGATCTGTTCCAGGGCATCATCCTGGTTGAGGGTATGTGAACTTTGCACACAGTGCTTCCGTATAAAGCGGATTGTTATTATTTAAAAAAACAACAGGAGCATCGGTCAGAACGTGACAAAGCAGAAGTTATTTTTTGTCACCGGCCACGTACATTCGGTAACAGCTGCCTCGGCAACACAGTGGCGGTTCTGCCGGCTGGTCAATCCTTTGAAATCAGCGACTCCAGCCGCAACATCAATACCGGCCGGGTGCGGTAATCGGTATCACGATGCCATTCAAATTGCGGTGCAATCTCAAAAAACATCCAGTCACGATACACCTGCCGCCGGTAACGCACCCCGGCGTAATAACTGTAAAAGGTGGCACCCTGTGCCGAATCGCCACTGGCACCCGCGTTGTAAGCCAAGACCGAATGCGGCCCCAGCTCATGGTAAAGCGCTAAATCGTAGTTCAGATCAAAAAACCGGTTATCCAACAGATAACGGGCGCGGGTATTAATACGGAATAATTTTTCCGTGTTCAGCGGATAATCCAGCCGCAGTTCGGTATCTTCCCCCCAGCCATCGTCACGGAAATAATACAGCGTCTGCGTTGCCCGCATTTCCCATTCCGACAGATAAGCGTAACGGCGGGCCCGGAAGCGGCTGAAAGGATTGAACGGCAAGCCACCGCGGATACCCACATCAAAATCGGTACGCCAGGCCGCCCGTTCATTCACCAGAAAACGCAGGGCGGTGGAATAACTGGTGTTATCCACGGAATCCAGAAAATTCTGCTGCACGCCATCGTCTTCCTCATCGGATTCAATCAGCAGCTTAAGCCGGTCATTCGTGTTGGGAAGATCCAGCTTAACGCTGACCCCGAATTTAAACTCCAGCGCGTCACCGGATACCTTGCGCGTCGCCATACTGATTTTGCCGCGGGTACCACTGACGTCATCGCCAATCAGGTCGTCGCCAAAAAACGCATCCACAAAGAAAGAGTCCAGACTGCCGGATACCGAATTCAGATACCCCGCCAGCCAGGCGCGGGATGATTCCAGCGAACCGTCGGCGGCCAGTGTTTGCTGCGGTTCTGCCACCGTCTCCGGCGGCGCGGCCATGTCCGGTAAGCGGGCGGCCGCATCTTCCGGCAGCAACACCGGCTGGGGCCACCAGCTATACACCGGGGCGATCCACAGAATGGTCAGCAACAGCCAATAGCGCATCAGGGGGTCAGACCGGGTCCTGGTGAATAATAATCTGCGCCTGCGGAAACTCAGCCAGAATCGCCAGCTCTACCCGCCGGCCAATAGCATGGGCATCATACAAAGACTGCTGGCCATCCAGCTCCAGATGCAGCTGAATAAACTGCACCGGCCCGGATTGCCGGGTCAGCAGATCATGGCATCCCCGCACCCCGGGGCAGCTGAGTACCGCCTGCCGCAGACGGGACAGATCATCCGGCTCCATCGCCTGATCCATCAGCACCGTCAGCGCAGCTTTTACAATTTCCAGCACACTGGACAACAACACCAGTGCAATAACCAGCGCCACCACCGGGTCCAGCCAATACTGTTCCCAATAGGCGGCCAGTAACGCACCAACCACCGCCAGACTGGTGAGAATATCGCCGTAGTAATGGGCGGAATCGGCCTTAATGGCCAGGGAGCCCGTTTGCCGGTACACATAACGCTGATACAACACCAGTGCCGCAGTAGCCAGCGCTGAAAACAGCATCACCCCGATGCTCTCTTCCAATGCCGTGACCGGTTGCGGGTTCAGCAAACGCTCCACCACGTGCAACAGCAGCACCACCGCGGAACCCAGAATAAACGCCGATTGAATCAGCGCCGCAATGCCTTCGGCCTTGGTATGGCCAAAAGGATGGTCGCGGTCGGCCGGCACCAGTGCATAGCGTACGGCGTAAAAATTAACGGCCGAGGCGGCAATGTCCATCAGCGAATCCAGTAATGACGACAGCACGCTGGCGGAATCGCTCAATACCCAGGCAAAAATCTTGGCCGCCAGCAATATCAGCGCGGTGCATAAAGACGCCACCGCAGCGGTTTTAATTAATCTGGCACGTTGATCGGTCATGAATCTTTCCTTGGTTAAATCAGCCGGTCTGGCTATCGCCACCGCCATTGTGCCAGAACCGGAAAATATCTTCCCGCTGGCCTGAACCTACCTTTGCAGCGCCGGCAGCCCTGATTACACTGGCGCTTCTCACCGAACTCCAAAAATATGATCAGGGATACCAATATGATCAAGTTACTGTTTACCGCCTTCGCGCTGGCCGGCCTGGCGGGTTGTGCGGCTACCACCCCTATTCTGGTTGCCGGTACCGGCGCCCAGCAACTGGCGTTACACGACGAAAATATCAAGCTGCGGGCCGCCGCCGCCCTGCGCGAAGAACCCGATTTACTCACCTACTCGGTGCAGGCCATCAGTGAAGACCGCACCGAAGAAGCGGTTAATACCTATCTGTTGGGCTATAACAACCGCGAATACAGCACCAATATGAAATCCCTGGCGCTGTACCAGATTGCCCTGCTGTATATGAACCGTTACAACGATCAGCGGGACGACCAGCTGGCGCGCACCTATTTATTGCGCCATCAGCAGGAATTTCCGTCCTCACGGCTGGGGCCGAAAATTGCCCATCGTCTGCAACTGCTGGAACAGCGGGCGCAGGAACCGGTACAGCTGAATGCCAGCCAGTTACTGAAAGACGTTAACCGTAACGAACTGCTGGGCAGCGAGCGCATCACCTATGACGCAGAATTAACGCCCATGAGTGAACGTGCGATCACCCATAGCCGCACCGACGATGCCGAAGCGGTGTACCTGATACTGTACGAAAACAAAGCCTCATCCGATGAGATGCGCGCCAAGGCGCTGTATCAGCTCGGCCTGATTTTTATGAGCCCCTACAACCAGCAGGGCAACAACCAGAAGGCATTGGGTTATCTGCGGAAAGTTACCACCGAATTCCCCCGCACCTCGGTAGCCGAGCCGGCCAACCGGCGCATTAATGAACTGCTGAACCGGCAGAACTGAGCGTACCGGCCGCTAACAGGGGCATGGCATAGGTCTGCAACAACCGCTGGCGCACCGGTGCCGCCAGTGGTTGCAGACGCTGCTCCAGCTGGTTGGCCACCTCACTGTGCCATTCCGCACCACTGAATTGCTCATAACCGCTGAAGTCACGCTGCAGCAGTGCCAGCGCGGTACGCTGGACCGGTAAAATTTCCCGCATCTGCTCCAGTTGCCGGTCAATGGCCTGCGCCATCTGGTCAGCGCTGTTCAGCTCATCACCCGCCAGAGGGCGGCCAAAATCGACAATAATGCGGCCTTTCTGACCGGTCATGCCCAGCAGGATACTGCGGGTGTCTTCCCCCGGCGCTTTGTCGTAGCGGCCATTGTTAGCCAATGTCACCAGCTCATTGGCTTTTAAGACATCGCAGGGGTCCCACTCGTATTGAATACAGACCGGCACCGGCCGCATCTGCTGCAGGGTGCGGGTAAAGTCTTCGCCACGCTCACGGCCATTAAGCGCCAGCATTTTCAGCACTGCCGTATCGGTCGCATCCAGCCCGTCTTTGGCCCGGCCTTCACGCTGAGCAATCCAGATGGACACACCTTCGTCCAGCGACTGACGGATATACCCCGAAAGCTTCTGCAATTCGCGCAGTTTCTCGCGGTTATTGGCGAACGAACGCTTCACCACAAAGCTTTTATTCAGCCGCATGATATCGGCCACATCAGGGTGGCTGAGCAGATTATCGCCAATCGCAATGCGGCTGGTCGGCCAGCCGGCATGGTGCAGGCTGTAATTAATCAGCGTCGGATCCATGGCGATGTCGCGGTGATTGGAAATAAACAAATACGGCGTGCCCGGGGTTAAATGCTCGAGCCCACGCACATCAATCTGCTGCGATGAACGCTCCAGCAACAGCGCAATTAATGGCGCCAGCCAGCGCTGAAAGTCATCCACTGTTTTTATCGTGCGGGCCTGACGCTGCAGATACCAGCGCAACAGCGGGCTGAACAGGCGGTAATACCACCCGGGCTTAGCGGGAAAACGGAAGCGCAGCAACGCCCGGAACAAATCCGGGGAGTGCAGCAAACGTTGCAGTACCGCCGCAACTTCGGCGTCATCATAAGGACGGATATCGGCGTAAATATCGGCGCTATTGGCTGGATCGGTGTTCGGCATGAAGTCTCACAGACAGGGTCAGGTCAATGCAGGGGCGTTATTATGCCTCCGGTGGCACGGTATATCACTGCGCCATCCTGGTATATCCTAACGTCCCAAAGAGGTATTAACGACCGGAAATACAGCAAATGATTAATGAATGGCAGCCAGTAAAAACCACCACCGCGGCCCAGATTGACCTGCAAATGTTACAAATGTTCGCTGCTTTGGGCGAGCGGATACAGGCCGGTGAGCAGACCCTGGCGGATCAGCTCAGTGCCGCGCAGCAACAACAGGCCAGCGCCTGGCTGCAACTGCAGGAAGAAGACTGGCAACCAGCCCTGCAACAACTGCCACCGCAGCAGCTGTTTCCATTGGCACTCTTTTACACCCTGGCCGAGCAGCAGCTCAGCGGCTGGCAATGCGGCAAACGCAATCCGGCCATCTGGATCTTCCGCTGGTTGCGTCAGCACAACCAGTTACCCGACAAAGAGGCCATACGCCAACTGAAGAAACTGACCGACAACCGGTATATTCCTTACGGCAGCGTGCTCTGATCAGGCGCTTACCGCGCCACTCAGTAACGCCAGCAGGGCCTGCTGGTCCCGGGGCCATTGAAAGCAGTGCCAGCCATCGTTACAGGTTACCGGATCGATATCCTGATTGATCACCAGCAACAGACGGTCACGCTGTTCAGTATCCCGCAACAGGCGGGCTACTGAATCCTGGGCCGCACAACTGGTTACCACCAGCGCTGCTGGTTGCTGTTCAGCCAGCCGGTAACCAAACTGCAACGGATCATTCAACAGCAAACAATCCCAGCCGGCTTTACGCACGCAGGAAGCCAGTTCAGCCGAAAAATCTTCATTGGCGGTCAGCAACAACAGGGTACGTCCACCCTGCAGGAGTTCATCCGGCACCGGCATATTGTTGCGTTGCAAAAAGCTGATAAAACCCGCCACCGGAATCCGGTTATCACCGCGCCCCGGCAGTTTATAGGCTTCCAGGTGGCCACGTTCAATCCAGCGAATGACGGTCCGGAAGTTCACACCACAGTAGCGGGCTACATCTCCGGTGGTTAAGGCTTGTTTTTCCCTCACTGCAACATCCCGTTTGGTTATCACACTGAATTCCAGTATAGATAGCCTGTGCTTAAAGCAAGTTGAATTATGGAGTACTTCATGCAACGCACTCTGTTGCTGGTCGATGACGAAAGCGGCATCACCGATGCCATCAAACGTATGCTGCGGGGCGAACCCTGGCAAATACTGCAGGCCAGCAACGCCGATGAGGCGCTGCAGATGTTCGGCCAGCACAGTATCCATCTGCTGATTACCGACTACAAAATGCCCGGCACCGATGGCCTTACCCTGTGCCGGCAGGTGCGTGAACGGTCACCCGCCACCTATCGCCTGCTGCTGTCCGGCCAGGTTGATTACGCCGCCCTGCGGCTGGCCTGGCAAAACGGCGATATCCACCGCTTCGTCGCCAAACCCTGGGACAACCTGCTGCTGACACTGGATATCCACGAAGGTCTGCGCCAGCAACAACTGTTGCAACACAGCAACCATCTGCAGCAACAACTCAGCCAGCAGGAACTGCTGCTGTTAACCGATGAAAACTGGGTCGTACGCCACGCCAATGAACCGCTGTGCCGGTTGTTAAACTGCCAGCCCGCTGACCTGCATGGCATCAATCTGTTTGCCCCGGCACTCAGCGCCATGCCGGTCAGTCTGGAAACCGAAGTTACCCATCAGACCGAACAACAACAGAGCTGGCTGGGTATTTTTACCTTTCAGCGCCCCCACCAGGCGGCCATGACCACCCGCATGACCATCAGTCCGCTGGGGCCGAATTTCCGCCTGTGCCTGTGTCAGCCGGTCACCGGCACACTGGCACCCGAACGGGGTCTGCAGGACGAACTGCAACGCTACAGTGGCGAACATCATCTGCAGCGTCTGCAGCAGGATGCCGGGGCCCAGGCGCACGACGTGCAACTGCTGGTGATTACCTTCCCTCCCGGCGAGGTCAGCAACCGCGACGTGGCCTCCATCTGCTTTGAGCGACTGCAGGTGGCCAGTGGCGATCGGTACAATATTTATTCACCACAACCACAGAGTTTTCTGCTGTTATTGCCGGCTGATCTCGACCCCGTTGCCCAGCACGCTCTGCAACAGGCGATCCGCCTGCAGTTTGAACAACCGCTGCAGCTGCAACAGCGCCAGCAACCGCTGCATCCGCAACTGAGTCTGGAGCAGAAACCGGCGGACATTGACTGCTGGACTGACTGGCTGCGCCAACGACTGGGAATGCCCCGCGTCAGCATCCCCGCCGGGGCCGCCGATTCTGCTGTCGCCAGGCCCGTGGTTACGCCCACCCGTCCGACCACACCGGTGCAGATACGGCCGGTCTTCAACCGTTCCGGGCGTCTGGTGGCCGTGGAACTGCCGCCGCCAGATCAGCGTGATCAGGCAGACTGGTATGGCGGGCTGCAGGAATTGCAGCAACGCTGGCAACCACTGTTTGGCAACCCGATGAAGGTACTGCTGAATGTCAGTCAGGCCTCCCGCCGTGATACCGGCGCCCTGTTGCAAGCGTTAAACCAATTACCCGGCCACAGCTGGCAGGGGTTTGCCCGCATCAGCGAAGCAGACTTGCTGGACCAGAGCGATGCTGCCATCGCATTCCGTGACCAGCTGCGTGACCAGCACTGCCAACTGCTGTTGCAGCAATTCGGTCAGGGGTTTCTGAACCCGCGCCAGATCCTGCAACAACCCATTGCCGGCGTCTGTATGACGGCCGAATTTCTCAGCCAGTTGCGTGGCAGCAAAGTTACACCACAGAGCCGGCGTCTGTTGCAAAAACTGCATGAACAACCCCTGCTGCTGTATGCCGACCGCATAGACAGCCCGGAACAACTGGCCGCGGCGCACCTGAACCAACTGGACTGGCTGGCCGGGGATCTGCTGTCCCCTCTTATCAGCGCAGAACAGTTGCAATGGTTCGCCGGACAGGGTGATCAGGGCGCGTGATTCCACCCCGGAATCGGGTATGATCAGCCCCTGTTTTCCGTTTGTCCCAGCTGAGGAGCCCCTGTGAACAAAGACCACGCCTACCACCAGATTGCTCTGGCCTGCCTGAAAGCCCTGCGCACACCGGCCGCCGCCGCGGCTCATGATCCGGCCCAGGCGCTGTATGAGGTGATCGACCAGGCCTTTTCACAACAAACGGCGTTGCTGCTGGCGGAACTGGATGACTGTCAACACCGTCTGAGCAGCATTGCGGCGCTTGACCCACAGCGCCACAGTCTGGCCGATGCCCAGGCCATTGCCCGGCATACCGGCCCGTCGCACTGAAGCCTAACCCAATACCCCAAGGAGACGGCATGTTCTCGCCCCGTTACTGGATATTTTTCGCCATTGTTCTGGCTGCTATTGGATTCTCTATGTTCCGTATGTCTGCCCAACCGGAGCTGATTGTCAGCCCCGCCGATCCGTTCAGTTATCGTTATCTGCAGTTACCCAACGGCATGAAAGTGGTGCTGGTACAGAATCCGGACGCCGACAAAGCGGCCGCTGCTGTCAGTGTTGATGCCGGCAGTGGCGATGACCCGGCCGGTCGTGAAGGCCTGGCGCACTTCCTTGAACACATGCTGTTTTTAGGCACCGAACCCTATCCGGAAGCCGGTGAGTACCAGGCTTACATCAGCCGCCACGGCGGCAGCCACAACGCCTTTACCGCCCACAGCCAAACCACTTATTTCTTCGAGCTGGACAACAACGCCCTGCCCGGTGCGCTTGACCGCTTCGCACCCTTCTTTATTTCCCCCACCTTCGACGCCACCTACGTCGAGCGCGAAAAAAATGCCGTGCATGCGGAATACAGTGCCAAGCTGAAAGACGATTTCCGCCGGATTTTCTCGGCCGAAAAACAGGCCATGAACCCGCAGCACCCCTTTGCCTCATTCGCCACCGGCAACCTGGATACCCTGGCCGATCGCCCCGATGGCAATGTGCGTGATGAACTGCTGGATTTTTATGCCAAACATTATTCGGCTGACCGCATGACCTTAGTGCTGGCCGGTAACTACGAACTGGACCAGCTGCAACAATGGGCCGAGCAACACTTTGCCGCCGTACCGCTGCGCAATACCACACCGCGCCAGCCCAACCCGCCGCTGTTTGCCGACGGCCAGCTGCCGCTGGACCTGAACATTGAACCAGTCAAAGAAATCCGCCGTCTGCAATTCACCTTCCCGATGCCGGAAACCCAATCCAACTACGCGGTGAAACCGGTGCAGCTGCTGACCCATCTGCTCGGCCATGAAGGCGAAGGCAGTCTGCTGGCCTATCTGAAAGCCCAGGGCTGGGCCGAAGGCTTAAGCGCCGGACGCTCACTCAGCACCCACAGCGAATCCAACCTGGTGGTGCAAATCCAGCTGACCCGCGCCGGCCTGTTGCAGACCGACCGCATTACCCAGGCACTGTTGCACTACATAGGCCTGCTGCAACAACAACCGCTGCCGGATTATCTGTTAACGGAACAGCATCAGCTCAGCGATCTGATGTTCCGCTTTCAGGAGCACAGCCGTTTGTCCGACTATGTCGTACGCCTCAGCAGCAACCTGTTGGTGTACCCGCCCGAAGATGTGATTTATGGCGATTACCGCTGGCAGCCCGCCAGCCCGGCACAGCTTAAGCCCTATCTGGATGCCCTGAACGGCAACAATATGCTGCGCACCATCATTGCCCCGGGCGTTGCTACCGATACCGTTGACCCCTGGTACAACACCCCCATCCGCATCCGCCCGCTGAACTATCAGGCTGATGCGCAGCTGGAAGCGGAACTGCAGCAGGCGCTGTTCCTGCCACAACCCAACCCTTTTATTCCGACCGATTTCAGCCTGTATAAGGGTGAACCGCAGAACAAACCAGCGTTGCTGCGCAACGACACAGGTCTGCGCCTGTGGTACTACCCGGAACAGGAATTTGCCCAGCCGAAAGCCCGTGTACTGATCCAGCTGCAACAAGCATCGGTGCAGAACAGCGCCCGTGACCGGGTGCTGGCACAGTTGTATGCCCGCAGCGTCAATGAAAATCTGAACACCTTCAGCTATCCGGCGCATCTGGCCGGCCTCAGCTATCAGCTGAGCGCCAGCGGCCGTGGTCTGGAAATTACCCTCGCCGGTTATCAGCACAAACTGCCGGTACTGCTGGAGCGGTTGCTGCAACAAATGCAGGACAGCCAGCTGAGCGATGATGACTTCGACCGCTACCGCGCCTCGCTGCAACGCAGTCTGGAAAATCAGCTGAAAAATAAACCCTTCGAACGCGCGCTGGCGGAACTGCGGCAGTGGCTGTACGACCCGTCGTTCAGCGAGCACCAACTGCTGCAGGAACTGGCTAACGTAACCCGCGCCGATGTACTGGACTTTGCCCAACGCTTCGGTACCGGCCTGAGCCTGCAAATGTATGTACACGGCAGCCTCAGCGCCGCCCAGGCCCAAACCTTTGCCGATACTGTCAGCCGCCATTACCCGGCCACCGGTACGGAGCTGCCGCTGCCGGCGGTGCTGCAACCACCGGTAGCACGCCACCAGCTGAACCTCGACCTCGACCATCAGGACAAGGCCCTGGTGCTCTACGTACAGGGGCTGGACAACAGTGACCGCAACCGCGCCCGCTTCTCATTGCTGGGGCAGATGCTCAGTGCGCCCTATTACCAGCGCCTACGTACCGAAGAACAGCTGGGCTATGTGGTCTTTGCTACCCAATTTCCGCAGCAAACCGTGCCCGGACTGGCCTTTATTGTGCAGTCACCCGACGCCGGCCCGCAGGATATTCTCGACAGCAGCGAGCGCTTCTTTGCTGACTTTGAAGCGGTACTTGCCAATATGGGTGAAACCGAATTTCAGGCGTATCAGCAAGGCCTGAAAACCCTGCTGCTGGAAAAACCGAAAAACATGGGCGAAAAATTTGCCCGTTTCTGGCGCGACGCTGATATTGGCCGGTCAACCTTCGACACCAACGAAGCCATTGCCGCCGAAGTGGATCAGCTGACGCTGGACGATGTCCGCGCGCTGTATCAGCACGCCCTGCTGGAGCAGGGCCGGCCCTGGGTGATTATTACCCAGGGTGGCCAGGTGCAGAACGCCGGGGCTCTGACCAGCCTGCCGCGTGACCAGCTGCAACGCTTTACCGTACCGGCCGGGGAATAACCCGGCCCATCAGCCCTTTCACAAAAACAAAAAAACAAAAAAACAAAAAAAGGAACGCCAACATGATGAAAACCGCCTTTATTACCGGTGCCGCCTCCGGCATCGGTCTGGCCACCGCCAAAGCCCTGTACGCGCAGGGCTGGCAGCTGGGGCTGGCGGACATTAATGAGGCCGGCCTGCGCGAGCTGACGCTCGGCTGGGATGAACAACGTATTCATTGTTATGCGCTGGACGTACGCGATGCCGAGCAATGCCGGCAGGTAATCGGTTGCTTTGCCGGTGACCACGAACAGCAGCTGCGCTTGCTGTTTAACTGCGCCGGCATTCTGCAGGTCGACCGCTTTGAGAACATCAGCGCCGAACGCCACCAGCAGATTATCGATATTAACGTCACCGGCGTGATGAACTGCTGCCTGGCGGCCTTTCCCTACCTGCGCCACACCAGCGGTTCACTGGTCATCAACATGAGCTCAGCATCGGCAACTTACGGTATTCCGATGTTTGCCAGCTATTCCGCCTCCAAATTTGCCGTCTCGGGCTTAACCGAAGCGCTGGATCTGGAGTGGGAGGAATACGGCATTCGCGTGGTCGACGTCATGCCGCCCTTTGTCAGCTCCCCCATGCTGAACGCGCAGGAACGCAGTGCACCGGTCATCGACAAACTGGGGGTTAACCTGTACCCAGAAGACGTTGCCGATGTGGTGCTGCAACAAATTGAAAAGCCCCGTACCCACCGCGCCGTCAGCCTGCAATTCAAACTCGGCTGGGCCTTAAGCCAGATACTGCCGCGCGCGGTACTGGGAAAGGTATTACGATTGCTGAGCCGGTAAACCGGCTTATTACTCAGCCATCAGGCCGGCCGCGGGCGCTTAATCAGCTCGCCGAGGCTGGCGTATTCACTGCCACCCAGCCGCGCCAGCGGATTCAGTGCCGCGGCGTCCACCTGCAGGCGCGGTTCCGTAGTGGCAATATCATCATTCAGCCAGACCTGCTCCACTTCCAGAAACACCAGATGCTGCGCCTGCGGGCCAATATCCACCTGCTGCTGGTAGCGGCATAAAAACGCCACCGGCGCCTGCTGCAGCCGCGGCAACGACCAACCGGGTTCAGCGCAGAGCGCCAACCCCTGCCGCTCAATTTCACTGACGCCATAATCCAGCGTCGCCGAACTGTCGTTCAATGCCGGTAAATCATCCACCGAGGCAATGTGCACCACACAGCGGCCATCGCGCTGCAGATTCACATAGGTGTCTTTTTCCGGGCCGGCGGGTTTTTTACCGATCGACACCACCAGGGTTGGCGGCTCGGCACAAACCGGCGCAAAGAATGAATAGGGGGCCAGATTAAAGGCACCGGCACTGCCATCACTGGCCTCATTGACATTGGCCGTTAAGATCCAGGCAATGGGCCGCGGCAATACCGTCTGAATCAGCAAATGATAGTTTTGTACCGAGTCCAGATCCTTAACCGCAATCTGCATAACAGGCTCCCCTGACGTGGTTATGAATAAAAACCGCATTATCACCGCCTGCCCCGGTCAGAACCAGACACAAAGCCAGCGCCGGCTGGTAACATAGCGTTCCGCTACGGAGGTTCCCATGTTCACAGTTGCCCGTTTATTTCCTGTTTTGGTTGTTGTTGTCAGCCTGCTGGCCTGGTTCGAGCCGGAAGGCCTGAATGGCCTGGGCGAGGCCGTGTTGCCGCTGCTCACCATCACCTTATTTTGTCTGGGGTTGATTCTGCGCCCGGCCGATTTCCGCCGCCTCTGGAATCATCCCAGCGCGCTGGCCATGGGGCTGTTACTGCAGTTTATCCTGATGCCGGTACTGGCTTTTGGCCTGACCCTGCTGCTGAACCTGCAGCCCGGGGTTGCACTGGGCCTGATTATTACCGGCGCCTGTGCCGGTGCCATTGCCGCCACGGCCTTTACCTATCTGGCCAGTGGTGATGTCGCCCTGTCGTTTTGCCTTACCGTATTCGGCGCCCTGCTGAGCATCGTGCATGCCCCCTGGATGATCAGCTTTCTGAGTGGCAGCGAGGTCGTTCTTTATGCGCCGGCGGTCCTGCAGAATATCCTTACCCTGATGCTGCTGCCGTTGCTGGCCGGCATGTTCTGCCACCGCTTTATACCGGCCCTCAGCAAAACCCTGCAGCCGCAGATGGACACCATTATCAGCCTGCTGATGCTGCTGATCATCGCCATTACGGTTGCCACAGGCCGCACGGAACTGGCTCTCACCGCCGCGGTCACAGCCTCCGTGGTCGCTGCGGTGGTACTGTACAACCTGCTCGCTATGGCTCTGGCCTATTTCCTGCCCCGCTGGAACGGCCATACCGATGCCGAAGCCCGGGCCATTGCTTTAAATGTCAGCATGCAACACAGCGGCGCGGCCATGGCGCTGGCGGTACAGGCCGGCGGTCTGCTGGCCACCCTGCCCGCCGTCATCTTCAACCTGGCCCAATACATCAGTGCCGGTCTGCTGGCCGGACTGTGGAAATGGCAGATTAACCGCCGCCTACGGAAACTGCGCTCATGAACATAACCCTACCAAAAACACTGCTGTTGCTGCTGGTCAGCCTGCTGTTAAGCAACACCGTAATGGCACAAGACATCCGCTTCAGCCGCCAGCAATTGCAGCAGGAACTGGATCGCCGCCTGCCCATTCATCAACAGCACAGCCTCTACAGCCTCAGCCTGAGTGAGCCGTTACTCACCCTGCTGCAGCCAGAACAACGCCTCAGCATCCGCACCCGGGTCGCGGTTAACACCGCCTTTGGGTTTGCCGGTGATGGCTGGATTACGGTTGACGGTCAGCTGCGCTACCAGCGCAGCGACTACAGCTTTTACATTGATGATCCGCGGGTTACGGAACTGCACATTGAGGGCCTGGCGCCAGCGTTGCAGCCGCAGCTGCAGAATCTGGCCCAGAACCTGCTGGCGCCGGCCTTTACCGGCCAACCGGTGTACACATTGAAAGACAGCAACATGCAGGAAGGGATGGCGCGCATGATGCTGAAATCCCTGCATATTGAACCGCAGGCGGTGGTAGCAAAATTGGGATTTTAGCCATCCGCCGGGTGGCCCTTTATGGCTTTTGTTCTATGCTTGGCTGACGTTTCCCGACATAACAGTCAATACCATGAATCTGAATAACCTGAGCATCCGTCACAAACACAGCCTGATTCTCACCCTGGTCGTCGCCGGTCTGCTGGCGACCGCCTTGCTGGGCTTACAGCAGTTTTCCAGATTAAACCAGCTGGCCAATGCACAACTGCAACTGCAACTCCTCGACAGCGATATTCTGCTGCTGCGCCGGAACGAAAAAGATTTTATGGCCCGGCTGGAACTGCGCTACCGCGACCAGTTCCGCAGTAATTTTAAAGCCTTGCAGGATAACACCAAAAACCTCAGCGATACCCTGCAGCAGCTGGAAATTGATACCCGCCTGACCGGTCAGCTGCAGCAACAAACCCAGCGCTATCACGACAGTTTTATTGCCCTGACGGCGTTGCAGGAAACCATTGGGCTGGATCCGAAATCGGGCCTGTATGGTGAATTACGCAAAGCCGTACACAACATTGAAGAAATGGCGGAAGCCTCGCAGGCCTACGATGTGCTGTACCACATGCTGATGCTGCGCCGGCACGAAAAAGATTTTATGTTGCGCCTCGATGCCGCTTACATTCAGCGTTTTAACGACGGCATAGAACCCCTGCGTTCAGCGTTAATTTTGAACCAGCAGGAAAACGACACCACCCAGGCAGAGGCCCTGCTCGACCAGTATCAGAACCGTTTTATGCAACTGGTTAAAGCACAACAGGACATGGGGTTAACGGAAAGCGAAGGCCTGCAGGGTGAAATGCGCGACACCATCCATCAGACTGACAGCATTTTTAAACAGCTGCGCGAACAACTGGATACGGAACTGCAGGCGTTAACGCAAAGCGTGTACCTGACGCTGGGGATCAGTATTCTGCTCACCTTCGCCATTATTACCGGCCTGACCATTATAGTTTCCCGCGCTATTTATTTGCCGGTACAAACCATTACCGAAAAAATCGGCCATATTGCCCGTGATCTGGATTTAACCCATTTAATCAACCATAAAACCGGTGACGAAATTGGCATGTTGTCGTCATCATTTGACCGCCTGATTACCACCTTGCGCGAAACCGTGGCACAGGTGCAGGCCGGTGCCACCGAAGTGGCCTCCGCTTCAGAAGAAATGTCGGCCATCACCAAAGCCGTCGGTGACGCCAGCCACCAGCAGCAGGATGAAGTGTCGCAAGCCGTAACCGCCATGACGGAAATGACCTCCACCATTCAGAACATTGCCAACAATGCCGGCCAGGCGGCCAGCGCCGTCAGCGAAATCCATCATGAAGTGACCCAAAGCCGTGGCATTGCCAGCGATGCCCGTACCGAAATTGAGACCCTGAATACTGAAATTCTGCAGGCTACGGAAGCCATTACCCGGTTACAGAAAGACAGCCAGAAAATTGGTGAAATTCTGGGTGAAATCAGCGCCATCGCCGAGCAAACCAATTTACTGGCGCTGAACGCAGCCATTGAAGCAGCCCGCGCTGGTGAGCAAGGGCGCGGTTTTGCCGTGGTGGCCGATGAAGTGCGCACCCTGGCCAGCCGCACTCAGGTATCCACCGAATCCATCCGCAGCAATATTACTGAATTCAATAAAGGCACTGCCGATGTGGTGGCCACCGTATTGAAATCACGCGACCGTGCCGAAGTCGGTATCCGTAAAGTCAGTGAAACCAGCAGCGCACTGGAAAGCATTTACAGCAACATCAGCAGCATTAATGATCTGAACACCCAGATCGCCACCGCTGCCGAAGAACAAAGCTACGCGGCGGAAGAAATTAACCGTAATATTCTTACAGTTAATGAACTGGCTGCCACCAGCCATGAACAAGCCAGCCAGGCCGCCGAAGCCAGCCGGGTGCTGGCGCAGCTGGCCAGCCGTCTGAACCAGACCGTCGAAAAATTTATTGTTGAATAAGTTCGCCGGCCAGGCGTGTTGTTACAGCCAATCGCTTAATGACACGCCCACGCCAAAGCGCTGCTGATGGCGGTCATAATCAATCAGGCTTTCGCCATAACCGTTGAAATAATGCACATAGCCTTTAATGCGCGGTGTCAGCGGAAAGGTCCAGCCCAGCTCAATAGCCCCGCGATTGTCATCCCATTTAAAGTTATTGCGCAGCATCACTGTTAAGTTGTGCTGACCATAAGGGTACAGATAACGCAGCTCACCTGGCCCCATGTAATGTTCAATACGCGGATTATCATCATCGGTTGGGTCTAACGGATCGGCACCACTTTTTTCCGGCATCCGCCACCAGAGTTTGGCACTGATAATGCCTTGCCGGGTGACCGAACCGGCTTCAAAAATCACCCGGTTCCAGCTGCGCGATAAGCTGCTGGTCTGACCATTAGACTGATGATTTAACGCCAGGGAAAAATAATCGACGTATTTATTGCGCGTTTGCCAGGAAAAAATCAGTTCGGGTTCATGGTTGGTTTCCCGGAACGGACGGGAAATATCTTCGTTGTACGCCTGCCAGAAGGACCGGTTGGTATAAGCCACATCAATGCGGCTGTGCTTACCAATAATATCACTAGCCAACTGGTATTTAATGCTCAGCTGAAACACCGCTTCCAGATGATCATTGCCCTCATCACCGCGACTGGCCGTGGGGTTACCGGTAATATTCTGCAGCAATTTATCCACTTCCCGGTCACTGGGAGACGATTGCCAGGTTAACGGCAGCACATAATTGGGCCGGTGCGGCAACAACACAAAACGGCTGTCAGCCGCCAGTCGTTCAATGCGGATCTTTTCCACCAGTTGCGGCAGGCGGCGGATGGCCCGGTTAAATTCTTCTTCTGCCACCACCTCCACTTTGCGGGTCTCCGTCCGTACCGGGCCACTTTCCGGCAATAAGGAGCCCAGACTGGCTTCCGGATCATCCTCTTCCGCCTCAGTAACCGACGACGTTGCGGCGGCCATGACCGGCAAGGGCAAAAAACACAGCAATATGCACATAAGGCTGGCACGGGTAAGCATCAGCGTGGCTCCGGAAGTTAGCAAGCCGCTACTATAACCAGCTTTATCCGGATTCTGACAGCATTGAACCCGCGCTGCGGCCGGTTTTTTAACCCGGTCACAGCGCGCTCAGACCATTAAGCCATCCGCTTCCAGATACGGCGTACGCGCCGCCTGATATTCGTTCTTGCAACCGGGGCACACCCGCACATCACGACTGAGAATTTTACTGTGCAGATGCAGCAGTTTCTGGCTGCCTTCCCAGCAGTAAGAACAATAAGGCTGGCCATAAGGGCGGCCATCCAGCGTTTTGTAATAGCCATCACCGCGGCGGCGTAAATTGCCTTTGAATACCAGCACTTCATTCATACGGATCAGCTCCGCATCGCGGGCTTCACACACGCCCTGCAACAGGCTCAGCTCCATTTTGGCCGACGCCACCGCCGCAGTCAGATCCGCCAGCAGCATCTTCATATCGGCTTTTTCCAGCTGGTAGCCAGCCGCCTTAATCTGCTTACCCACGTCCTGGGCAAAATTCAGGCAGCGCACCACGTCTTCAACGGTACCTTGTCCCGGCATTGTCATTCCTCCGTCACAGCAATCAATACTCAGTGTCGGTTTTCCGTCGGGAAAACCGCTATCAGAAGGAATAAGCAGAATTAATGCCAGAGCCTGCCCCGCGCCCACAAAAAAGCCCGGTGGTGGTAAAAAGCAGGCCAGGATGCCACCTCCTACCACCACCGGGCCGAGCCGGTTGACGCACAATCTATCCAGAAGCAGCGGGCTTACTTCTCCACAAACGCCCGTTCAATCACATAATGCCCCGGCTGGCCGCCACGGGCTTCTTTAAAGCCCATGCGGTCCAGAATTGTCGTTAAGTCATCCAGCATGACCGGGCTGCCACACAACATGAAGCGATCGGTTTCCGGGTTCAGATCCGCAAGGCCAATATCACGGGTGAGCTTGCCGCTGGTAATGGCATCGGTTAAACGACCATTATTGCGGAACGGCTCGCGGGTAACGGTCGGGTAATAAATCAGCTTCTCGCGCACC
Source organism: Venatoribacter cucullus (assembly GCF_016132445.1). Taxonomy (NCBI): domain Bacteria; kingdom Pseudomonadati; phylum Pseudomonadota; class Gammaproteobacteria; order Oceanospirillales; family Oceanospirillaceae; genus Venatoribacter; species Venatoribacter cucullus. The sequence goes on along the minus strand of NZ_CP046056.1, from coordinate 1,001,710 downwards.
ACATCGCCAAAATATTCGTTGTTCGGCAATTCGTTCTCGATGCGCTGCTGATAGGCCAGCTCCGACACCCAGCGTACGCCGTGGGTCAGAATCACCTTGTCGTACTGCTCGTACACATCCAGGTCTTTAATAATGCTCATAAAGGGTGCTAAGCCCGTGCCGGTGCTGAGCAGGTACAGGTTTTTACCCGGTAGCAGGTTATCGGTAATTAACGTACCCACCGGCTTAGTGCCGACCAGCAATTCATCGCCCACCTGCAGTTTTTGTAAACGCGAAGTCAGCGGGCCGTCCTGTACTTTGATGGAAAAAAATTCCATCTCTTCTTCGTAGTTAGCACTGGCAATACTGTAGGCGCGCAGCAGCGGCTTATTTTCCACCTCAATACCGATCATGGTGAAATGACCATTCTTAAAGCGCAGCCCCTGACTGCGTGTGGTGGTAAAGCTGAACAAAGTTTCATTCCAGTGATGCACGCTGGTAACGGTTTCGCGGATCAGATTGCTCATGGCGGGTTCCTGACTGAAAACACATAACGATTCGGATTGCGCAGCAGAGTAACTGAGGGCAAGCTATCGGAAAATCAACTTATTCAGATTAGTTTGTTCGGTTTTACCGAATAAGGGGCAATTATGCGCTACACCCTTCGTCAACTGCAGGTGTTTATTGCCATCGCCCACTCTCAAAACCTGACCCGCGCCGCCGACCAGCTGGCCATGTCGCAAAGTGCGGCCAGCAGTGCGCTGAAAGACTTTGAACATCAGTTTGGTGTGCAGTTGTTCGACCGCGCCGGCAAACGCCTGCAACTGAATGAACAGGGCCGGCTGCTGCGCCCCAAAGCCGAAGCCCTGCTGGCACAGGCGCAGGACTTTGAACAGGCCCTGCTGCGTCACGCCGAAGCCGGACCGCTGAATGTCGGCGCCACCCTGTCGATCGGCAACTACCTGGCGGTGGGTATGATGGCGCAGTACATGACTGCCCATCCCGATGCCACAGTACGACTGGATGTCGCCAATACCCGGCAAATCGCCGACAAAGTGCTGAATTACGAACTGGATATCGGCCTGATTGAAGGTGAGCTGAACCACCCCGACCTGGACATCATTCCCTGGCGGCGCGATGAACTGGCACTGTTCTGCCACCCGCACGACAATTTGGCGCAACGGCAGCAGCAACAGGGCTTTCTGACCGATGCCGACTTACGCAGCGCCCGCTGGATTCTGCGCGAAGCCGGTTCCGGCACCCGCCAGGCCTTCGACCGCGCCCTGCACGGCCTGCTGCCGGAACTGCACGTCACCCTGGAACTGCAACACACCGAAGCCATTAAACGCGCGGTGGAAGCCGGCCTCGGCATCGGCTGTTTGTCCCTGATAACCCTGGGGGATGCCTTCAAACGCGGCAGCCTTATCCGCCTTACCGCACCGCAACGTGACTTCAGCCGCCAGCTGTATCTGATTATTCATAAACAAAAATACCGCAGCGCCGGGATCAATGCGTGGATTGAGATGTGCCGGCCGGACGCTTGAAGCTTGAGGCCGGACGCTTTACGGGAGACGCTATTAGTCGTTCAGGGTTGAGGGTTGGGCGTTCAGCGCGCGTTGTGGACGCATCCAACACCTTCGCGTCACTGGGGGTTGCAACAGCCCATTCGGGCCAGCCCGAAGTTTGCCAAAGCCAGTAGCATCGTTTGGATGATTCCAAACGAGCGGGTAGGGGCATGGATGCCCCTTGGCCGCGTATGCGTTATTGGCTTTGGTAAACGAGGATCAGCTGGGACGCGGGCCAGAGGGGTTCGCAAGGGGATACCTCCCCTTGCAATACCAGCGGCCGAAGGCCGCAAAAAGCCAGCCGCCAGGCTGGCCAAGCTGCATGTTTGTGCGTCTCCCGTCTCCCGTCCAGCGCAGCGAGCGTCAAGCCGGCAACGCAGCAAGCGTCAAGCCGATGGCGTAGCAAGCGCCAACCCATATGCCGTAAAATGCCAGCCATGAACAAAGCCCCCATGAATTACCTCAGCAGTTACAGTCCCAACCTGCAGCAACAGGCGCAGGCACTGCTCGACGCCGGTAAAACCGCCGGCTTGCTGCTGAAAAAATACCCGCAGGCGCACAGCCTGAACTCCGAACGGGCGCTGTACGATTACGCCATGGCGCTGAAAAATGCCCATCTGCGCAGCTCACCGCCGATCAGCAAGGTTATCTATGACGACAAAATCCACGTTATTAACAATGCACTGGGGCTGCATACCTTTGTGTCGCGGGTACAGGGCGGCAAATTGAAAGCTAAACAAGAAATCCGTATTTCCTCGCTGTTCCGCCGCGTGCCGGAACCCTTATTAAAAATGATTGTGGTGCACGAACTGGCGCACCTGCGCGAAAAAGACCATAACAAGGCCTTTTACCAGCTGTGCTGCTATATGGAGCCGGATTATCACCAGCTGGAGTTCGACCTGCGTCTGTACTTAAGCCACCGCGACCGTTACGGCGAATTGTGGCAAACCCCGCCAGCATAACCATGCTCACCGGGCCCCGCTGTTGGCTATAGCCGGCACAATCAGTACAATGTGGCCCCTCAGAATTCACTGCTGCCGTGCCCTATGGCTGCGCCAGCCCACTGCCAACCCGGAGAAACCCCATGTCCGCCATTAAGAAAGTCGTGCTTGCCTACTCAGGTGGCCTTGATACCTCGGTTATTGTTCAATGGCTGAAAGACACCTACCAGTGTGAAATCGTTACCTTCACCGCCGACCTGGGTCAGGGTGAAGAAGTCGAGCCGGCCCGCGCCAAAGCCGAAGCCATGGGCGTTAAAGAAATTTACATTGAAGACCTGCGCGAAGAATTCGTACGCGATTTCGTCTTCCCGATGTTCCGCGCCAACACCATTTACGAAGGCGAATACCTGCTGGGCACCTCCATTGCCCGCCCGCTGATCGCCAAGCGCCTGATTGAAATTGCCAACGAAACCGGTGCCGATGCTATTTCCCACGGCGCCACCGGCAAAGGTAACGACCAGGTGCGTTTCGAGCTGGGTGCCTATGCCCTGAAGCCGGGTGTAAAAGTGATTGCGCCGTGGCGTGAATGGGATCTGACTTCCCGTGAAACCCTGATGGCCTATGCCAAAGAGCGCAACATCCCGATCGATTTCAACAAAGCCGGTAAAAAGTCTCCGTACTCCATGGACGCCAACCTGCTGCACATTTCCTATGAAGGCGGCGTGCTGGAAGACACCTGGACCGAGCATGAAGAAGACATGTGGCGCTGGTCTGTCAGCCCGGAAAACGCTCCGGACGTTCCGACCTATTTGGAACTGACCTACGAGCGCGGCGATATCGTGGCCATCAACGGCGTAACAATGAGCCCGGCAACCGTACTGGAAACGCTGAACAAAATCGGTGGTGCCAACGGCATCGGCCGGCTGGATATCGTCGAAAACCGTTATGTGGGCATGAAGTCCCGCGGTTGCTACGAAACTCCGGGCGGCACCATCATGCTGAAAGCACACCGTGCCATCGAATCCATCACCCTGGACCGTGAAGTGGCGCACCTGAAAGACGAACTGATGCCACGCTACGCCAGCCTGGTTTACAACGGCTACTGGTGGAGCCCGGAACGGGCCATGCTGCAGACCATGATCGACGAGTCGCAGGCGCCGGTAAACGGTGTGGTACGTCTGAAGCTGTATAAAGGTAACGTGATCGTGGTGGGCCGTAAGTCGGACAACAGCCTGTTCGATACCCGTATCTCTACCTTTGAAGACGACGGTGGTGCTTACGATCAGAAAGACGCGGAAGGCTTTATTAAGCTGAACGCCCTGCGGATGCGTATTGCGGCCAACAATGGTCGTAAATTGCTGAAGTGATTGATCGTTAAGCGTTTGGTGTTGAGGGTTTGGCGCGCTCAGAGTCTTGCGACAACGCGCGCTGAACGCTTAACGCCGCAACCCCTACCCCCCCGCCGACGGCCTGAAAATCAGATTATCCGGCACCGGCATATCATCCCGCTGCTCCAGTCTTATGGTTACCCGGCGGTTTTCTGCCCGGCCAGCGGCGGTGCGGTTATTGGCCACCGGATAACGGTCGCCATGGAAACGGGTGGTTAACATATCCGGGTTAATGCCCCTGGTAATAAAATAGCGCTCCACATCTTCTACCCGCGCTTTGGACACTTGCCGGTTATCATAACGACGCCCCATGCTATCGGCATGACCATCCAGATACACCGCAAACACTCTGGGGTCGTTCTGAATGTAATGAATAATCTGATCCAGAATGGCCATATCCTCAGCGTCAATTTTCTCTTCACCGCTGCCAAACTGCACTTTCAGGCGGTTCACCTGGCGAAAATTCATGGGTAACAGCTGGTCGACGCATTGCAGATATACCGGGTAAAAATCATTAAAGGCCACGGCCGATACATGCACCCGCACCTGCCGGCCCTTATCGTAATAAGCGGTATGGGAAATCGCCGGCCACTTGCCTTCCAGCAGTGCGTGTAAAAACTGATTGGTACGGCGGGCATCCAAACTTAAGTTCGGTGTTGCATCCACCACCTTCACCTGGCCAAGATGCTCCGATTTCGCCGACGGCTGCCACGGCGGCGGCAAAATAGTCACTTCCGCAGGCGTATAGGCCATTAAATTACGCAGGGTTTCCAGGCGGAATTCCACATCTTCGCCGGCCTCATGGTAGAACACAGCCCGGCCATAGCCGGGAATGGGCTGTTCAAACCGGCACTCAAAGATCGAGCCACTCACCTGCCAGCGGGTATCTTCCGCCGAGCTGCCATAGTGCAGATCCGCCTCAGCAACGGCAGCCCCAGTCATGGCCAGCGCTAACAAACAGCGGCCAGCACAGAACCGCAGCGCCTCGACAACAGACTTGGACAGAGTTTGGTTACTAAGCATCAGAATTCCTGTTACCACAAACAGTAAGGGTATGGACGGGTTATCGGCGGCCGGACGAAAAAATTGAGCGGTAAAAACTGCCCTTAAAACAAAGCGCAACGGCCGGGCTTTGGGTACAATGCGGCATTCTGAACGAAACCCGTCTTGTAACCCACACCAACAGCTTCCAGCTTAAGGTTGCCGCTATGACCGAACGCATAACCATCACCCGCCCTGATGACTGGCACCTGCATCTGCGCGATGGCGCATTATTGCAACACACCGTGCCCGCCACTGCCCGGGTAATGAAACGCGCCATCATCATGCCGAACCTGCAACCCCCGGTCATGAATGCCGAACAAGCGCTGGAATACCGCAGCCGCATTTTATCGCGCGTGCCGCAGGGCATTCACTTTGACCCGCTGATGGTGCTGTATTTAACCGACCACACCACCCCGGACATGATCGCCGAGGCCAAAGACGCCGGCCATATTGTAGCGGTCAAACTCTACCCGGCCGGTGCCACCACCAACTCGCATTCTGGCGTTACCGACCTGGGCAAGCTGGATCATATTGCCTCCGCCCTGGCTGAACATGGCATGCCATTACTGGTACACGGCGAAGTCACCCACAACCATGTGGATATTTTCGACCGCGAAAAAGAGTTCCTCGACACCATTCTGGCACCGCTGGTCAGCCGCCACCCGACCCTGAAAGTGGTGGTTGAACACATCACCACCAAAGACGCCGCCGATTTTGTAAAAAGCCAGGGGCCGAACGTGGGCGCCACCATTACCGTGCAGCATCTGGCCTACAACCGTAACCACATGCTGGTTGGCGGTATTAAACCGCACTTCTACTGCCTGCCGATTCTGAAACGCAACCTGCACCAGCAAGCCCTGCAGGATGTGGTGGTCAGCGGTAATGCCAAATTCTTCCTTGGTACCGACAGTGCCCCGCATGCCAAAGGCGCCAAAGAAAACGCCTGTGGCTGTGCCGGCTGCTACACCGCTTACGGTGCTATTGAACTGTACGCCGAAATTTTTGAAGACTTAGGCGCGCTGGACCAACTGGAAGGCTTTGCCAGCTTCCACGGCCCGGATTTCTACGGCCTGCCACGCAACAGCGACGAGATCACGCTGGTGAAACAACCCTGGCAGGTGCCGGCGGAAATGCCGTTCGGGCAAGACGTTATCGTGCCGCTGCGTGCGGGTGAAACCCTGCGCTGGAAACTGGAGTACTAAGCGGATGTCGGTAACACAAAACAGCAACTCTGCAGAAAAAACCCCCATGGCACGTCGCTTCCGCGGCTTTTTACCGGTAGTGGTCGATGTCGAAACCGGCGGTTTTAATGCCGATACCGATGCGCTGCTGGAAATCGCCATGGTAACCCTGCGTATGGATGAACAAGGCCTGCTGCACCCGCACGAGAGCATGAGCGCCAACATCCATCCCTTCGACGGTGCCAACCTGCAAAAAGAAGCACTGGATTTTACCGGTATTGACCCGTTTGACCCGGAACGCGACGCCGAATTTGAAATCGACGCCTTAACCAGCATGTTCCAGACCATTCGCCGCGAAGTAAAACTGCATGGCTGCAACCGCGCCGTGTTAGTGGGCCATAACTCACACTTCGACCACGGCTTCCTGCGCGCCGCGATTGCCCGTAATGATATCAAGCGCGATCCCTTTCACCCGTTTTCCTCGTTCGATACGGCCAGCTTGTCCGCACTGGCGTTAGGCCATACCGTGCTGGCCCGCGCCTGCCGGCTGGCCGGGCTGGATTTTGACAACCATGCCGCCCACAGCGCGGCCTACGACACCTGGAAAACCGCCGAACTGTTCTGCTACATCGTAAACCGCTACCAGACCCTGGGGGGCTGGCCGCTGGCCAATACCGAAGCCGACAGCGACGACGACAACGACTGAGCCAATACCATGGATTACCGCTTTTTTTACAACGAACGCCAGATCCCCACGGCCCGCTTATCCATGGATCATGAAGCCTTTGGCCTGTGGTTAAGCGATGAACTGGGCAACAACAAAGAACAACTGGACGTTATTCTGCAGGCCATCGGCCAGCTGGAAGCCGGTGCGCAGCGTGAGTACCAGTGGCAAGGTCGCGATTTTCTGCTGCACTTAACCCGTGAAGACGCGGAAGTAACCGCCCTGACGTTGCTGCAGGAATACTCGCTGGAAGAGCTGGAAGGTGAAGATCTGGATTTTTACGACTCCGAATCCCGCGCCGCCTGCGGGCTGGAAGACTTCAAAGACCTGCTGATTGAGTGGCGGGATTTTTTGTAATCTCTTTGTAACCTGCCAAGGTATAACTTGCCAACAAGAATACCGAGGCAGGATAATGCCAACTTCGTCACAAACACATAATGGCTGATGCTGCTTTATCGGCCAAACAAGGAGAGTCCATGGCCGGAGTACACTCTGCTCCACCGGCTGTGGCAGGTTAATTATGATTCATCTGTTACTCAACGCGTCACGTTCCACCAAGCGTTTTATTGCCCTGTCTTACGATGTCTTTGCTATCCCGGTCGCTATGTACCTGGCGCTGGCATTGCGTCATGGTACGTTCAGCATCAAGACGACAGAAGCCATGTACCTGATGGTGGCCATTACGGTAATCATCACCACTGTCGCCTTCGTAAAGCTGGGGCTGTACCGCGCGGTGGTCCGCTTTATGACCAGTAAAGCGTTCAGTGCCCTGGCATTAGGTATTGGTGTTTCTGCCCTGACCATGGCTACAGCGTCCTTCCTGATTCCGGCCAACATTCCCCGCTCCAGCGTCATTATTTACTTTTTTACCGCCTTTGCATTGTTAGGCACCCCACGGTTGTTTATCCGCAGCGTGGTAACCCAGCTCAGCAAAGCCAAATCAGAACCGGTGATTATTTATGGGGCTGGTCAGCAAGGTATTGCCTTAGCTCAGGCGCTCAGCAGCAGCAATCAATTCCGGCCGTTTGCCTTTATTGACGATGATCCCAAAAAACAAAAAAGCAGCATTCATGGCCTGAAGGTCTATTCGCCATTGAATCTGAGCGATCTGCTTGAACAGCAACATGTTAAAAAAATTGTACTGGCACTGGGGCGCACCAGCATTCAGCAACGTAAATTGCTGATCGAAAAACTGGCCGAAAACAATCTCGAAGTATTAACAGCGCCATCGGTTCCCGACATTATCAGTGGCAAAGCGCGTATTGAAGAAGTCCGCGAAGTCGATATTGAAGACCTGCTGGGCCGCGACCAGGTCGATGCCCGTGCTGACTTGCTACAAGAAAGTATCCACGGAAAAATCGTATTAATTACCGGCGCCGGTGGTTCTATTGGTTCTGAATTATGCCGCCAGGCTTTACTGCAACAGCCGGAAAAACTGATCCTGCTGGAACTGAACGAATACAGTCTGTATGCCATTGAACAGGAACTGCAGCAGCTGAATGAACAGTATCAGCTTAATGTGCCGATTATTTCCATCCTCGGTTCCGTGCAAAAACAAAACCGGCTGGAAACCGTATTCCGTACGTTTAAAGTTCAGACGGTTTACCACGCGGCGGCGTATAAGCACGTGCCCATGGTCGAGCATAATGTGGTTGAAGGCGTGCGCAATAACGTATTCGGTACCTGGTACTGTGCCGAAGCCGCCATTGCTGCCGGGGTTGAACGTTTTGTATTAATTTCCACTGACAAGGCCGTGCGCCCCACTAATGTAATGGGTGCTTCCAAACGTATGGCCGAGTTGGTGCTGCAGGCACTGGCCAAGCGCCAAACCGACACCCTGTTCTGTATGGTGCGTTTCGGCAATGTACTCGGCTCCTCCGGCTCGGTGGTGCCGCTGTTCCGCAAACAAATTAAAAACGGTGGCCCCATCACGGTTACCCATCCGGATATTATCCGTTACTTTATGACCATTCCCGAAGCCTCTCAGCTGGTGATTCAGGCCGGTGCCATGGGCAAAGGTGGGGATGTTTTTGTACTGGATATGGGCGAGCCGGTCAGAATTGTTGATCTGGCGAAAAAAATGATCCGTTTGTCTGGTCTTACGGAGCGCAGCCTGAAAAACCCACAGGGTGATATCGAGATTTTATTCACCGGCTTACGCCCGGGTGAAAAACTGTACGAAGAGCTGCTGATTGGCGACAACGTGGAAGGCACCGAACATCCGCGCATTATGACCGCCAACGAGGTTCATCTGACCTGGCCGGAAACCCACAACCTGCTGAACCGGCTGGATAAAGCCTGTCACGAATTTAAAGTGGAAGATGTTATCAGCCTGCTGCTGGAAGCACCGGCGGCCTACAACAAACAAGGCGAGTGCCCGGACTGGGTACTCAACGCCGGGCGTGTATAAAAGCATAACAAAACGGGCCTGACGGCCCGTTTCCTAAGATATTAACCCCAAGCTGTTCAAGGCTTCGGCGTTAAGCGTTCATCAAAACTGATAGCACTATTCCGGGCACGCAGAACGCTTAACCCGGAACGCTCAACCTGTTCGTCAGAGAAGCAACATTGCTGTCACAATAAATTCAGGCCGCACCAACCACCGGTAATATCTCAAAGCCCGGCTTGGCAAAGTTGGTCGGCATGGCATGGCTCCTGATACGTAAACGATATTGGTGTTAACAATAGACCAATAGCTACAGAATTCCGCTTAATAAGGCTCTGGCCTCATCAATCAGCTGCTGAAGATGATTCTCACCGGCAAAACTTTCGGCATAGATTTTATAAATATCTTCAGTACCGCTGGGGCGCGCCGCGAACCAGCCTTGTTCCGTGCTTACTTTAATGCCACCAATGGCAGCGCCATTACCGGGTGCCTGAGTGTGCACAGCGGTAATCGGTGAGCCTGCCAGTTCGGCCGCGGTCACGCTGGCTGCTGTCAGCTTTTTGAAGGCTGCTTTCTGCTCCGGCGTGGCCGGCGCATCAATACGTCGATACACCGGATTGCCATGCTGCGCCACCAGTTCGGCATAGTATTGCGATGGGGTTAAGCCCGTGGTGGCGGTTATTTCGGCGGCCAATAAACACAGCACAATACCGTCTTTATCGGTGCTCCAGGGCTGGCCATCCAGAGTTAAGAAACTGGCGCCGGCACTTTCTTCACCGCCAAAGGCCAGCTCACCGTTAAATAAACCCGGTACAAACCATTTAAATCCGACCGGTACTTCGTACAGCTCACGCTGATGCGACGCCACCACACGGTCCATCATCGACGAGGTCACCAGGGTTTTGCCGATTTTTAAGTCTTTGCGCCACTGTGGCCGGTGGGTTAATAAATAATCCACGCACATGCAAAGAAAATGATTGGGGTTCATTAAGCCGGCGGCATCGACAATGCCGTGGCGGTCAGCATCCGGGTCATTACCAAAGGCGATATCAAATTGGTTGCGGATCTTCAGCAGGTTCGCCATGGCGGCGGTGCTGGAGCAATCCATACGGATACGGCCATCGTGATCGGGCGGCATAAAGGCAAAAGCCGGATCAATCTGTTCGTTAACCACAGTAATATTCAGTGCTGTATCGGCTGCCAATGCCTGCCACACCGGCAACGCTGTGCCACCCATGGGGTCAGCACCCAGCTTCAGGCCGCTGTTGCGGATGGCGTCCATATCAATAATCTGATCCAGCTGGGCGATGTAGCGGCCAACGTAATCGTATTCCTGTGCCTGCGCGCGGGCGGTTGTGAGTTCAGTACGCTTTACATCAACGCAGCCATTCTGCAAATAATCATTCGCGCGCTGTTCAATCCAGCCGGTCACATCAGCATCGGCCGGGCCACCATCGGGGGTGTTGTATTTAATACCGCCATCTTCCGGTGGATTGTGTGAGGGCGTAATAATTAAACCATCGGCCAGGCCGGTGGTTTTACCGGTGTTGAACTCCAGAATGGCCCGGCTCACCAGCGGTGTAGCCGTTACCCTATTATTGGCGGCAATGCGCACATCCACCTGGTTAGCCGCCAATACCTGCAGGGCCACTTCCCAGGAGGGTTGTGATAAGGCGTGGGTATCCTGGCCTAAAAACAACGGCCCGGTAATTCCGGCGTTGGCACGGTAGTCGGCCACGGCCTGTGCAATGGCCAGAATATGCAGCTCATTAAAGGTATTTTTTAAGGCCGAACCCCGGTGGCCGGAGGTACCAAACGCAACGCGCTGAGCCGCGACCGCAGCATCCGGTTTAACGGTGTAAAAAGCATCCACTAATGATCCGATCACGATAACTCCCTCAAAATACGCAAGTCTGTACTCACTCTGTTAACAGAATATGATCAATGAGTACGAATTGACGGGGATTATACGCAGGCAAAAGCGCCCCGGCAGCCCATTTTCCGGTTACCGGGGTATAAAAAGGCGGAATTCAGCGGTCATTCTTCATCATTCTGCATACTCTGCCAGGCTTCCTGCACACTGGCATAGCTGCTGAGAGCACCGGTGCTTTGTTCCTGCTTGCGCACTTTATCCAGCGCTTCCAGCACTTCCATTACCCGGGTAAACCCCTGGCGGAGTTCTTCCGGAGCGCCCTGCTGCTGCAAGGCTTCGCTATGGCTGGCCATAAACTCATAAGCATCGGCTTCGGCGCGGCGTAATTCGGGGGTGGTGGGGGCATCCATATTGGCCAGCACATTGGCGACCTGCACCAGTTGGCGGGCCATCTCAGAATTACCATCCGGCTCGGCCAGAATCTGCCGGCTGATAAAGGCATTGGCCTGACTGATGGCCGATACTTTTTGCTGCGCGCCGCCTAAATCGCGGTATTGGCTGTCATTCAGAAAACCGTTTTCATACAGTCGCTGGGTAAGGGCCGGAATCTGGCTGGACTGAATGGTGCCGCCAAAAAATTCTGTGCTGATTTTGCTGAGTTTTTCTGCCCGGTACGAAAGTGACACTTTATCGCTGTAGGCATTGGCATCGCTGGCGCGGCTGGTGGTAGCTGAACCAGAGGTCTGGCTGGCCGCTTTAACCTTGCCGGCGTTGGCATCTGTGGCAGCAGGCTGGCCGTCGGTATTCTGACTACTGCCCTTACCCAGCATATTCAGCATGTTCTGGTAGCTGTTGGTGGGGTTGATATCCATAGATGCCTCGGCCTGATGATTAGGGTCGTTGGTAGGTCAATGCGCGCTGCCGGAAGCCGGGCGCAAGACGCTTAATACTATGTGTACACAGCAAACCCCGGGCCAACTTAAAAAAACCAATAAAATCAACAAGCTGAAAAGCAAAACGGCCCATCAGGGCCGCTTCGCGTCGGATATCTGTCAGTTATCCTGACGTCATTTATCCTTCTGAGCGTCAGGATTCCGGCGCACGATGTGCGACTTCACCCGGTGCACACCCCAATACACCACCGCCAATACGATGGGAACAGCAATGCCTTTGGCAACATCGGTGTTGAACGGCAAACCATAGGCTACTGCTCCGGCAAAACCGATCCCCAGCAATGACACCAGATAGTAACCAATGGCCACCACCGATAACCCTTCTACCGTTTGTTGCAGCCGCAGTTGCAGCTGGCTGCGGCGGTTCATCGACGACAGCAGGTGCTGGTTTTGTTCCTGAATGGATAAATCCACCCGGGTGCGCAGCAAACTGGTGGTGCGGCTGATACGACGCGATAAATCTTCCAGCCGGTCGCGTACCGAGTTACAGGTTTTAATACCCGGCGTTAACCGCCGCTCCAGAAATTCCCGCAGGCTCTGCATGCCTTCAATCGGGCTTTCTTTTAACTGGCGCAGGCGGTCACGAACCAGATCGTGATAGGCCACCGCCGCCGAGAAGCGGAAGTTGGTATCACTGCGATGGCGTTCTACTTCGGCCGCCAGTTGCGATAATTCCTGCAGCAATACCCGCTCATCTTTGCCGGCATCAATATCCGAAATGCTCTGGTTCAGGGTGGCCAGATTTTCCTCCACCTGCGCCAGCTCGCCGCCCATCTGCCGGGCAATGGGCAACGCCAGCAGCGACATTAAGCGGTAGGTTTCCAGTTCGAACAGGCGCTGCACCAGTCGCCCGCTCTGATACGGAGTTAAACCATGGTTGCAGGCAACCATGCGGCCAAAACCATCGCTGTGCAGTTTAAACGCGGTCCACACCTGAGCTTTTTCGTCTGCCACCCAGGCACCGGACACCCGCTGGCCTTCAAACCAGCGTTGCAGCTGTTTGTCGTCCGGCGGGGTATTCACCACGGCCAGGTTCAGGGCCACTACTAATTCGCCGGGTAACGCCGCCAGCCAGTCTTTCGGCACATTGCCTAAGGCATCCGGCGCAAAGGGGCTGGTATCCGGGCAAATAAAGGTGAAGTTGGCAAACTCCATGTGCCGTTCCCAGCGCAGTTCAAAACCACCGAAATCCTGATACAGACAGGAGGAATCCTGCGCCGGTGCCGGCACACTGAAGCGCTTGCACAGGTCCACCACATGGTCGTGCAGGGCTTTACGATTGTCGTTCAGTACCACCGTAAAATGCGTAACCTGACAGGGCCCTTCAATAACCGGCGATGGCCGGTTATGCAGTTCCTCATACAACGCTGACCGCCACGGATGTACCTGCAAGGCTACCGCCGGGGCAGCAATGTCGGGGGTTTTATCCGGTAAGGCGTATTTCATAACAGATCCTGATTTATAAAAATGCGTGCAGACGGGTATCCAGCGCGCTTTGATTTTGCTGCTGCCAGTCCTGCTGCCATTGCTGCCAGCGCTGGCGTTCGGCCGGGCTGACATTAATATCGGCGGGCAGTCCGGCCTGTAAATCGTTCAGGCTCAGATCCTGCAGTAATTGCCCCAGAGTAACGCGGTGCTGGTCAGCCAGCCACACCCACTGCCCTTCCTGGCTGCGGGTTACCAGCCCCATCTGCTGCAGTTGCTGCAAGCCCACCCGTACCTGCACCGGGGTTAAGTCGGGCAGGCGCCGCGCCAGTGCCGCTTCACTTAATAACCGGCCTTGCTGTTGCAGCTGTAATAAGGTTTGCACCAGGCGTAAGCGCCGCCACAAGGGCGGTAATTTACGATTGGCCGGAGCGAAGTGGCTAAGGGCATAACTGAGTTCCGCGCCCAGTAACACCAGCATCCAGGCCAGATAAATCCATAACAGAAACAGCGGCACGGCGGCAAAGGCGCCGTAAATCAGCTGATAGGACGGAAACATGCCAATAATACGGCTGAACAAAAACTTGCCGGCTTCAAATAACAGCGCAATCAGCATGCCGGCCAGCAACGCATTACGCCAGGGCACCCGGCAGTTGGGTACCAGCATATAGAGGGCCGTTAACGCTGCGGCACTGAATAACCAGGGCAAAAAACGGAACGGCAAGGGTACTTTTTCCAGATCGGCGACCACAGGCAGTGACGCCACCAGCGAACTGGCGGCAATCGCACCGCCAATCAGTAATGGCCCCAGACTGAGCACCGCCCAATAACGGAAAAAATTCTGCAACCCGGAGCGGGGTTTATCCACGTTCCAGATGCGGTTGAACTGCATTTCAATGGTACGCAGCAGCATTAATGCGGTAATAAACAGAAACACCACACCGATCCAGGTGAGGCTGCGGGCCTGCTGACTGAACGCCAGTAAATAGGCTGAAATCTGCTCACTGCCTTCCGGCATCACATAGGCCAGCAGGTTGTTGCTGAGATCACCGCCCCAGCTTTGTAAGGCGGGAATGGCACTGAGGGTGGCATAAATAACGGTTAATACCGGCACCAGCGCAAACAGCGTGGTGTAAGTGAGGGCGGCAGCATCCCGGCGGCGCTCAGTACCTTCAAAACGCTGCACCGTTTGCCATAACACCGGGCCAACCCGGGCCAGCGACCGTTGCGTACGGCGCAGGCCAGCCAGCAGGCGGGGAAAGGCTTTTTTCTGCATTCCGGTTTCCTTTGTTACCATAGCGGCCCTTGGTACCGCACACACAGAGGCAAGCATGAGCGAAATCCGCATTTATCACAATCCGCGCTGTTCCAAATCGCGGGAAACGCTGGCGTTGTTGCAGGCGCAGGGTATTCAGCCACAAATCGTCGAGTACCTGAAAGATACGCCCTCCGCTGCCGAACTGCGTGACATTCTGGTCAGTCTGGGTATTCCCGCCCGCGACCTGCTGCGTACCAAAGAAGACGAGTACAAAACCCTGGGGCTGGATAACCCGGCGTTAACCGAAGCCGATATTATTGCCGCCATGGTTGCCCACCCGAAACTGATTGAACGCCCCATTGTGGTTAAGGGCACTCAGGCCCGTATTGGTCGCCCGCCCGAGCAAGTGCTGGAGATTCTGGCATGAGCAACCCTTACATTCTGGTGCTGTATTACAGTCGTCATGGCAAAACCGAGGCCATAGCCAAACAGCTGGCCCGCGGCGTCGAGCGGGTAACCGGTATGGAAGCGAGGCTGCGCACCGTGCCGGCGGTATCCCCGGATACCGAAGCTTCACTGCCGGCGGTACCCGACAGCGGCGCGGTGTACTGCAGCTATGACGACTTAAAACACTGCGCCGGTTTATTACTGGGCAGTCCGGTACGCTTCGGCAATATGGCCGCCCCCTTAAAATATTTTCTCGATGGCAGCAGCCCGCTGTGGCTGACCGGCGCCTTGATCGA